>NZ_JAHFZF010000018.1 GCF_018619435.1 Rhodoferax sp. U11-2br | reverse complement strand
GGGGTGTTGCATGACTTTTTGGCCTCTGGTCATTGTTGAATAAGGGTTTTTTACTATCTTTTTTGTAGTTTCCTTACCGCTTCGGTGCGTCCACCAGAACCAATTGCGTGGCCCGAACTGCTTCGGTGGGTGGCAGGGGCGGCATTGGGGCTGCGGCCTCATACTGTCAAAGGCCCAGAAAACGGAGTTTTGGCGCAGCCAAATCGGCCGCCACCCCAAAACCTTCCCTGCTGGCGAGTGGCTGTTGCCCTCGGATAAGAAGCCAAAACGCATCGAGTTCTCAACTCCCAAAGGTTGTTGATGGAAGTGGTTTATTTGCCAATCACCCCCAAACGGGGGCTACTCAAACTGCTCAGGGCCGCTGAGAATGGGGGGAAGTAGCTAAGGCCCATTCTCCGATCTGTAGCAATTCGCAAGGAATGAGTAAATGAAGCGAGATATTGATCTGGTCCGGCAGATCCTTTTAGACGCCACATCTCACGAGAATGGCTACGCGAATAGCAACCCGAAACTCAATGGTTACACAGAGGACCAAATTGGTCACCACATTTATTTGATGCAACAAGCAGGTCTTGTCGAAGCTGCGGACTCTTCCACACTGGACGGCACGAGTCCAACAGCCTTACTTATCAGCGTCACTTGGAAAGGACATGATTTCATTGAGGCCGCACGAAGCAACTCGATTTGGTCATCTGCCAAGGAAAAAGCAAAGTCAGTGGGTGGTTCCTTGAGCTTTGACCTCATGAAAGAACTACTCGTAGCGACGGCGAAAAGTCAACTTGGCCTCTCTTAGCTGTCCGTGCGCATCCCAACATATGAACAATCAATCGACCATCAGGGGAACAGCACATGGCAAGTTATGTTGAAGATGCACTCGTCACCAACGAGAAGCTCGTCCATTCTGGGCGTGTCAGCCTGTGGTCTGTATGGCATTTGATTGTGTTTGGTGTCCTTTTGACGCCCTTGTTTGGCTTGGGCTTGCTGCTTCTCGTTTCCGCATTCATTGAATTCAAAACTACAGAGCTGGCTATCACCAACCGGCGGATCATTGTTAAACATGGTTTCATCAGGCGCCGGACCATTGAAATGAACCTCAACAAGGTCGAGAGCATTCAGGTGGATCAGGGTGTTTTGGGCCGTATGCTCGATTTTGGTACCTTGGCCATCTCGGGTGGCGGTCTTCCTCAGGCAACGGTTGACGGCATCGCCGAGCCCATGAAGTTTCGCAAAGCGTTTATTGAAGCGCAGGAATTTGCCAGTAGCCTTGCCTGAGCCGCCTCATGCACCGCCGCCACCTGCTCCTAGCTTTCCCCGTGTGCTTCACCGCACACGCGCAGAACCTGGACCTGCCTCAGGCCAGCCCAGCCGATGCGGTCAATGTTTACATCATCCCCACCGATGGCGTTTCAGTGGATGCCGTGGGTGAGATTGCCCGAGCGCTAAGCAAGGCAACTGGCCTGTGGATCAAGGCAACCATGTGGGCGCCATCCGATGGCATCGAGCCGTTTGCGGGCACCAACCAGTATCCGGCCGAGGACTACTTTCCCCTGGGGGCTCGTGTTGGCCGCATGTTGCGAGAGGTGTCGCCCAGAACCTACTACATCGTGCTGACTGACCACGACATCAACTCCAAAAGCCGCAACTTCCGCTTCCAGTACTCCAGCCACAGCCCGATGGCCAACACCTCGGTGTTGTCGATTGCGCGCCTGCTCTACACCAACAACGGTACACCGGCTAGCAACGAGGTGGTGGGTGCGCGCGTGGCCAAGATGCTGCTGCGCATCGTGGGTGAAATGCGCATGGGCTGGAAACGCAGCAGCGACCCGGCTGACCTGATGTACGCACCCATCATGTCCATCGACGATGTGGATCGTATGGACCTGGCCTACTCGCTGCATACCCATCAACCGGCGCGTTGAGGTCGGCGGCCGCATCTGCCAGCCCTGCCCGAAGCCCTTTGCGTTTTGACTGGCGCCAGCATGCAGGGAGCCGCTTATGCCGAAGAGATGTGTGGCCTGTGACGCGGTGCCAGCACAGCGGCGCGCTGCTTGACCTGATGTGCACTCCTGGGCGCAGCGGTTTTTTGCCAATTTCCCCCAAACGGGGGATACCCAAACCGGGCTGCACCGCTGAGAATATGTTGGGATGCGGCGCCAGCCAATGCTTGAAGTTGCCATGGTCTGCTTCTGTTTATGGAGCACCTAGCCCTTTTGAAATAAGGGCTGGAGTCACTTTTTGATGTAACTCTCTTGTTGGGTGCTCTGAGGGTGGTGGTACAACCCGGCGTCTGGCATCATCCCTTCCATTTCCTACCCATGAGTGACCGGCCATGAAGATAGAACAGAAGAAGCTCTCCAATCGGCATACCTTCACCTTTGGTGCAGACAGCTTCAATTTCGCCTACCGTGACAAGTCCGGATCGGGTGATGTCGACATGGTCTACGCCGACTTTCCCCTCAAATCCTCGACGCGTATTGAGCAGAATATGTGGCTCAGAAATGTTGGGTTTTTATGGGCGGTCCTGGGTCTGGTGCAGGTGGGCTACGCACTGGTCAGCGCCAGGTCTTTGAGCGGAACCGGGTTTTGGCTGCTGCTGGGCTTGGCTTGTCTGTTGTGGGCCCACTTGAGCAAGGTCACCTACACCGTTTTTTCCGCTGAACGTGGCAGCGTCTGGGTCATCCAGGATGCCAAAAGCCATGATCAGATCATTGACGAAATCCAGTCACGCAAAAAAAGCCAGCTGCTGGCTTTGTACGGCGATATCAACCTGGACAATGGCCTCGACCGAGAGGTGGGCAAGTTCCGCTGGCTGGCAGAGCAGCGTGCCCTCAGCACCGAAGAGGCCGAGCGACGCATCGCACAGGTGCAGGCCGCCTTGAGTGCGACTCTGGTCAACCCCTCCACTGCCATCAATTGATGCTATCTGCGCCAGGGTCAATCGCAGCGCCACTTGGGTTTTATGGAGGAGTCACGATGAAGCTTTTGCACAGGTTGGGTGTGTTGATGGGCATGGCAGCGGCCACGGGCGCTGGCGCCGAACAAGCCGCTGCGCCTAAGAATGACCACGCCGTTGTGGTTCATTTCGCTTATGGATCGAAAGATCTGACCAAACTCTTTGCGCTGGAAGATGAGCTTGAGAAGGCCATGCTCTCGGCAGGTGCGGGTGAATTGGACGGCAACGAAGTGAACGTGGATGGCAGCGACGGCTATCTCTTCATGTACGGCCCGCATGCCGACAGGCTCTTTGCGGTGATCAAGCCGATACTTGACAAGACGCCCTTCATGCGTGGTGCTCAAGCCCAGTTGCGTTTTGGCCCACCACAGTCTGGTGCGCAAGAAAAAACCATTGTGATCAATCCCTGACACGACAGTCCAGACGCAGCCATGTTCCACCCACCTGATGCTACAAACACATGATCTCCCTTGAGTTTCTGATCACCTCCCTGATCGTTGTGCTGATCCCCGGCACGGGGGTGGTCTACACGGTATCTACCGGCCTGGTGCAGGGCCGCAAGGCCAGCGTGTATGCGGCTTTGGGGTGCACCGCCGGGATCGTGCCGCACCTGTTGGCAACTATTCTGGGCCTGACGGCTGTGATGCACACCAGTGCGTTGGGGTTTCAGGTGTTGAAGTACGCCGGGGTGGCTTACCTGTTGTATGTGGCGTATGCCACTTGGCGGGACAAGGCCGCTTTTGCGGTGGATGGCAGCATGGCCAAAACCTCGGCCACGGGCCTGGTGACCAAGGCGTTTTTGCTGAACATTCTGAACCCGAAGTTGACGATCTTCTTCCTGGCCTTTTTGCCACAGTTTGTGCAAGCCACAGGGCCCGCGCCTCTGGTGCAGATGCTGGTGCTCAGTGCAGTGTTCATGGCCATGACGTTTGGTGTTTTTGTGGTCTACGGCTTGATTGCGCATGTGTTTCGAGAGCTTGTGATTGAGTCGCAGCGTGTGCAGCGCTGGATGCGTTACAGCTTTGCGGCGGTGTTTACCGCCCTGGGTGCCAGGCTGGCGACCAGCGAGCCGTGATGGGCAGTTCTGCCGGGCACCCTGGTCCGTGTAAAGTCGGGGCAAGATCAATAGATGGTATTTTTGCCTGTAGCCCTTATCCAATCAGCACCATGAGCTATGTTTTAGATAGTATTTTTGCAGGCTCCACCGCTTGCCTGTGTCGCCGTTCAAACCAAAACCCGCCATGCTGAGCGGGGATCATCTTGACTTTCAGGTGCCGTTCCAGGGCGCGTTGCTGCATGGCAGCCGCTGGACGCCGCTAGGTGCCAGCCACACGGCGCTGATCTTGCATGGTGGTGGCACCTCAGCCGCCGAGGGGTTTGGCGAACTGCGCCGCTTTTTGCATGCCCGCCACATCGAGACCATCGCTTTTGATGCGGTGGGGCATGGCCGCACCGGGGGCGCCCAGTTGGGCACCACGCTGGAGGAGCGGGTGCAGCAGGTGATTGCCGTTGTTCAGTCGCAGGGGCTGGTGCCCGAGGCGCTGGCGCTGGTGGGTTTCAGCATGGGGGCCTACGTGGCAGTCAAGGCCGCTGCCCAACTTGGCGTGCCGCGCCTGTGTCTGGCCATTCCGGCGGCTTATGCCACCCAGGCCTACCAGGTGCCGTTTGGCCCGCAGTTCAGCCAGATCCTGCGTACACCCGACAGTTGGGTGGATTCGGATGCGTTTGACCTGGTGGCCGATTACACCGGCCACCTGCTGGTGATATCGGCCGAAGAAGACTGCGTGGTACCGCCCGAGATTCCGCACACCTACCTGACCTGTGCCAGCAAGAGCGCCAGCCGTCAGCACCACATCATCCACCGGGCTGGCCACCAACTCAGCGAGCACTATGCGCGCGAGCCACAGGCCCGTGAAGACGCTTACGCTGCTATCGCCGCGCTGTGCCAGCAGGGTAGTCACAGATCCCCAACCTGAGCCATACACCATGGGTGTTTCTTTAAGCTGGGTTGCGGTGCAAGGGCTTTCTGCCGAAGACGCTTTGTCACGGCTGGGTCTCAAACACACCGGCAACACTTGCAGTTACCCGTTCAAGGGCATCGCCAGCCATGGCTTGTTGGCAGACTGGTTCTTGGTGATGGCTGGTCGGTGTGACCACCGTATTGGTTTGCCGCCAAGCTTGTCGACGCTGTCAGCGGGTTGCCGCTTGGTGGCCTGCGCGTTGGAAGAACATGTCAACTACGCGTCGACCGCGCTTTGGCAGGACGGCCAGATGATCTGGCGTGTTGAACACCAGGGCGACGTTGACCCCGAGAACATGTCTTGCCAGGGCCAGGTGCCGCAGCGGTTCCATGGCTTGCTGGCCACAGCGCAGCCCGAGGACAGCGAAAGCCTTGAAGGCCACTTCCACATGGATGTGCCGCTGATACTGGCCAAAGAACTCACCGGCTTTCGCCACGACGAGTCCAACCCGGTGCTGGATAACACGCCGTTTGACGAATTGCTCGACCTGCAGCCCAAAGCCCGCTGGTGGAAGCCGTGGGCCTGAGCACCGGATTGGTGATCAGATTCATGGGTTGTTTGGGCTTATAGCCCTTGTTGTAAAAGGTTCAATAGCTATCTGAGTTGTAGCAAACGGGTTTGCAGGTGCAGGCTGCCAGGGGGCTCTGCCGCCAGCCTGCGCGCGAACAGCGACAATCCAGCTCCTTTTTGATACTTTGCCGGGTTGTTGCCCGGCCTTTTTTTGCATGTCTGAACCTATTGAAGTTGAAGTCCGTCCCGCCAAAGAGCGCGACGCCAAAGTGATTGCCGAAATCCAGGCCGCTGCCGCCCAGGCCGCGTTCAAGGCGCAGTTTCCCGGCGAGCCGATGCCGGAGTTTGATTCCCTGAAAAAGAGCCAGGCCTACTGGCGCGAAGCCATCGAGTTCGCCGACCCGCAGGTGCTGGTGGCGGTGGCCGAGGGTGATGTAGTGGGTTTTGTCGGTTTTGATCGCTCACGCGACCCCAAAACACCGGCCACCATGGGAGAAATCTGGTCCATGTACGCCCGCCCGAGCCACTGGGGGCAGGGCGTGGGCTTGGCGCTGTGGGACGCCGCGCGCGACGCATTGATCGAAGAAGGCTGCACCAAGGTCACCGCCTGGGTGCCGCTGGGTTACGAGCGTGCGCTGCGCTTCTTCGACATGGCCGGTTACAAACGCGAAATGACCAGCATCAAAACGGTGCTGGTGGGCCTGACGCGGATCGAAGAGATCCGCTTCAAGCGCGACCTGAAGTAAAACTCAGAGGCGGCGTACCACCACGCTGCCAATCGAGTACCCCGCACCAAACGAGCAGATCACCCCCACCTCACCAGCGGCAATGTCTGCCTGGTGGCGGTGGAAAGCGATGATGGACCCGGCCGAGGCGGTGTTGGCAAATTCATTCAAGATCACCGGTGCATCGTCTGCTGTGGCGTCGCGCCCAAGCAGGCGCCGGCTGATCAGTTGGTTCATCGCCAGATTGGCTTGGTGCAGCCAGAAACGGCGCACCCCGCTGGGGGCCAGGTCCAGCGTGGCCAGATGGTTGCTAATGTGCTCGGCAGCCATTGGGCAGACCTCCTTGAACACCTTGCGGCCTTCCTGGTAGAACAGCTGGTCGCGGTCGTCGGGGTTGCGGTCTTCCGAGCGCGACATGAACCCGGCGTTGTTGCGGATGTTGTTGGAAAACGAGGTAACCAGCTTGGTGCCCAGCACCTCAAACGCACCTGCCGGGGCGGAGTCTTGTCGCTCCACGAGGATCGCGGTGCAAACGTCGCCAAAGATGAAGTGGCAGTCGCGGTCCTTCCAGGCCAGGTGGGGTGAGGTGATTTCAGGGTTGACTACCAGCACCGCACGCGCTGAGCCGCTACGCACCGCGTTGACCGCCATCTCGATGCCGAAGGTGGCCGAGGAGCAGGCCACGTTCATGTCAAAGCCAAAACCCTGGATGCCCAGCGCCTGCTGGATCTCGATCGCCATGGCCGGGTAGGCGCGCTGCATGTTGGCGGCAGCGCAGATCACCCCGTCCACATCGGCGGCGGTTTTGCCAGCACGCTGCAAGGAGTCTTGCGCAGCGGCCACGCTGATCTCGGCCATCAATGAGATTTCTGAGTCTGGCCGACGCGTCAGGCGCGGGCGCATGCGTGTGGGGTCGAGCACACCGGCTTTGTCCACCACATAACGCTGCTGGATGCCGGACGCCTTTTCAATGAACTCCACGCTGGAGTGAGGCACCGCTGCTAGCTTGCCTGCTGCTATGTCAGCAGCGTGTTCAGTGTTATGCAGGTCGGCATATCGGTTGAAGGTGTCCACCAGTTCGGCGTTGCTGATGATGTGGGGGGGCACATAAAGCCCGGTGCTGCTGATACAAACGCGGTGCATGAAAGGGTCTTTCTGAAAGGGAGCGCAAGTCTGGAGGGCACTTGGCCACCCGCCATTATCGAACCTGCAGCAGGCCCCGCTGTTGCATTCCTTCAACGGCCATGTCAGTCAGCCAGGGAGAGCTGGCCTGCGGGTTCAGATGCCAACGGTGTCGCTGGTGCAAGCCCGCCTGGGTGCGGCAGAATGATGATCATGGCCGGGTCGTTCTGGTTGGCTGGGGGGCCAAGCCAATGCAGCTGGGTTCCACACCCATGCCATGTGACCAGCACGCCGGTGAATAGCTTGCAACGGGTCTCAAAGGAGGTTTCAGCATGCCTAGCTTGATGGACATCGTCTCATCACTCGGAAAAGACGCCTTTGTGTTTCAGCACCTGACGGCGCGCGAGGAGTTGTCCCGACCCAGTGTGTTCGAGGTGGACATGCTCAGCGCGCAGGCGGGCATCAGCGCCGCCAAAATACTGGGCCAGCGCCTAACGCTCAAGCACGAACTCAAGGGGGGTTGCTACCGGTACTTCAACGGCTACGTGACGCGTTTTCAGCAGATGGGCACGCGCGGTAAGTTCTACGCCTACCATGCCACGGTGCGCCCCTGGCTGTGGCTGCTGACCCGCACGGCGGACTGCCGCATCTTCCAGGACAAGACCGTGCCGGAAATCGTCCTGCAGGTGTTTGCCGATCACAAGGTGGCGGACACCCGGCTTGCACTTTCCAACAGTTACCGCAAACACAGCTACTGCGTGCAATACCGCGAGAGCGACTTCAACTTCGTCAGCCGCCTGATGGAGCAGGAAGGCATTTACTACTTTTTCATCCACGCAGAAGGGCGCCATACCCTGGTGCTGGCGGATGCGTACAGTGCACACGCACCAACCAAAGGCTACGACAAGCTGCTCTTCAAGGGGTCGGCCGAACCGGTGCGCCCCGACCAGGAATACGTCAGTCAGTGGGGCCATGCCTTCGAAATCCAGCCGGGCAGGTACGAGACCGATGCCTTCGACTTTGAACACCCGAGTACCGAACTCGCGGTGTCTTCAAAGATGTCGGCAGACCATGTGCTGGCTGACTACGAGGTTTATGACTACCCGGGGGACCATCTCTCCTCGGCAGATGGTAACCGGCTGGCTCGGACTCGCATGGAAGAGTTGCAGACTTCTGTCGACGTGGTTCACGGTGAAAGCAATGTGCGTGGCCTTTCGGTCGGGGCGCTGTTCACGCTGGGTGGACAGCCTCAGGCTGATCAGAATCAGGAGTACCTGGTGCTGTCGACGATCTACAAGCTGAGTTCGGGCGACCAGGATGGCGGCGTGGCGGCAGGTGACAGCTGTGTCTGCCGGTTCACTGTGCTTAGCAGCAAGCAGCCGTTTCGACCGCGACGGACAACACCCAGGCCACTGGTGCAGGGGCCGCAGACGGCCATCGTGGTGGGGCCTGCTGGTGAAGACATCCACACCGACAAATACGGCCGGGTCAAGGTGCAGTTCCATTGGGACCGTTATGGCAAAAAGAACGACAACAGCTCCTGCTGGGTTCGCATCTCACACCCGATGGCCGGCAAGGCCTGGGGCATGGTCACGATTCCACGCATCGGCCAGGAGGTGATTGTTGACTTTCTGGAAGGGGACCCGGATCAACCGATCATCACAGGCCGGGTCTACAACGCCGATCAGATGCCGCCCTGGGAGCTGCCAGCCAACAAAACGCAGAGTGGTGTTCTGACGCGCTCGACCCAGGGTGGATCAAGCGCCAACGCCAATGCCATCCGGTTCGAGGACAAAAAAGGCAGCGAGCAGCTCTGGATACATGCCGAGAAAAACCAGGACATCGAGGTCGAGAACGACGAAACACACTGGGTTGGCCACGACCGGACGCACAAGGTTGACCACAACGAGATGATCACTGTTGGCAGCAACCATAGCCTCACCATTGGTGCGTCGCAGGTGGTCGCGGTCGGGGCTTCGCAAACTGTCAGTGTTGGCGCCTCACAATCCGTCACTGTGGGGGCCAATCTGAGCGAGGTGGTTGGTGGTGCGCAAACCAGCACCGTTGCCAAGGGCCGCAGTACATCGGTGGCTGAGAGTGACACGCTGACGGTTGGCAAGAATCTGGTCATCGAAGCGGGTGATTCGGTCACCATCAAGACCGGCAGCGCCAGCATCGTGATGAAGAAGGACGGGACGATTCAGATCAAGGGCCAGAACATCACGATCGAGAGCGCAGGCAAGATCAATGTCAAGGCGAGCGGCGACCTGGTCATGAAGGGCTCGAAAATCCTGCAGAACTGACAAAGCGGACGACGAGCGAGCTGGCGATCGCCGGACGGCCATGATCAGAGTTTTGATCTTTTTGGCCGTTAGCCCTTGTTGTAAATGCGCAATTTGCTACTTATTAGATAGCAAATAAAGATGCCGTTGTGGCTTTCAGACCTCACCACCGAATTTTTGGGTAAGGTTGGCGATGTACTGTTCCACCAGTTTCTCAAACTCGGCCTGCACTGCGGGCACCACCACCATCTTGACCAGGCTGGGCAGGGGCATGGTCACCTCGCCCTGGATTTTCAGCGTCAAATGGGTAGACGTTTTTTTGTCGACGATCTTCCAGCTGCCCGACACCAGGGCGTTGCCTTCATCGGCCACCGGAGTCCAGATGACCGAGCCCTTGGCCGGGTTGCTCACATATTTGGAGGCATAAATGGTCTGCAGCACAAACTTGGCCACGCCAATTTTGGCCATCTCCCAGCGGTACACGTTGTCACTCAGGTCCACCAACTTGTCCAGCTTGGGAAAGTGGCTGGCGGACTTGGGCACATCGGACAGCAGCTCAAACACGGTGTGATAGGCCGCCTTGACGGCAAATTCGTAACCCAGATCCAGCTTGACAGTGATGGCCATCGTTGTCTCCCAAAAAGGTGATCTGCCAGTGGCGGCGATGTTCACATCCACCAGCGCACCAGAGCAGTGCAAATGATAGCCCGCTGTGTGTGCTGGCGGCGGGCTCAATTGCCGCCACAATCTGCCCCGTGCCAAATCTGCCTAACGACTCCCCAATCTTGCTTCTGGCCCCGATGGAGGGGCTGCTGGACTTTGTGCTGCGTGACATCCTGACCCGTGTGGGCGGGGTGCAGCGCTGTGTCTCCGAGTTCATCCGTATCACCGACACCTTGTTGCCAGAGCGCGTGTTTGAGCGCCTGATGCCCGAGTTGCTGCACGGCAGCCAGACTCGCTCAGGTGTGCCGGTACGCCCGCAGTTGCTGGGTTCTGACCCGATTTGTCTGGCCGACAACGCCGCGCGTCTGGCGGCCATGGGGCCGAATGGTGTTGACCTGAACTTTGGCTGCCCCTCGCCAGTGGTGAACCGGCACCGAGGCGGCGCAGCCTTGCTGGACGAGCCCGAGTTGCTGTTCAAAATTGTGTCCGAGGTGCGCCGGGCGGTGCCTGCGCAGCAGCCGGTGTCGGCCAAGATGCGCCTGGGTCTCAAGGACGACAGCCGGGCTGAAGCCTGTGCGCAGGCCATTGAGGCGGCAGGTGCCAGCGAGCTGGTGGTGCATGCACGCACCAAAGTGGATGGTTACCGCCCACCGGCGTATTGGGAGCGAGTAGGAGACATCCGCCAGGTGGTGAAGTTGCCGCTGGTGGCCAATGGTGAGATCTGGACCGCTGCCGACGCCCAAGCCTGCCGTCTGGCCAGTGGTTGCCATAGCTTGATGCTTGGGCGTGGCATCGTGGCCAATCCGGGCTTGGCGCTGGAGATTCTGGCCGCCCAGACGCCACACGGCGCAGGCCATCTGGAGCCGGGTTCAAACGCGGACATGGTGTTGCCCTGGGAGCAATTGCTGCCTTTGATAGCCGACTTCTGGCAGCTGGTGGGCTTGCATCTGCGGCGTGATCAGCAGACCGGGCGGCTCAAGCAATGGCTTAACCTGTTGCGCCGGGTCTATCCGCAGGCACAGCTGGCGTTTGAGGCAGTCAAGACCTTTCACCACCCGGCGGATGTGGACGCTTGGCTGGCAAAGCAGATGGGTGGGCTTGAATTTTGCATTGCTGGCGCCATGTCACAGTAGTCTGCAGCATCAGAGGCGGCTCGATAAAATGAATTCATGAGCACCAAAATACCGAAAATTATTCCGCAACGCCCTGTCAAACCTGAAGTGGACGACTCAGACGGCACGGTGGTGCTGGAGCGTCGGACCCAGAAAACCAAGCCGCCCAAGCTCTACCAGGTGGTCATGCTCAATGACGACTACACACCGATGGAGTTTGTGGTGATTGTGATTCAAGAGTATTTCGGCAAGGATCTGGAAACAGCGACCCAGATCATGCTGAAGATTCACCTCGATGGCCGAGGCGTCTGTGGCGTTTACTCGCGCGACGTGGCGGCCACCAAGGTGAGTCAGGTACTGGATGCAGCCAACAAAGCGGGGCATCCCTTGCAGTGTGTCGCAGAACCGTTGGATTCCTGAGCATCTGAATCCTTGTAGAGCCGCCCTGATTTCAAATCAGATTACAGTTGACCATCGAACCGAAGCTACTAAAGGAACACCATGATTGCCCAAGAATTGGAAGTCAGTCTTCACATGGCGTTTGTGGAGGCGCGTCAACAACGCCATGAATTCATCACCGTCGAACATTTACTGCTGGCTTTGCTGGACAACCCCAGCGCAGCCGAGGTGCTGCGCGCTTGTTCAGCCAATGCCGATGACCTGCGCAAGTCGCTTGTCACCTTCATTAAGGACAACACCCCGCAGGTGGCTGGCTCCGACGATGTGGACACCCAACCCACGCTGGGTTTCCAGCGCGTGATACAGCGTGCCATCATGCACGTGCAGTCCACTGGTAGCGGCAAAAAGGAAGTCACCGGTGCCAATGTGCTGGTTGCCATTTTTGGCGAAAAAGACTCCCACGCCGTGTATTACCTGCACCAGCAGGGGGTGACCCGGCTGGATGTGGTGAACTTCATTGCCCACGGTATCAAGAAATCAGATCCACCTGAGCCCATCAAGTCTGGCGAAAGCCCGGCTGATACCGAAGACGGTGGTGCGGAGAAAAATGAAAAGTCCTCGCCGCTGGACCTGTACACCCAAAACCTGAATCAGCTGGCCAAGGACGGCAAGATCGACCCGCTGATTGGTCGCGACTACGAGGTCGAGCGTGTCATCCAGATCCTGTGCCGTCGCCGCAAGAACAACCCGTTGCTCGTCGGCGAGGCTGGTGTGGGCAAAACCGCCATCGCCGAAGGGCTGGCCTGGCGCATCACCCAGAAAGACGTGCCCGACATCCTGGCCGAGTCGATTGTCTATTCACTCGACATGGGGGCCTTGCTGGCGGGTACCAAGTACCGCGGTGATTTTGAGCAGCGCCTCAAAGGGGTGCTCAAGGCCATGAAAGACAAGCCCAACACGATCTTGTTCATCGACGAAATCCACACGCTGATTGGTGCGGGGGCGGCCTCTGGAGGTACGCTGGATGCGTCCAACCTGCTCAAACCGGCGCTGAGTTCGGGTGCCCTCAAATGCATCGGTGCCACCACCTTCAGCGAATACCGTGGCATTTTTGAAAAAGACGCAGCCTTGTCACGCCGCTTCCAGAAGGTGGATGTGGTTGAGCCAACTGTCGAGCAGACGGTGGACATCCTCAAAGGGCTGAAATCGCGCTTTGAAGAACACCACAGTGTGAAATACGCGCTGGCGGCTTTGCAGGCAGCGGCGGAACTGAGCGCCAAGTACATCAACGATCGCCATCTGCCGGACAAGGCGATTGATGTGATTGATGAGGCAGGTGCCGCACAACGTATCTTGCCGGCCTCCAAACGCAAGAAGATCATCAGCAAGACCGAGGTCGAAGAGATTGTGGCCAAGATCGCCCGCATTCCCCCTGCCAATGTGTCCAACGATGACCGCGGCAAGCTCAAGACGCTGGAGCGTGACCTGAAAAACGTGGTGTTCGGTCAAGACAAGGCGCTCGACATGCTGGCCTCCAGCGTCAAGATGGCGCGCTCTGGTCTGGGCAAGGGTGACAAGCCGATTGGTGCCTTCCTGTTCAGCGGCCCCACGGGTGTCGGAAAGACCGAAGCGGCCAAGCAGCTTGCCTATATCATGGGCATTGAGCTGATCCGCTTTGACATGAGTGAGTACATGGAACAGCACGCGGTGAGTCGCCTGATTGGCGCACCTCCCGGTTATGTGGGCTTTGACCAAGGCGGGCTGCTGACCGAAGCCATCACCAAGAAGCCGCATTGTGTGTTGTTGCTTGATGAGATTGAAAAAGCCCACCCGGCGATTTTCAACGTGTTGCTGCAGGTGATGGACCACGGCACCTTGACCGATAACAACGGGCGCAAGGCTGACTTCCGCAACGTCATCATCATCATGACGACCAATGCGGGTGCCGAGACCATGAACAAGGCCACCATCGGTTTCACTAACCCGCGTGAGGCGGGTGATGAAATGGCCGATATCAAGCGCCTCTTCACGCCGGAATTTCGCAACCGTCTGGATGCCATCGTGAGCTTCAAGGCACTGGATGAAAACGTGATCCTGCGTGTGGTGGACAAGTTCCTGCTGCAGCTGGAAGCACAACTGGCCGACAAGAAGGTGGAAGTCACCTTCACCGACAAGCTGCGTAAACACCTGGCCAAGAAAGGTTTTGACCCGTTGATGGGTGCCCGGCCAATGCAGCGCCTGATTCAGGACACCATCCGGCGGGCACTGGCCGATGAGTTGCTGTTTGGTCGCTTGATGGACGGTGGCCGCTTGACGGTGGATTTGGACGACAAGGACGAGAGCAAAACCGAGGTGTTGCTTGATATCACCCCGTTGCCCAAAAAAGAGGGCAAACCCAAGCCTGAATCACAAGAGGCGACACTCAGCTAAGTCGTCAGAGCTTCCCCTGTCAACCGGTACGAGCCACGCGTGTGGTCTGTACCGGTTTTCTTTTTGCTGCAGAGGGGGAAAAAGCACAAAAAAAAGGGTTGGCCTTACGACCAACCCTTAAGGGATCCCTGAACCTGATGGTTACGAAAGGACCCGAGGAGACAACTAGCTGAAACGCGGGGTTTCCAAATTCAAAACTGTACCAAGTATCTCAGGGTTTTCCCTTAGTTGATTAGAGGTGCACACTTATTTTTGAGTCTGTCTGCTATATGCAACAAAGATGCCAATCAGCGTTTTTTAGCTGCAGGTTTGGCCGCATTGGCTGCGGTGCTGGTCACTGCGTTGAAATTGGCTTCAGCGACATCGGTGGCTTGTTTGACCGCTTTCTGGACCGATTCCAGAGCGTTGTTGGCCGCAGCGACAGCACTTTTCAGAACAGCCACAGCCGCTTCTGAGCCGGCTGGGGCACTTTTGACAGCCGAGTCCAACATGCCGGTGAATTGTTGCTGAGCTTGCGCAGCCTGACCTTCCATCGCTTTGGTGAATTCACTGGTGGTGCCAGAGGCGATTTCGTACAGATGGCGGCTGTAGGCGGCCGTTTTTTCAGCCAAAGGCTGGAAGATGCCGGACTGCAAAGCCAACAATTCCTGGGCGTCTTTGACGCTGAGCAGGGCCTTGGCGTTGTCGCCTGTTTCGGCCAAAGCGGCTTTGGAGGCACTCATGTTGAGTTCAACAATTTTCTCGACACCTTCAAAGGCCTTGGCGGTCAAACCTAACAAGGTATCAATGTTGGCTTTTTGGGCTGCCACAATTTGTTCCACAGTCAAAATTGTTGTCATCGTCATCTCTCCATCGGTTGTGTAAAAAAGTGAGCTGCGCCGAAACCTTGCTCAGACCTAAATATGTTGCAGTGCAGCATGATTCAAATTATAGAGACAAGTTCGCGGCTGGCAAGTGTTTGTTGTTGCATTGCAGCAATTTAGGTTGTTGTACCTAAATGACCTGTCTGTCAATGCAGCGACACAATTCGGGAATGGACGCTTTTTACGCTGATCATTTTGTGTTGCCTTTGCCGCCAGGGCACCGTTTTCCGATGCAAAAGTACGCCATGCTTCGCCAGGCGCTGAGTACGGAACTGCCGGAAATATGTCTGAAAGAGGCGCCTATAGTGAGCGACGCGCAGTTGGCACTGGTGCACAGCCCAGCCTACATCCATGCCATCCAGACCGGCGAGATGAATCCAGCTGCGATACGTGAGATTGGTTTTCCCTGGAGTCTTGAGATGGCTGAACGAGCGCGTCGTTCAGTTGGCGCCACCATAGCCGCTGTAGCGTCTGCTTTACAGCAGTCTGTGGCTGCCAATCTGGCGGGCGGAACACACCATGCCTATGCTGATAGAGGCGGTGGCTTTTGTGTATTCAACGATGTCGCCGTCGCCATCCGGTGCGCCCAAAGGGAGGCGATCAGCTGTGGGTCTGAGCCATTGCGGGTGGCAGTGATCGACTTGGACGTCCACCAGGGCAATGGCACCGCGCATATCTTCCAGGATGATCCAAGTGTCTTGACTCTGTCGCTGCATGGCGAGAACAATTTTCCCTTTCGCAAGGAGAACAGCGATCTGGACGTCGGCTTGCCGGATGGCTGTGGGGATGATGACTATTTGTACGCTCTGGAGAATGCCTTGGACACGCTTGATCAGCGCCTGCTCCCCGGTTTGGTGGTGTATCTGGCAGGTGTTGACCCTTTTGAGCGAGATCGCTTGGGCCGCCTCAAGCTGACTGCCAGCGGGCTTCAAACTCGTGATGAGCGTGTGTTTGCCTGGTGCCACCATCGACGCGTGCCCGTGGCTTTTGTGATGGCGGGGGGATATGGCTTGGACATCAGTGAAACCGTCCAGCTACAGGTCGCCACCTACCGGACGGCGTTGTCGTATTGGCGCCTGGCGCAGTCCGCGAATGTCTCACAACCTCAGGCCAGTTCTTCATGAGCCGATTTCTGCTTCAATCCGTTTGTTCTTAACCTGTTCATCACCAACACCTATGACTCAAACGATGGATTTTTTGGCGGAGCAAGCCGCTGTGGACCATGCCATCACATCTCGCATGTCGGTGCGTGCCTTCAGCCCACAGGAAGTTCCAAAAACGGAGCTGATGCAGCTGCTGGCGCTGGCGAGTCGGGCGCCCTCTGGCACGAACACCCAGCCTTGGAAAGTTTATGTCCTGCAAGGTGCCAGTCGTGACAGTCTGGTGGCCAAAGTGTGTGCTGCCCATGATGTTTTACGCGCCAATCCAGAGCTGGCCGCCGAATATCGGGAAGAGTACGACTATTACCCTGAAACATGGCTCAGCCCCTACCTTGAGCGCCGCCGCGAGAATGGTTGGGGACTCTACGGTTTGCTTGGCATCGGCAAGGGTGACAAGGACAAGATGCATATCCAGCATCAGCGGAATTTCCACTTTTTTGACGCCCCGGTGGGCTTGATGTTCACCATGGATCGTGCCATGGGTCGTGGCTCGTTGCTGGACTACGGCATGTTTTTGCAGAGTCTGATGATTGCGGCGCGTGCACGTGGCCTGCACACCTGTCCACAGGCGGCCTGGAACAGCTTTGCCAACATCATCAAGCCGCACATCGGTGCCGGTGCCAACGAGTTCCTGGTGTGTGGCATGGCCTTGGGTTACGCCGATCTGTCTGATCCCGTGAACACGTTTCATACACCGCGGGTTGTTGTGAACGAATTCACGACCTGGCTAGATTGAGGCCGTTCAAGATAGTGTAGGGATGCTGCAGCATCTCCCATGCCGGGCAAGTCAGCTTGCCGCAGTTGATAAAAGTTTGCGCTGCTGTTTCGTCGGCCCATTTAAATCCGCTTAGAATTCTCGTTAGTTGGGCGGTGTAAGTTGAATGTAACTGATGCCTGAAAGTCAAAAAACCATTTGTGCGAAGCAGCGAATAGCTTGCAGCTATAAATTTCGTGAACGCCAATTTTCCTAAGAGGTAGGTTGTGAATAAAACAGAACTGATTGATTACGTAGCATCCAATGCTGACATTCCCAAGGCGGTTGCCGCACGGGCGCTCGAGGCCACGATCTCGGCGGTCAAGCTGACTTTGAAGAAGGGTGACTCCGTGTCTTTGGTTGGTTTTGGCACATTCGCCGTCGGGAAGAGGGCTGCGCGAGTGGGGCGCAATCCCCGTACCGGTGCGTCGATTAAAATCAAGGCAGCCAAGGTGCCCAAGTTTCGACCTGGTAAGGCACTCAAAGACGCCATCAACTGAATTTCGTTTTCGGTGGGGTGATTAGCTCAGTTGGTAGAGCGGCGCCCTTACAAGGCGTAGGTCGGCGGTTCGAGCCCGTCATCACCCACCACCCATGCAAAGGCGAACTCTTGGTTCGCCTTTTTTGTTTGTCCGCAGGAGAGTTGTCACATGTTCGATATTTTTCGGAAACACACCAAGATCATGATGATTTTGTTGTTTCTGCTGATCATTCCATCCTTTGTGTTGTTCGGCATTGATCGGTACAACCAGGCGGGACAGTCGGACGAGGTTGTTGCCAAAGTCGGATCTGTGGAAATCACCAAAGGACAGTGGGAGCTCGCACACAAGAACGAGGTGGACCGACTGCGCGCGGCCAGGCCGGAGTTGGATGCCAAATTGCTGGATTCACCGCAGGCACGTTTTGCCGTCCTGGAGCGGCTGGTGCGCGAACGTGTGATGCTTGTGGCTGCTGAAAAGGCCAATTTGCAGACCAGTGATGCCCGTTTGGCCAGGTTCTTGCAGGAAGACCCCACCATCGCATCTCTGCGCCAGGCAGATGGAAAGTTGGATATCGAACGTTATCGGCAGTTGGCCGCCAGCCAGGGGCTCACCCCCGCAGGTTTTGAGAACTCCGTTCGCCAGAGCATTTCCCAGCAACAGGTTGAAGCTGGCATTGGTCGATCTGGTTTTGTGGCTGCAGCGCCTGCCGATGTCGCCTTGAGTGCTTTTTTTGAGAAGCGTGAAGTTCAGGTGGCCAATTTCCTGGCCAAGGACTATGCCGCCCGTGTGAATCCGTCTGACGCTGACCTGGAGAGCTTTTACCAAGCCAATCAGGCCTTGTTTAAGTCGCCTGAACATGCCAAGGTCGAGTACGTTGTGCTGGATATGGATGCGGTCAAAAAGGGCATCAAGCTCGCTGAGGCGGATGTGCGCGCCTACTATGTGCAAAATGTCGCGCGTCTGAGCGGTGTGGAGGAGCGCCGGGCCAGCCACATCCTGATCAGTGCGCCCAAGGATGCACCGGCCGCTGATCGGCAAAAGGCCCAGGCTCAGGCACAAGCTTTGCTCAAAGCTGTTCGCGCTGCACCTGACAGCTTTGCAGATGTCGCCAAAAAGAACTCTCAGGACACTGGTTCGGCCAGCAAGGGCGGAGATCTTGATTTCTTTGCACGGGGTGCCATGGTCAAGCCCTTTGAGGACGCTGCTTTTGCGATGAGAAAGGGCGAGATCAGTGACCTGGTCGAGTCTGATTTGGGTTACCACATCATCAAGCTCACCGATGTCAAGTCACCCAAGCCGCGCAGTTTTGAGGAGTTGCGCCCAGGTCTTGAGAACGATCTCAAGACCCAGCAAGCCCAACGCAAGTTCGCTGAATTTGCGGAGCTTTTCACCAACACGGTGTATGAGCAGTCAGACAGTCTCAAACCCGTGGCCGAGAAGCTGGGTCTGGAAGTCAAGACGGTTGACCATCTGCTGCGCCAACCAGCAGCCGGTGCCACGGGTGTCTTGGCCAGCGAGAAATTTCTCTCTGCTTTGTTTGCTTCAGACAGTGTGGAGAACAAGCGCAATACCGAAGCTGTCGAAACTGCGGTCAACCAGATGGCGGCAGGGCGTGTGGTGGCCTACAGCCCAGCGAGCACACTGGCTTTTGCAGAAGTGAAGCCGATGGTGCGTGCACGTGTGGTGGAGTCGCGTGCCGTTGAGCTTGCACGCCAGGATGGTGCGGAGAAGCTGGCCATCTGGAAAAAGGCGCCTGACAAGGCGTCGTTGCCAGGGGCCGTGGTGGTGTCGCGCGATCAGACACAGAACTTGCCAAGCCAGCTTTTGACGGCAACCTTGGCTGCAGACACCACCACGCTGCCTGCTTGGGTGGGGGTCGATTTGGGGGCAAATGGTTATGCCGTGGCCCGCATCAACAAGGTGTTGCCACGTGATTTGGCAGGCCAAGCTAACGCAGCACAAGATCGTGAACAGTACGCACGGTGGTGGAATGCTGCTGAAACCCGAGCTTATTACGCGGCCTTGAAAGACCGCCTGAAGGTTGAAGTGCTGGTGCCCGTGCCAGCTGCTAGCGTTACACAATAATTGCTGCTCTAGCCCTTATTTATAAAGGGCTAGTTGCTATATAAAAAGCAGTATATTGGCTGCGCTGCATTGGCTGACACCACCGCCGTGGTGAACCGGAGACGGGGTTTAGCCGCAGCTTGGGCCACCGTTGGCAAGTTGTTTGGCGGTCAGAGCCAGCTCTGGCGGCCAGCTGTCTGCCAGGTGGCCATGCTGGTAGACCGCGCTGCAGGCCGCATCGAAGGCTTTGTGACCCGCAGCCAGTTGCGCGCCCACCATGCCCGCAAGGACATCGCCCGTACCCGCACTGGCCAGGCGGGCGTTGCCAGTGATGTTGATGACTGGTGTTTGCTCCGGGCAAGCGATCACCGTGCCGGAGCCTTTGAGCACCACCGTGCAACCAAAGCGTTGAGCCATGGCCTGGGCAGCAGCCAGCCGGTCCCCTTGGATCTGGTGTGTGCTCACCGCCAGCAAACGGGCCGCTTCCAGCGGGTGCGGTGTCATGACTGTGGCTACATTTTGCCCTCGGCGTGCTGACAAAGTAGCTTGCAGTGTGCTGTCTTTTGCTATTTCATTAAGAGCGTCTGCATCAATCACGACAGGGGATTGAGAGCTCAAAACCTCATGCAATACGGTCTGGATCACCGGTCCACCGCCGCAGCCGCACACCAGTGTCATGCTGGACAGGTCGAGCGACCTGAACGTGCGAAACATCAACTCTGGCTGTTGAGCATCCACCTTCAAAGCGTCGTCATCCAGCAGCCCGACAAATACCCGACCCGCGCCAGCATGTAATGCCGCGCTGGCGGCCAGCAAGGCCGCGCCGGTCATGCCAGGGGCGCCGCCAATCACCGCCACATCGCCATAACTGCCTTTGTGGGTGGCGTGTTGTCGGACACACGCCAAGGGGCGGGCATTCAGGCGAGCCAGGGGCGCCACAGTGTCCAGTGTGTGTGTATCAGCCGCCAAGGCATCGAACCAGATCGCACCCGCAGCATCGCGTCCCTGGGCCGTGAACAGGCCAGGCTTCAGGGTGAGCAGGCTCAAGGTATGGCTGGCTTGCACAGACAACTGGTTGGCTTGGCCGGTGTCAGCATGTAGCCCGGAGGGGAGATCAACGGACAGTATCGGCCCGCCTTGGGCGTTGATCTGCCGGATCCAGTCGGCCAAGGGACCTTGGGGTTCCCGCAGGCTGGTGCCTATGCCGAGCAGGGCGTCGATGCACAGGTCAAAGTGGCCGCTGGGCAACTTTGTCTGAATGGAAAAACCTGCGTCCAGCAGTTTTTGGTGAGCCGCTGCTGCGTCGGCGGGGGCGTGTCCTGCGTCTCCGAGCCAGGTCACCACACAGTGTTTGCCCCATTGCTGCAGGTGCCAGGCGGCTTCCAGGCCGTCGCCCCCATTGTTGCCAGGGCCGCAAGCGATCCAGATTCGTTGTGCGTGGGGTGCGATGGCCAGGGCCAGACGTGCGACCGCCAGGCTGGCGCGTTGCATCAGTGTGTGAGCGGGGAGGGTCAGGGCAAGGGCGTATTCCAGCTGCCGTGTGTGATCCACTCCGTGCAAGATGTGGTGGATACCTGGAGTGATCTTGTACACAGCCTAGAACTCGTAACTATCGCCTTCTTTGGCCAGTCGGTAGATAGGGTCTCCGGCTTGGCGCGGGTGTTCACGCAACACCTGTTCAAACACCTGGTCGAGTGCGTCGTCACTGCGAGTCGGTTCGTGATGGGTGCAAAACAACATCTTGGCCCCGGCCAGTTTGGCGTATTCGATGCTCGTGTCAAAGGTGCCGTGCCCCCAGCCTTTTTTGGCAGGGTATTCCGCATGCGTGTATGAGCTGTCAGCGATCAGAACGTCGACGCCCGCCATGGCCTGCAGGATGTCGGCAGTTTTGGCGTCGACAAAGCTCTGGTACTCGGCAAACTCGGGGTCCTGTGATTCGTAAATATTGGGTGGGGGTTCATGGTCGCCGGTGAAAAAAACCGACTTGCCATTGGCTTCGATACGGTAACCAAAGTCGATCACCGGGTGGTTCATCATGTAGGGCGTGATGGTGGCTGAACCAATTTGGATACTCTCGTTGGGTGTGAGGGTGACGTACTCGATGCGGGCTTTTAGTTCCGCTTCACGCACCGGGAAGTAGCTGTACTGCAGTTGCACCGACATCACCTGCTCGACCCCCTTGCCGGTAACCGGGTCATAAGCCCCGTGCAGGCGCAGGGTGTTGCCAGGGATGAAGTTGGGTACAAACAGAGGCAGCCCCTGGATATGGTCCCAGTGGGAATGGGTGATCAAGACGTTGGCTGTCACAGGCAACTCGGTCAGCAGAGACTGGGACAGCGGGAAGATGCCGGTACCGGCATCCAGGATGATGAGTTCGTTGTTGTCGGTGCGCACCTCAATGCAGGTGGTGTTGCCGCCGTACCTGACCGTGGCTGGTCCTGGCGACGCAATGGAACCCCGGACACCCCAAAATTTGACTTTCATGCAGCGCCTGTCATAAGGTGGCAAACAGTTTTGCGTCGTCGAAAACCGAGTTCCAGTCGTCCGATGCAGCAATGACCTGATCCAGCGTGCCGCCCATGCGTCGTTGCACTTGTTCAGGCAGTGGGTGAATACACGGGTTGCCGCCAAATCCAAAACCCAATTGTTTGCTGATCTGGTTGGCGGTGAAAACGCAGGCGAACAGGCCGGTATCGACCTGGTTGGTCTCATACTGGTGAGAGATGGTGTGGATCAGTTCGGGCGCAAAGCGCCATTTTTCAACCAACATGGCGCCTACCAGCGCATGGTCAACCCCGACCGTTTGGCGAAGGGCCTCGTGCAAGGACGACTTGTTGGTCTGACTCAGACGCAAGGCCTGGCGGAATTCCTCGGGTAAAAACTGGGCAAACACCACTTTGCCAAAGTCATGCAACAAGCCGCCAATGAAGCAGTCCATCGGGTCAGCATCGCCAATCTGGGAGGCCAACTTTCTGGCGATGCCGGCCGTGGAGAGTGAGTGAAGCAGGTACTGGTCCACATCAAAGTCAGCCGCATTGTGTTTGGGCATCATGCCGATGGCTGCGATCGCCAGCGCCAGATTCTTGATGGTGTTGAAACCCAGGTACACCACAGCATTGTTCACCGAGGTGATTTGCCGAGGCAGGCTGTAATAGGCCGAATTGACCACCTTGAGGATCTTGACGGTGACCACCGGGTCTTTGTCAATCACTTGCACGATGTCTTTGGGCGTGCAATTCACATCGCGGGTGAGTTGCAGGATTTTCTCGACACTTTTTGGGAAGGCAGGCATGCCGTCAACTGCGTTGGCGAGTTTCAGAGAAAGATCCGGGGGCATGGTCTGCATGTTCTAACACTCGCGCGTCGGGTCGTACGGCCTCATCTTTTCAAATATTGCCTGTTAAGCCGATAGTCTAGGGTATTTGTTGTCTGGGTAACCCGCGTACCCGATTGGGTGAGGAGGTGAGCTGGCGTCAGCAATGCTATACTTGACAGGCTTTGTAGATGGTGCTGGCAAGATGCTGGTGCAGTGCAAAGCAAATCGCAAACCAGCCTCATCAAGGTGTTGTGGTGGCCAGGCAGACAGATGTTTGGTCAATGCAAAACGAGCTGGATTTTAGACTTAACCTTTGGAGTTATATATGGCAGTTACTATGCGCGACATGCTGGAAGCAGGCGTCCACTTTGGTCACCAAACCCGCTTCTGGAATCCCAAGATGGCCCCCTTCATTTTTGGCCATCGCAACAAAATTCACATCATTAACCTGGAAAAATCTCTCCCGATGTTTCAGGAGGCTGCCAAGTTTGTGCGCCAAATTTCCGCAAAGCGCGGCACGGTGCTGATGGTGGGTACCAAGCGCCAAGCGCGTGAAACCGTGGCTCTTGAGGCGCAGCGCGCTGGTGTGCCTTATGTTGATCAGCGCTGGTTGGGTGGTATGTTGACCAACTTCAAGACGGTCAAGACCTCCATCAAACGCCTCAAAGACATGAAGACGCAGCAAGAAGCTGGTCTGGATGCTATGAGCAAGAAAGAGCAGTTGATGTTTGCTCGCGAGTTGGAAAAGCTCGAAAAAGACATTGGTGGTATCCAGGATATGACCGTGTTACCTGATGCCATTTTTGTCATCGATGTGGGTTACCACAAGATTGCAATTGCTGAAGCCAAGAAGCTGGGTATTCCGCTGGTGGCTGTGGTTGACTCCAACCATTCCCCAGAAGGCATTGATTACGTGATTCCGGGTAATGATGACTCTTCCAAAGCTGTGACGCTGTATGCGCGTGGTATTGCGGATGCCATCATTGAAGGTCGTGCCAATGCGATTGATGATGTGGTCAAGGCTGTGGCTGCTGAGAGTGCTGACGAATTTGTGGAAGTGAACGAGGCGACTGCCTGAGGTTCTTGCGACCCCAAAAAAGGGGGCTTGGGTGCCCCTTTTTTTTAATTCGATTTTTAACTGACTGAACTGAATCCGGAGATACAAATGGCTGCAATTACCGCAAGCATGGTGGCTGAACTGCGTGGCAAGACCGATGCCCCCATGATGGAGTGCAAACGTGCGCTGACCGAGGCTGAAGGCGATATGGCCAAGGCTGAAGAAATTTTGCGTGTTCGTCTGGGCAGCAAGGCGGGCAAGGCCTCCAGCCGTGTGACGGCTGAGGGTGTTGTGACTTACGCCGTAGAGGGTGATGTGGGTGCTTTGTTGGAAGTTAACTGCGAAACCGACTTTGTCACCAAAAATGACAGTTTCTTGGCTTTGGCCAATGCTGCTGCTTTGCTGATTGTCAAGAACAACCCTGCAGACCTGGAAGCCTTGGGTGCTTGCGCCTATGCGCAAGAAGGTTTTGGCCCCACCTTGGAAGATGTCCGCAAGGGTTTGATTGGCAAGATCGGTGAAAACATGAGCTTTCGCCGTTTCAAGCGCTTCGCTGCGGGCAACAAGCTGGCTTCCTATTTGCACGGCACCCGCATTGGTGTGGTGGTCGAGTTCGACGGTGATGAAGCTGCCGCCAAAGACGTGGCTATGCACGTCGCTGCCATGAAGCCTGTGGCTTTGTCCAGTGACGATGTGCCTGCGGATCTGGTGGCGCGCGAGCGCTCGGTGGCAGCAGCCAAGGCAGCTGAAGATGCAGCTGTGGCTACCGCCGCTGGCAAACCTGTGCAGTCTGCTGAAATCGTGGCTAAGCGCATCGAAGGTGGTGTGCAGAAGTACCTCAAAGAAGTCTCTCTCTTCAATCAACCGTTTGTCAAAAATGACAAACAGAGTGTTGAGCAAATGCTCAAGGCATCGGCAACGCAGGTGAAATCCTTCACCTTGTACGTTGTTGGTGAAGGCATTGAGAAGAAGGTGGATGACTTCGCTGCCGAGGTGGCTGCCCAGGTCGCTGCCGCCAAACAAGCTGCTTGATCGGCAGTTCCTTCCTGCCACCCAGGTCGTTTATCCATCAACCCCATTCAAAAGGAGCATCTCATGACAATTGCCAAACCTGCTTACAAGCGCATTTTGCTCAAGCTGTCAGGAGAGGCGCTCATGGGGGATGACCAGTTTGGCATCAATCGCAACACCATCGTGCGCATGGTGGATGAGATTGTGGAAGTGACTCAATTGGGGGTTGAGGTGGCTGTGGTGATTGGTGGTGGCAACATTTTCAGGGGTGTGGCCGGTGGCTCGGTGGGTATGGACCGGGCGACGGCCGACTACATGGGAATGTTGGCCACGGTCATGAATTCGCTGGCCTTGGGTGACACCATGAACAAGGCTGGGTTGACGGCTCGGGTGATGTCGGCCATTGCCATTGAGCAGGTGGTTGAGCCTTATGTCCGACCCAAAGCTTTGCAATACCTGGAAGAGGGTAAAGTGGTCATTTTTGCGGCCGGTACGGGCAATCCTTTTTTCACCACTGACACGGCTGCGGCATTGCGTGGTGCGGAAATTGGAGCCCAAATTGTGCTCAAAGCGACCAAGGTGGATGGTGTTTATTCGGCTGATCCTAAGAAGGATCCAACAGCAACGCGTTACAGCAAAATATCTTTTGATGATGCGATCTCGCAAAACCTGGGCATCATGGATGCTACGGCTTTTGCGTTGTGCCGAGACCAGAAGTTGCCCATCAAGGTCTTTTCGATTTTCAAGAATGGTGCACTCAAACGGGTGGTTCTGGGTGAAGACGAAGGTACCCTGGTGTACGCATAAGCGAGCGACAATTCGCTTTTGCTGAAATGATGACTGTGGAGTGAGGAGTAGAAGATGCCAATTGCAGATGTCAAGCGGACTGCCGAAGCCAAGATGGACCAGTCCATTGCTGCGTTTCAACACAACTTGACCAAGATTCGTACGGGGCGAGTGAATCCGGCCATTCTGGACACGGTGCATGTGGATTACTACGGCGCAATGGTGCCTATTACTCAGGTGGCCAATGTGTCCTTGCTCGATTCCCGCACACTGAGTGTGCAACCCTGGGAAAAAGGCTTAGGTGCCAAGATTGAAAAAGCCATTCGTGACAGTGACTTGGGTTTGAACCCGTCATCCATGGGGGATTTGATTCGTGTGCCAATGCCTGCCATGTCTGAGGAGCGCCGCAAGGAGCTCACCAAAGTGGTTCGGAGTGAAGGTGAGACCGCCAAAATTGCGGTGCGTAACCTGCGCCGTGACGCCAATGAGGCGGTGAAAAAGTTGGTGAAGGATAAGTTGGCCTCAGAGGATGAGCAAAAGCGCTGCGAGGCTGATATTCAAAAAGTGACCGATAAACACATTGTAGTCATTGATCAGTTGGTGGCAAGCAAAGAACAAGACATCATGGCGGTCTGACCGGCCATGGCCTACGACCAGGTGCCTCACCACATTGCCATCGTGATGGATGGCAATGGACGCTGGGCGAACAAGCGGTTTTTGCCGCGCATTGCTGGACATCGACAAGGTGTTGAGTCGCTCAAACGTTGCGCCAAAGCCTGTGATGCCAGAGGCGTTCGGGTGCTCACGGTGTTTGCTTTTTCATCCGAGAACTGGAAACGCCCCACAGAAGAGGTGTCGGGTCTGATGGACCTGTTTGCCATGGCACTGATGCGTGAGGTGAACCAACTCAAGGCTGCGGGTGTTCAATTGCGTTTTGTGGGTGACCGTCGCGGCCTGTCTCCTCGGGTGTTGCGAAGCATGGAAGAGGGCGAGACTGCCACAGCTGGTAATTCCCGATTGATTCTCAATGCCTGTTTTAATTACGGCGGTCGTTGGGACATTGCCCAGGCGGCGCGAAAGGTGGCCGATCAGGGTTTGCCTCTTACCGAGGACAACTTGAACAGTGCCATGGCGCTGGCGCATGTGCCCGACCCCGATCTGTTGATCCGTACCGGTGGTGAACACCGCATGAGCAACTTCCTGCTCTGGCAAGGTGCTTACTCCGAGTTCTTTTTCACCGATGTGTTGTGGCCTGATTTTGACGAGGCTGCGCTGGACCAAGCCATCACCTCGTTTGCCCAGCGTGAGCGGCGCTTTGGCATGACCTCGGACCAGCTCGACGGCGAACCCGTCTCGACGGGCGAGCGCTAGTCTGCCATGCTCAAACAACGGGTACTGACTGCCCTGGTGCTGTTGATGGTGCTGTTACCAGCACTCTTTTACACACAACCTGAACCTTTTTTTCTGATTGCGGCGGTTTTTATTGCAGCCGCTGGCTGGGAATGGGCACGCATGAATGGTTTGAGCATGTCCTTGTCGCTGGTCGCTGGGTGTGTGTGTGTGTTGTCATGTCTCTGGATGTGGTGGACAGGCGTATTGGTGGATGCGTGGCCACGTGTCTGGTTGTTGACGGGTACGTTCTGGGTGCTGGGCGGGGCTTGGATGCTCAAGGCGGGTGTTCCGGCGTGGTCCCGGGTGGCGCGTCCGGTGCGCCTGCTGCTGGGCTTGCTCGCCCTGTGCCTGACCTGGCTGGCTGTGGTGCAGGCGCGTCTATTGGGTATCAATTTCCTGTTGTCGGTGCTGGCCTTGGTCTGGATGGCAGACATTGGCGCGTATTTTTCTGGCCGAGCCCTGGGCGGGCGTTTCACCCGCCGCAAGCTGGCGGTCTCCATCAGTCCCGGCAAAAGTTGGGAGGGTGTCTGGGGTGGTATGGCAGGAGTGATCCTGATGGCTTGTGTTTGGCGTTATGCCGATACCGCCAACGGCGCCAGTACACCGAGTTTTTACTCCCTGCTGGGTGAGCGGGGTTGGGGTTTCATGGTGGTGGCTGTGGTGTTTATGGCCGCCATGAGTGTGGTGGGTGATCTGGTCGAGTCGCTGGTGAAACGCAGCGCTGGCGTGAAGGACAGCAGCGCCCTGTTGCCTGGACATGGTGGTGTGCTGGACCGGGTTGATGCGTTGCTGCCCACGCTGCCACTGGCAATGGTGTTGGTATCTTTCTGAGAAGTGGTCATGACAGAACAAACCGGACTGACAAAACAACGTGTGGCGATTCTGGGCTCCACCGGATCGATTGGTGTCAGCACGCTGGAAGTCATCGCACTGCATCCCGAGCGTTTTGAGGTGTTTGCCCTGAGCGCATCAACCCAGGTTGACAAGATGTTGGCGCAATGTGCGCAGTTCAAGCCGGTGTTTGCGGTCATGGCCAGTGTTGAGCATGGCAAGGTTCTTGAGCGAAAATGCAAGGAGAATGCACTTCCAACCCGCGTTCTGTATGGGCCTGAAGCTATTGAAGAAATAGCGGGCCATGCCCAGGTGGACACCGTCATGGCGGCCATTGTGGGTGCCGCCGGTCTGGCCTCTTGCCTGGCCGCCGCACGTGCGGGTAAACGTTTGCTGCTGGCCAACAAAGAAGCGCTGGTGGTGGGGGGCGACTATTTTCTTGCAGCCGTGGCGGACGGTGGCGCCAAGCTGTTGCCGATCGACAGCGAACATTCGGCGGTTTTTCAGTCGCTGCCGGACGATGCCAGCATGTGGGCCAGCCAGATCAACAAAATCATCCTGACTGCCTCTGGTGGGCCGTTTCGCCGTCGTGACCCTGCCGAATTTGCCATCATCACGCCCGATCAGGCCTGTGCCCATCCGAACTGGGTGATGGGGCGCAAGATCTCAGTGGACTCGGCCACGATGATGAACAAGGCGCTGGAAGTGATCGAAGCCAAGTACCTGTTTGGCGTGTTGCCTGCCCAAATTGAGGTGGTGATCCACCCGCAAAGCGTGATTCACTCGATGGTGCAGTACCGCGACAACTCTGTCATTGCTCAACTCGGCACCCCCGACATGAAAGTGCCGATTGCCTACGGGTTGTCCTGGCCGGACCGCGTGACCTCGGGCGCCACGGCGCTGGACTTCAGCCGCATGGCGGATATGAGTTTTGAGTCTATCGATTCCCATGGACATGCAGAACGTTTCCCAGGGCTAAAACTGGCCTGGTCCGTGCTGGACGCCGCACCGGGCAGCACGGCGGTGTTAAATGCCGCCAACGAAGTGGCTGTGGCCGCCTTTCTGGCGGGAAACATCCGTTTTGATCAGATCCATGCGGTCAACTTGGATACTTTGGCTGCTTTACTTCCCAGTCCACCTCGGTCGCTGGATGACTTGTTGGCGCTGGATGCTTTGTCGCGCCGTGCGGCTGAGTCCGTGGTGCAACGCCTTGGCCGCTGACCGCCGGCCAACCACTTTCGTATGTTGACCCTTCCCGCCTTTCTGGTGGCGATTGCGCTGCTGATTGCGATCCATGAGTACGGTCATTACCGGATGGCGGTGGCCTGTGGTGTCAAGGTGCTGCGGTTCTCCATCGGTTTTGGCAAGCCGCTGTTGCGTTGGCAAGCCACACCAACGTCCACTGAATTCGTGTTGGCACTGTTTCCGGTGGGTGGTTTTGTCAAGATGCTCGATGAGCGCGAAGGCCCGGTAGAGCCTGCGCTGAAACACATGGCCTTCAACACCCAGTCCTTGCGCCGTCGGGCCGCGATTGTGGCGGCGGGCCCGGCTGCCAATTTGCTGCTGGCGGTGTTGTTGTACGCGCTGGTCAACTGGATGGGTGTGCTTTTGCCCGAAGCCATTCTGAGTCCGCCCCCGGCCGCTTCTCTGGCCGCCAAAGCGGGCTTGGTGGGCGGGGAGCGTGTCCTTCGCATGGGTACCACGGGGGCTGAACTGACGCAGGTGGACTCGTTTGAGGACGTTCGCTGGGCGTTAACGCGTGGCGCGATGGATGGTGAAGATGTCAGCCTGGTGGTGTCTGGTGCCAGCAACACCGAACGCGAGCTGCAGTTGCCCTTGTCCACACTTGAGAGCAGCCAGGTGGATGCCGAGTTGTTCAGAAGCATAGGCATTGCCATGCCCCTGACCCGACCAACCATGGGTGAACTGCAGGCTGACGGTGCAGCGGCGCTGGCAGGTTTGCGTGAGGGTGATGAGGTGCAGTCGGTGGATGGCCAGCCCATCATCGATGGACAACAACTGCGCAGTGTCATTCGCAACTCCGCCAGCCAGGGGCAGACAAAGACCCAGCGTTGGAAGGTGCTGCGTGGGGACCAGTTGCTGGAGTTGAGCGTGACCCCAAAAACGGTGCTTGATGGTGCTCAAACGATTGGGCGCATCGGTGGCTTCGTTGGCTCCCGCCCAGCCATGGTCACGGTGAGTTATGGGCCGCTGGATGGGATTTGGCGCGGCGTGGTCCAGACCTGGGACATTTCGGTGTTGACGCTCAAGATGATGGGCAAGATGTTGGTGGGGCAGGCGTCCATCAAAAACATCAGTGGTCCGCTGACGATTGCCGACTATGCTGGCAAATCGGCTGGCATGGGTGTGATCCAATACCTGACGTTTCTGGCGCTGGTCAGCGTCAGTCTGGGAGTGCTGAACCTGTTGCCGCTGCCGGTGCTCGACGGTGGGCACCTGATGTATTATCTTTGGGAGGGCGCTACAGGTAAGCCGGTGTCCGAACGCTGGATGGAACGTCTGCAACAAGGAGGCATTGCGATTTTGATCCTGATGATGTCTGTCGCCCTTTTTAACGATCTTTCCCGCTTGCTCGGTTAATTCTTGTTGTGCTGTTTGCACAACCTACATTTCTTCATTTTCACCATGCAACTCAATCGTTTTCGCCTGAACGCACTCGCTGCGGTGGCCGCTTTGGTAATGGCCGCTCCATCGGCTTGGGCTGTTGACCCCTTCACTGTCCGTGATATCCGCATTGAAGGTTTGCAGCGTGTTGAGCCGGGCACCGTGTTTGTGTCCATGCCGGTGCAAGTCGGTGATACCTACAACGATGACAAAGGCTCAGCAGCGATTCGTGCCCTGTTTGCCCTGGGCTTGTTCAAGGATGTGCGTATTGACATCAACGGTGATGTGCTGGTGGTGGTGGTCGAGGAGCGTCCCACCGTGGCAGACGTGGAGTTCGTCGGCACCAAGGAGTTTGACAAGGAGGTGCTGATCAAGTCGCTGCGTGATGTGGGTCTGGCTGATGGTAGACCCTTCGATAAGGCTCAACTTGACCGCGCTGAGCAGGAACTCAAACGCCAGTACATCAACCGCAGCCTGTACGCGGCCCAGGTGGTAACCACGGTGACGCCGATTGAACGTAACCGGGTTAACCTGACCTTTACCGTGAACGAAGGTGAACCTGCCAAGATCAGCGAGATTCACATTGTGGGCAACAAGGTGTTCAGTGAATCCACCTTGCGCGACCTGTTTGACCTAGATACCGGCGGCTGGATGAGCTGGTACACCAAGTCCAACCGCTATTCGCGTGCCAAGTTGAATGCCGATATTGAGACCTTGCGTTCTTATTACCTGGCGCGTGGTTACCTGGAGTTCAAGGTCGACTCGACACAGGTGGCGATTGACCCCAACAAGACTGACATCGGCATCACCATCAACATCACCGAAGGTGAGCGATTTGTGGTCAGCGGTGTCAAGTTGGCTGGCAATTACCTTGGCAAGGACGATGAGTTCAAGTCTTTGGTGTCCATCCGCCCAGGCCAGGCCTACAACGCAGATGAAGTGGCCAAAACCAGCAAGGCTTTCACAGACTATTTTGGCAATTTTGGTTACGCCTTTGCCCGGGTGGAGGCCGTACCTGAGATTGACCGGACCAACAACCTGGTGACCTTGACCCTGCAGGCCAATCCGTCGCGGCGCGCTTACGTGCGCAACATCAATGTGGCGGGCAACACCCGTACCCGCGATGTGGTGGTCCGGCGTGAATTCCGTCAGCTGGAGGCCTCTTGGTACAACGGTGACAAGATCCGTTTGTCTCGTGATCGGGTGGACCGTTTGGGTTACTTTTCCGATGTGTCAGTGGAAACACAGGAGGTGGCAGGTGCACAAGATCAGGTGGATCTGACGCTCAACGTGGTCGAAAAGCCCACGGGCAGTCTGAGTTTGGGCGCTGGTTTTTCCAGTGGTGACGGTTTGGGCTTGTCCTTCGGGCTGTCGCAGGAAAATGCGTTTGGCTCCGGTAACTCACTGGGCATCAAGATCAACACCAGCGATAGCAATCAATCCTTGGTTATCAGTACCACCGACCCGTATTTCACGGATGACGGTGTTTCCAGAACCATGGACGTGTATCGCAAAGTCTCCAGCCCCTATGAGGATGAGGACTACTACAAGCTGGTGTCCTCTGGGGCGGCCATTCGTTTTGGGGTGCCTTTTACCGAGATTGACACGGTGTATTTTGGTGCCGGGATCGAGAGTACGACCATCAAGCCTGGCACGCTGTTACCCACCTCTTACAAAGCCTATGGTGATGAATATGGGTATTCCAGTTCGGCCATTCCGTTCACCATGGGCTGGGCCCGTGACAGCCGCGACAGTGCCTTGGCACCCACCAAAGGCCGTTACCAGAAAGCCAATGCCGAGTGGTCGTTTGCCGGCGATGCCCGTTACCTGCGCACCACCTACCAGTTCCAGCAGTATCTTCCGTTGAGCAAGCAGTACACAGCGGCGTTCAACGTCGAAGTGGGTGTGGGCAAAGTGATGGGTGAGCGCTCTTACCCGGTGTTCAAGAACTTTTATGGTGGTGGTTTGGGCTCTGTACGAGGCTTCGAGTCCGGTACCTTGGGGCCAAGGGATGTCAGCGACACCCACATCGGTGGCAACCGCAAGATGAATGTGAATCTGGAGTTGCTGACACCGTTCCCCGGTGCTGGCAATGACCGTTCACTGCGCATGTACGGTTTTGTGGATGCCGGTATGGTCAGTGGCAACAATGGTGGTCTGGCGATCAATGAGAACGCCAGTGCCTTGCGTGCCTCGACGGGTGTGGGTATCAGCTGGATTTCGCCAGTTGGTCCCTTGCGTCTGGCCTTTGCCAAACCTTTGAAGAAATACGATGGCGATAAAATCCAGAGTATGCAATTTCAGATCGGAACGAGTTTCTAATGAATCAATATGTACGTCAGCTGGCCTTGGTGCTGGTAGGTGGTTTGTGTTTGGCTTCGGCGCAGGCTGAGGAAGTCAAAATTGGTTTTGTCAGCACAGACCGAGTGCTCAAGGAGGCAGCCACAGCTAAAGCCGCCCAGACCAAGTTGGAGCAGGAATTTTCCAAACGTGAAAAAGAGTTGACCGATCTGGGTGCCAGCATCAAGAGTTCGGCCGACAAGTTTGAGCGTGAGGCCCCCACCTTGCCAGAGGTGCAGCGTGTCACCCGCCAGAAACAACTGCTTGAGCAAGACCGAGACTTCCAGCGGAAACGCCGTGAGTTCCAGGAAGACCTGAACGCGCGCAAGAATGAGGAGTTGCAGCAGGTGATTGCACGCGCCAACAAGGCCATCAAGGACATCGCTGCCGCTGAAAAATACGACATCATTTTCCAGGACGCGGTCTACGTGAACCCCAAGATCGACATGACCGACAAAGTCATCAAGGCGCTCAACGCCGCCACACCTGTCAAGTAACCGAGCGAAAGGTTGGCCGCAGTGGCTTTGCGTGCGGGAACCCTCGTTGAGGCACTGGGTGGTGTGTTGTTCGGAGATGCTGATCGCTTGATCGAAGGCCTGGCGCCGCTGGAAACAGCGCAGCCAGCGCAGCTGAGTTTTCTCAGCCATCCCAAATACCAGCAACAACTCGCTGTCTCCAAGGCAGGGTGTGTCATTGTGGGTCCGCAGATGCAGACCCTGGCGCAGGCACGGGGTGACTGCATCGTGACCGACAACCCTTATCTGTATTTTGCCCGTGCCACCCAACTCTGGAAGGCCAGCCTGCCGCGACGGGAAACTCCGTTGATCCACCCGTCTGCGGTGATCGACCCAGAGGCCATCATTCACCCCAGTGCACAGATTGGTGCCTTGTGTGTGGTGGAGGCCGGGGCCAGTATTGGTGCAGATACCGTCTTGAAGTCACGTGTGACCGTCAGCGAGAACTGTCACATTGGTGAACGCTGCCTGCTGCACCCTGGCGTAGTGATTGGTGCCGATGGTTTTGGTTTTGCGCCTGACAACGGCACCTGGGTCAAGATTGAACAACTCGGCAACGTGTGTATTGGCAACGACGTCGAAATCGGTGCCAACAGCTGCATTGACCGCGGAGCGCTGGCGGATACGGTGATTGAAGACGGCGTCAAGCTTGACAACCTGGTCCAGATCGGCCACAACGTGGTTGTTGGCCAGCACACAGCCATGGCGGGTTGTGCCGGTGTGGCGGGCAGTGCCCACATTGGTGCCCATTGCACCGTGGGGGGTGGCGCGGTGGTGCTCGGCCATCTGACACTGGCTGATGGGGTCCATATCTCGGCGGCCTCGGTGGCCACCCGCTCGATTCTCAAGCCTGGTCATTACACGGGCATGTTCCCCATTGACGACAATGCCGCGTGGGAAAAAAACGCCGCGTCAGTCAAACAGCTGGCCAGCCTGCGCGAGCGCATCCGTGCGCTGGAAGCCCAGGTCAAGGTGCTGGCTCCCAACCCTTCTTCCAATTTGTAAACAAGGTCAGATATCATGGATATCCATCAAATTCTCAAGCAGTTGCCCCACCGATACCCGTTTTTGCTGGTGGACCGCGTGCTCGAGATCGACAAGGGCAAAACCATCAAGGCCCTGAAAAATGTCACCATCAACGAACCCTTTTTTGAAGGCCATTTCCCCCACCGCCCGGTGATGCCGGGTGTGCTGATGCTCGAAGCCTTGGCGCAGGCCGCCGCTTTGTTGGCCTTTGATGCGCTGGACACCTCGCCGACCGACGACATGGTCTATTACTTTGCCGGCATCGACGGTGCACGTTTTAAACAACCGGTGGAGCCGGGTGACCAGCTGATTTTGTCGGTGGAACTGCTGCGCATGAAAGCCGGCATTTTCAAATTCAAAGCCCGCGCGGAAGTGGATGGCGACTTGGCGGTTGAAGCCGAGTTGACCTGCGCCATGCGCAAAGTGAGCTGAAGACAACACTATGACCACCATCCACGCCACCGCCATCGTGGACCCGGCGGCCGAGCTTGACAGCTCGGTCAGTGTCGGGCCCTACAGTGTGATTGGACCCCACGTCAAGATTGCTGCGGGCACCACGGTGGGCCCGCATGTGGTGATCGAGGGCCACACCACCATCGGGCGCGACAACCGGATCTTCCAGTTCGCCTCACTTGGTGCGATACCGCAGGACAAGAAGTACGCGGGTGAGCCGTGCGAGCTGGTCATTGGTGACCGCAACACCATCCGCGAGTTTTGCACCTTCAACATCGGTTCGCCCGGTGATCTGGGTGTGACCCGTGTCGGTGACGACAACTGGCTGATGGCCTATGTGCACCTGGCCCACGATTGCCAGGTGGGCAACAACACGATTTTTGCCAACAACACCCAGCTGGCTGGCCACGTGCATGTCGGTGACTGGGCTATTTTTGGTGGCTTTACCGTGGTGCACCAGTTTGTGCGCATCGGTGCCCACAGCATGACAGCGATGTGCACCCTGCTGTTTGCCGACCTGCCACCGTTTGTGATGTGCCAGGGCCAACCTGCTGCGGCACGTTCGATGAACTTTGAAGGCCTGCGCCGCCGTGGTTTCTCGCCAGATCGCATCTCGGCCGTCAAAGCCATGCACAAGGCGTTGTACCGTGACGATCTGACCTTGCAGGCGGCCATGGAGCGCATCGCCGGCTTAAGTGAAAACCACCCAGAGGCCTTGTCAGACGTGGAGATGATGCTGTCATTTTTGAAGCAATCATCACCCCAGCGCGGCATTGTGCGCTAGCCAGGTAGCTCCGTTCATGAACAACGCGGCGCTGGTGGCGGGTGAAACCTCTGGCGACCTGCTGGCGGGTTTGTTGCTGGACGGCCTGCGCGCGCGTTGGCCCGATTTACACAGCATGGGTATTGGTGGCCCGCAGATGGCGCAGCGCGGGTTTGAGGCCTGGTGGCCACACGACAAACTGTCGGTGCACGGTTTTGGCTGGGAGGTGTTGCGCCGGTACCGCGAGATTGTGGGCATCCGCAAACAGCTTAAACAGCGCCTGCTGGCCAATCCGCCCGAGGTGTTCATTGGTGTCGACGCCCCCGATTTCAATCTGGACTTGGAAGCGGACCTGCGCGCACAAGGCATCAAGACGGTGCATTTTGTTTGCCCCTCAGTTTGGGCCTGGCGGCCTGAGCGGCTGGAAAAGATCAAACGCAGCGTCGACCACGTCTTGTGCATTTTTCCGTTTGAGCCTGAATTGCTGGCCAGCCACGGTATCGCCGCCACCTATGTCGGCCATCCGCTGGCCCAGGTGATTCCGATGCAGCCAGACCGTGCGCAAGCTCGCGCCAAGCTCGGGCTGGCAGCTGAGGGCAGGGTGGTGGCGATTCTGCCGGGTAGCCGTGAGTCCGAGGTGCGCCATCTGGTGGATGTGTTCTTTCAGGCTGCAGCCCTTATTAAACAAGCGCAACCAGCTACACAATTTGTAGTTCCCGCGATACCCGCCTTGCAACAACGCATCGAAGCCGCGGCAGCGGCCAGCGGGTTGGGCCAGGCCTTGAAAGTGGTGCGCGGGCAGTCTCACGCGGTGTTGGCTGCCTGTGATGTCACCTTGATCGCCAGTGGCACCGCCACGCTGGAAGCGGCTTTGTTCAAGCGCCCGATGGTGATTGCTTATCGCATGGGTGCGATGTCCTGGCAGATCATGCGGCGCAAGAAGCTGCAACCCTGGGTAGGCCTGCCCAACATCCTGTGTCGCGAGTTTGTGGTGCCCGAGTTGCTGCAGGACGCCGCCACACCGCAGGCCTTGGCCAAAGAAGTTTTGACCTGGCTCGACGCCGTAGCCCATGCGCCTGCGACAATCCAGCGCCTTGAAAACCGCTTTAGCGCGCTGCATGCCGAGTTGCAGCGCGACACACCCACGCTTGCCGCCCATGCCATCGCCAGCATCCTCTAAACCCAGACCGCGCCGCGCTGCGCAGGACAGCATGCAACAAGTTGCTCTGCAATGGGAGGCCCAGGGTCTGGTTGCCGGTGTCGACGAGGCCGGCCGTGGCCCGCTGGCCGGGCCAGTGATGGCCGCCGCCGTGATTTTGGACGATCAACATCCGATCGCCGGGCTGGCCGACTCCAAACAGCTCACCGCGCTCAAGCGTGACCAGCTGTATGACGAGATTCGTGCCAAGGCTCTGTGTTTTGCCGTGGCCCAGGCCACAGTGGAGGAGATCGACCAGCTCAACATCCTGCAGGCCACGTTGCTGGCGATGCGCCGTGCGGTGCTGGGCCTGCGTCTGCCACCCAAGCTGGTGCTGGTGGATGGCAACCGCCTGCCGGTGTTGCCGATGCGTTGTGAAGCCATCGTCAAGGGTGACTCGCTGATTGCCGCGATTTCGGCGGCCTCAATCCTGGCCAAGGTCACGCGGGACCGCTGGTGTGCGGATGTTGAACTCAGTTATCCGGCTTACGGCTTTGCTCAGCACAAGGGGTATGGCACGGCGCAACATCTGACGGCCTTGCAAAGCCATGGGGCTTGCCCGCTACATCGCAAGAGTTTTGCGCCAGTGCGTGAGGTACTGGCCGTTGGGGCAGGGTGTATCGACGTGCGGGTGGCCCCCCCCAGCCATCTTGATCCGCGTGAACCCTTGGCCACGGATGCTTTGTTGTGATGACCTCTTCGAATCCCCCTTTGCTGATCAGCTCACGCGACAACCCCTTGCTCAAGGAAGTCAAACGCCTGGCGCATGGCAGCACCGATTACCGCAAATTCAGTCGCTTTTGGGCGGAGGGAGACCATTTGGTGCGTGCCGCCTTGCTGCGCGGTGTGCGCCCGGTGATTGGCATTTTTTCAGAGTCTTTTTGGCCCCTAGCCCTTGATAAATATGGGCAAGCAGCTGCAAAAAACATAGTGATTCCTGATGCGCTGTATGACGGCCTGAGCGCGCTGGAGTCGCCCGCACGCATGGGCTTTGTGTTTGACTTGCCGCCAGTGGCTTTAATCGAGGCTCAGATGGCCAGTGTGATTCTGGACAGAGTTCAGGACGCGGGCAATGTGGGTTCTATCTTGCGCAGCGCGGGTGCTTTTGGTTTCAAGCAGATCATCGCCCTCAAAGGGACGGCGGCCTTGTGGAGTCCAAAAGTACTGCGTGCCGGCATGGGCGCCCATTTTGACCTGCGCCTGGTCGAGGGTGTGACCCCCGATGCGCTTGGGGCACTGAGCTTGCCCCTGCTGGTCACCAGTTCCCACCAGGGGTCTTATCTGCATCAGGCCGATCTGCCCTGGCCCTGCGCTTGGGTCATGGGCCACGAAGGGCAGGGGGTATCGCCCGCTCTGGAGGATCGCGCAGCACAGCACATCCGTATCGCCCAGCCGGGCGGTGAGGAGTCGCTGAACGTGGCCGCCGCCGCCGCCATTTGCCTGCATGCGAGTGGCGCCGGGCGGGGCTGAAGGGGCTTAGACCTGGCGCAGGCACCAGGGGCAGATCGGCAACGACCTGCCCCGATGCGATCTCAGAACTTGTAGCTCATGTTGATGCTGACGTTGCGCGGCTCACCCCAGGTGTAGGTGCTGTACCAGTTGAAAATGGTGTAGTACTTCTTGTCGAGCAGATTGCTGACATTCAGGTTGACCGAGAGGTTCTTGTCGATCTGGTAGCTGGCCATGGCATCGAGCAACCAGTAGCTGTCAACAGTGTGTTTGACGGTGCCCAGCGTGGGATGGCTGACGTCGCCCCAGGTTTTGTCTTGCCAGCGGGCACCACCACCCAGGGTCAGACCGGGCAGGTGCTTGGGCTTGTAGGTGGCGTTCAGGGTGAACTGGTTTTCCGGGGTCAACGTCGCTATCTTTTCTCCTTGCTGGCGGGAGATCTTGTGGTTGAACCCCGCGTGGATCTGCCATTGTGGTGTCAACTCGCCGGAAACCTCCACTTCGAAACCCTTGGTGCGCACACCGTTCATGGACTCATAGGCGGTGTCGCCACTGGGCGTCAAGTTGCTGGTGGCATTGGCATAGTTGTCCTGGTCCAGCAAAAAGACGGCGGCACTGGCGTTGAGGCGGCTGTCAAAAAAGCTGCTCTTGATGCCGACCTCGTAGTTCAGGCCTTCGAGCGGATCAAGCGTTTTGCCGTTGATATCTTGCTGGCTCTGCGGCTTGTAGATGCTGGTGTAGCTGGCGTAGAGGGAATACTGCGTGTTCAGGTCATAAACGGCGCCGAGGTAGGGCACGATGACGCCTGATCTCTCGGTTGTTTCGTTTTTGTAGTTTTGCACGCGGCTGCCGGCGATCAGTTTGAGGTCGTCGCGCAGGTTGAAGCGGGCCGTGGTGTAGAGCCCGCTCTCACGGGTGACTTCCCGATTGGTGTATCTGTTGGCTGCTGGCAGGTTGTCCCAGTCAGGCTCGGCAAGGTTGCCGTTCCAGCCGTCATAGTCGCTCAGGCTGGTATTGCCCGCCCAGTAGCCCTGATTGGTCCAGGTGCGTTCCGACAGGCTGCCACCAAGCACCAGTTCGTGCGTGCGCCCGAGCAGCTCAAATGGCCCGCTGGCATACACGTCCAGGGCATCGCCCACGGTCTTGCCGACATACTTGCCTTCCCAGGTGGAGACGCCGCTGCCGTCGGCAGGATTGGGGTAGCCGCTTGCCGCAGCACCGAGTGGTGCGTTGTAGCCGTTGATCTGGTGGTTGAACTGGGCTTTGAGCAGCCAGTCGTTGTCGAAGGTGTGTTCCAGCGTGGCGAAAGCGGTGCGCGTGTATTGTTCCCAACTGCTCCAATTGGCGCCATTGTTGAAGGAACGCGGCATAGCGTTGAAGTTGCCATTGCTGTCGTAGATCGGAATGCCGCCCCAGGTCGAGCGCGTCGGGGTGTTGTCCTGGTAGTCGGCGCCGAGGGTGAGCAGGGTTGAGGGGCTGAGGTCGGCTTCGAGCACGCCATAGAAGGTTGAGGTCTTGCGTTCATAACCGTCGAGCTGCGAGTGTTTGTCTTGGTAGGCCGCCACGGCACGACCGCGCAAAGTGCCTGCTGGGTTCAGCGCGCCGCTGACATCAAGCTGGCCGCGGTAGCTGTCCCAGGAGCTGGCGCCCAGGCTCACTTCACCCTGGAATTTCTTGGTTGGCTTTTTGCGGATCATGTTGATCGTTGCACCCGGGTCGCCGCTGCCGGTGAGCAGGCCGGTGGCGCCCTTGAGCACCTCGACGCGGTCGTAGATGACCATGTCGGTGAGTGTGTTTCCCGCTGAGTAGGATGAATCCCGTTGCATCGGGATGCCGTCGTACTGGAAGTTCTGGATGGCGAAGCCGCGCGCGTAATACTCGGTGCGTTCGCTGTCGTAGGTGACGATGCTGACGCCGGGTGTGTGTGCCATCACCGCGTCGATTGAGGTCAGGTTGAAGTCGTTCATCTCCTGGCGGGTCACAACACTGATCGATTGAGGTGTCTCACGCGGGGTCAGCACCAGTCGGGTCGCGGTGGCGATGGCGCCGGGTGTGTAGCTGCCTGTTCCCTCGGTGATTTCGCCCAGTTGGTTGGCAGTGACGGTGACAGCGGCCAGGGTGCCTGCGGCGATGGTGACAGGCTCAACTGTCAAGGTCTTGCCAACCACCTGGCCGTCCAGGCCACTGCCACGCAGCAGTTGGGCCAAAGCCTGTTTGACGTTGTGGGTGCCACTCACGGCATGGGCCTGTTTGCCTTGCACCAGCTCGGGAGGGAAGGCCAGTTGCAGTCCGCTTTGCTGTGCAAATGCGGCCAAAGCCGTGGCCAGAGGCTGTGCCGGGATGTTGAACGAAACGTTTTGCGCCAGCGCGGCTTGCATTGAGAGCGCCAGGCCGAGTGCGGCGGCGGCATGTGCCAAGGTGGTGCGGCGGGACGGAAGGTGTTTTCTCATGTGTTAGTGTCTTTCAGGTTGGTGTACTCACAACCTCTAAGACCAATGAATTCCCAAAACCCTGAAAGCTTTCAATCAATGAACTGAGTTATCGCAGTGCAACCTCTAAACCGCCGTTGGGCAGTTTGATCAGTTGTACTGGCAACACGCGCGGCAGTGCGGTCAGCCAGTCGTGGGCCTGTGCAATCCGCAAGCTTCCGCTGATCTGTAACCCGTTGGCGGATGCTGCTGTTCGCAATTCGAACGGTGCGTAGCGGGCCACTTTGTCAACCACATCGGCCAGAGGCCTGGCGTCGAAGTTCAGCTCACCTTGGCGCCAAGCGGAGGCCTTGTCTGCAGCGAGGGTTGTGGCATGGCCATGCCGAAGGCGCAGACCCTGTCCCGCAAACAGCTCATAACTTTTGGGCCCAAGCTGCACCATCACGTGCCCCGATTCCACCTGAACGAGTACGGTGTCGCGGTTTTCAATCTCGACCCCAAAACGGGTGCCCAGCACCCTGACTTCAACATCAAGCGCATGCACGGTGAACGGGCGGGAGGGATCGCGTTGTACGGCGAAAAAGGCAGCGCCTTGCAGCAGATGCACACCACGCCTGTCTGCTGAATAAGCCACTTCCAGTCTGCTGTGTGCGTCCAGTGTGATCTGGGAGCCATCGGGAAGTGCTTGCTGCAGCGAGCGTCCGCGAGGTGTTGCCAGTGCGGTTTGCCAACGCATGGCCTCGCGTTGCAGGTGCTGCCACAGTGCCGTGCCTGTTGTGCCGATGGTGAAGATACCCAGCAGCGCTGCCAACGATCTGCGTCGGCTGCTGCCAGCGCCCGTGTTGACGGGCGCTGGCGCTGTGCCGCGCCAAGCGTGTAATGCGGCTTCGAGGCGGCGGCTGGCCAGCATCATGTCGCGTTCTACCGTGTTGACTGACACCCCCAGCCGTTTGGCGATATCGACCTGGTTTTCTCCATGCAGTCGGTGTGCAATCAAGACCTCTCGGGCGCGTTCGGGCATGGCCTGTAACACCGCTTCAACGCTTGTGATGGCCTGACGGTACATGGCGCCGTCGGCCACATCCGGCGTTTGTGTGGGGTACAGGCTTTCGGTCTGAGTCTGCTCATGGAGATAACCTCGTAACCAGTTACCTCGCTGAAAATGGCTCATGGCAAGGTTGTGTGCCACGGTGAAAAGATAGGCGCGCGGATCATCCAGCTGTACATCTGCATCGGGGCCCGGCTTGCGCTCGGCAATCCTCAGCCATGTATCGTGTGCCAGGGCGCGGGCTTCGTCCAAGTTATGGGTCCGCCTGGCTAGGTAGTGCACAACTTCGTGGTAATTTTGCTCAAACCCGTCGAGCAGTGTGCGTGTGGAAGTGGCGAAAACAGTCATGGCCTGTATATGACACCGTGTAAATGGGAATTGTTCGCAATTGTAGATGTTTATGTTTCATGATTGAACAGATGTCGCGCTGACCCCGTTTGGGACGATCAGACAAAGCGCGCGATATACTTGTGGGCTTTCTCATCACTACGTACGCCTAGCACCGTTCACACCGAACCCCCTTACAGAGCAATTGCAGGAGTTTTCTCTTGGACAGCTTGGGCGTACCCGTAACCATTTCGGAGAACCCAGTGCTTTTGTCTCTCAAGGGAAATACCCCCCCCGCCATCCTGGCGCTCGCAGACGGCACGGTCTATGTCGGTCATGCCATTGGTGCCACTGGCGCCACCGTAGGCGAGGTGGTGTTCAACACCTCCATGACCGGTTACCAGGAAATCCTGACTGACCCGAGCTACTGCCAGCAAATTGTCACGCTGACCTACCCCCACATCGGCAACTATGGTGTCAACCCGCAAGATGTGGAGGCCAACAAGGTCCACGCAGCGGGCCTGATCATCAAGGACCTGCCGTTGCTGGCATCCAACTTTCGTTCCACCCAGACACTCAGTGAATATCTGGTGAGTGAGGGCACGGTCGCCATTGCCAACATCGACACCCGCCAGCTCACGCGTCAACTGCGCACCCAGGGTGCACAGAACGGCTGCATCCTCGCGCTGGCTGCTGGTGAAACGGTCACCCCGGCCGTGATTGAGAAAGCTGTGGCGCTGGCTAAAGCTGCACCCAGCATGGCCGGAGCCGACTTGGCCAAGGTGGTGTCGAGCACCACGTCTTACGATTGGCTTGAGACCGAGTGGCAGCTGTTTAACCCGGCTCTGGGCAATACCCCGGGTTATGGCACGTTGACCGAGCCGCGCTTTCATGTGGTGGCTTATGACTTTGGTGTCAAGAAAAACATCCTGCGTATGCTGGCCCAGCGTGGCTGCAAGGTCACCGTGGTGCCCGCGCAGACCTCTGCAGCCGATGTCCTGAAACACCAACCCGATGGCATCTTCCTGAGCAACGGCCCGGGTGATCCGGAACCCTGTGACTACGCGATCACCGCTGCCGCCGAGCTGATCGAATCTGGTATCCCCACTTTCGGCATCTGTCTGGGCCACCAGATCATGGCGCTGGCCAGTGGTGCAAAGACCTTCAAGATGAAGTTTGGCCACCACGGTGCCAACCATCCGGTCAAAGACCTCGACAGTGGTCGCGTCTCGATCACCAGCCAGAACCACGGTTTTGCAGTGGACGAAACCACGTTGCCAGCCAACCTGCGCGCCACCCATGTCAGCCTGTTTGACGGCACGCTGCAAGGCCTGGCGCGCACCGACAAACCGGCGTTTTGTTTCCAGGGTCACCCGGAAGCCTCACCTGGCCCGCATGACATTGGTTACCTGTTTGACCGCTTCATCGCGTCGATGGAGGCGCAGGCGTGAGTTTCTACGGCGTCACCGACTTGTGGACCTACGTGGTGGGGGCGTTTGGCATCATCCTGCTGCCTGGGCCTAACTCGCTGTATGTGTTGTCGGTGGCCACCGCGCGTGGCGTGCGTGCCGGTTACCAGGGGGCCTTGGGTGTGTTTGTCGGTGACACGGTGTTGCTGATCTGTACCGCACTGGGGGCGGCCAGTTTGCTGCGCACCCACCCGGCGCTGTTTTTGGTGGTCAAGTACGCTGGTGCGGCCTACCTGTTCTGGGTCGGGCTGAACTTGTTGTGGGGTGCACTCAAAGGTCTGCGGGCAAGCAAGGACGTGTTGCAGGCCACGGTCTCAGCATCTGCGCCTGCCACGGCGGCCACCGCAGCCCATCTGCAGCAGCCGTTTCGTCGGGCGCTGGTCATCAGCCTGCTCAACCCGAAGGCGATTTTGTTTTTGCTCTCATTTTTTGTGCAGTTCATCGACCCCACATACGCCCAGCCTGAGGTGCCGTTCCTGATTTTGAGCGCCATCCTGATGAGTTTCAGCGCCGCTTATCTGACGGCGCTGATTTTTGCCGGTGCCCGCCTGGCACAGACTTTTCGGCAGCGCAAGCGCCTGTCGTCTGGCCTGTCGAGTCTGGTGGGGGCTTTGTTTGTCTGGTTTGGAAGCAAGCTGGCGACCGCCAGTCTCAATTAAGTTGATATAAAAATAGGAGCTGTCAACCCTTTTATCCATTGGGCTAGAGGCAGTTTTAGTAAAAATTATGGCAAAACGTACTGACATCCAAAGCATCCTGATCATTGGCGCAGGCCCGATCATCATCGGCCAGGCCTGCGAGTTTGACTACTCTGGCGTGCAGGCCTGCAAGGCGCTGCGTGAGGAGGGCTACAAGGTCATCCTGATCAACAGCAACCCGGCCACCATCATGACCGACCCGGCCACGGCCGATGTGACCTACATCGAGCCAATCACCTGGCAGACGGTCGAGAAAATCATCGCCAAAGAGCGCCCGGACGCGATCTTGCCGACCATGGGTGGCCAGACCGCACTCAACTGTGCGCTGGACTTGTGGCACAACGGCGTGCTTGACAAATACACCGGTGCTGCCACCGGCAAATCGGTTGAGCTGATTGGCGCCACGCCCGAAGCCATCGACAAAGCCGAAGACCGCCTGAAGTTCAAGGACGCGATGACCAAGATCGGTCTCGGTTCGGCCCGCTCCGGCATCGCCCACAGCATGAGTGAGGCCTGGGACGTGCAGCGCACGGTCGGTTTCCCCACGGTGATCCGTCCCAGCTTCACACTCGGCGGCACGGGCGGTGGCATTGCCTACAACCCCGAAGAATTTGAAGTCATCTGCAAGCGTGGCCTGGAAGCCTCGCCCACCAACGAGCTGCTGATTGAAGAATCCCTGCTCGGTTGGAAAGAGTACGAGATGGAAGTGGTGCGCGACAAGGCGGACAACTGCATCATCGTCTGTTCGATCGAAAACCTGGACCCGATGGGCGTGCACACCGGCGACTCGATCACTGTGGCCCCGGCACAGACGCTAACCGACAAGGAATACCAGATCCTGCGTAACGCGTCTTTGGCGGTGTTGCGCGAGATTGGTGTGGACACCGGTGGCTCCAACGTGCAGTTCTCGATCAACCCAAAAGACGGCCGCATGGTCGTCATCGAGATGAATCCGCGCGTGAGCCGGTCCTCGGCTTTGGCTTCCAAAGCCACGGGCTTCCCGATTGCCAAGGTGGCGGCTAAGCTGGCGGTGGGTTACACGCTGGACGAGCTGCGCAACGAAATCACCGGCGGCGCCACGCCTGCCTCGTTTGAGCCGTCGATCGACTACGTGGTCACCAAGATCCCGCGTTTTGCCTTTGAGAAATTCCCCGCTGCCGACAGTCGCCTGACGACGCAGATGAAGTCGGTGGGTGAGGTGATGGCCATGGGCCGTACCTTCCAGGAATCGTTCCAGAAAGCCCTGCGCGGCCTGGAAGTCGGTGTGGACGGCATGAATGAAAAAACGCAGGACCGTGAGTTGCTCGAGAAAGAACTCGGTGAACCCGGCCCAGACCGCATCTGGTACGTCGGTGACGCGTTTGCTGCGGGCTGGAGTGTTGACGAGGTGTTTGACATCACCAAGATCGACAAGTGGTTCCTGGTGCAGATCGAGCAGATTGTCCAGCTGGAGCTGGAAATCGAGCGCCTGCCACAACCGGCGATTGGCACGGCTCTGGACAGCATCGATGCCGCGACGCTGCGAGCTTTGAAACAAAAAGGCTTCTCGGACCGCCGACTGGCCAAACAGTTCAAGACGACCGATACCGCTGTGCGCGCCCGCCGCCACGCTTTGGGCGTGCGCCCGGTCTACAAACGCGTCGACACCTGTGCTGCCGAATTTGCCACCAACACCGCGTATCTGTACTCCACTTACGAGGCTGAAGGCTCTGAATGTGAGGCGCAGCCCACCAACAAGAAAAAGATCATGGTGCTCGGTGGTGGCCCGAACCGCATTGGCCAGGGTATTGAGTTTGACTACTGCTGTGTGCATGCTGCACTCGCGATGCGTGAAGATGGGTACGAGACCATCATGGTCAACTGCAATCCAGAAACCGTGTCGACCGACTACGACACCTCGGACAGGTTGTACTTCGAGCCGCTGACGCTCGAAGACGTGTTGGAGATCGTCGACAAGGAAAAGCCGGCCGGTGTGATCGTGCAATACGGTGGTCAGACGCCCTTGAAACTCGCGCTGGACTTGGAGGCCAATGGCGTGCCGATCATCGGCACCAGCCCCGACATGATTGATGCGGCCGAAGACCGTGAGCGTTTTCAGAAGCTGCTCAACGAACTCAAATTGCGCCAGCCGCCCAACGCGACCGCCCGTACCGAGGCTGAGGCCCTGGAAAAAGCGTCCGAACTGGGTTACCCGCTGGTGGTGCGCCCAAGCTACGTGCTCGGTGGCCGCGCCATGGAAATCGTGCACGAACAGCGCGACCTGGAGCGTTACATGCGCGAAGCGGTCAAAGTGTCACATGATTCGCCAGTGCTGCTGGACCGTTTCCTGAACGACGCGATCGAGTGTGATGTGGACGCGGTGCGTGACTCGGTCGGCCGGGTCTTCATCGGCGGGGTGATGGAACACATCGAACAAGCCGGTGTGCACAGTGGTGACTCGGCCTGCTCGTTGCCGCCGTATTACCTGAAACAAGCCACCGTCGATGAGCTCAAACGCCAGACCGCGGCCATGGCCGAGGGCCTGAATGTGGTCGGCCTGATGAATGTTCAGTTTGCCATCCAGCAAAAGGACGGTCAGGACATCATTTTTGTGCTCGAAGTCAACCCGCGTGCCTCGCGCACCGTACCCTTTGTCTCCAAGGCCACTGGCATCCAGTTGGCCAAGGTCGCGGCACGTTGTATGGTCGGCCAGACGCTGGACGCGCAAGGTATCGGCGCCGAGGTGCATCCGCCGTATTTCTGTGTCAAGGAAGCGGTCTTCCCGTTTGTCAAGTTCCCCGGTGTGGACACGATTCTTGGCCCTGAGATGAAATCCACCGGTGAGGTGATGGGTGTGGGCAAAACCTTTGGTGAAGCCTTTGTCAAGTCACAGATGGGGGCCGGCTCCAAGCTGCCGCGTCCATTCAAGGCCGATGGTTCACCGAGTGGCAAAGTGTTTATCTCGGTCAAGGGCAGTGACAAACCGCAGGCGATCGAGGTGGCGAGGGCGCTCACTGCTATGAATTTTGCTGTGGTGGCCACCAAAGGCACGGCAGCATCGATCAACGCCGCAGGTGTGCCTTGTGCTGTGGTCAACAAGGTCACCGAAGGCCGCCCACACATTGTGGACATGCTCAAAAACGACGAGATTGTGCTGGTGATCAACACCGTGGAAGAGCGCCGCAACGCGATTGCCGACTCTCGCCAGATCCGCACCTCGGCGCTGCTCAACCGCGTGACCACCTTCACCACGATCGCCGGGGCCGAGGCGGCGGTGGAGGGCATGCGTTGTATGGACTCGCTGGATGTGATTTCGGTGCAAGAGATGCACGCGCAATTGAAGGGTTAAAAGAGTCGTCAACACGCCTAATTCGCGGCATAATTGAACAACACCGCCGGACGGCAACGTTCGGCGGTTTCATTTTGGCTTGCGCAAAACCGTTCCCACAGTCTGCTCCCACCTGGCGGTACCCCTTGTGTCTGCCGGGGTGGTCTCTCTGTTGGGATGGTTTTGTGTGTGTCTGGTTGAACTATTTTTATAACGGAGCTTCACGTGGCGACACTTCCCATCACCAAACGCGGTGCAGACAAACTCAAAGCTGAGTTGCACCAACTCAAAGCCTTTGAACGTCCAGCGGTGATCAACGCGATTGCCGAAGCACGGGCACAGGGTGATCTGAGCGAAAACGCCGAGTACGAAGCCGCCAAGGATAAGCAGGGTTTTGTGGAAGGGCGCATCCAGGAGATTGAAGGCAAGCTCTCGGCGGCACAAATCATCGACCCAGCCGACTTACACGCCGATGGCCGCGTGGTGTTTGGCTCGACCGTGGCGTTGGAAGATGAAGACACCGGTGATAAAGCCAGCTACCAGATTGTGGGGGAAGACGAAGCTGACATCAAACTCGGCCTGGTCAATGTCAACAGCCCGATTGCCCGCGCCCTGATTGGCAAAGAAGTCGGTGATGTAGCCGAAGTGCAGGCGCCTGGTGGCCTGCGCCGCTGGGAAGTGATCAGCGTCAGCTACCTGTGATGGTCTGGGCCTGGTTGCGCCAGCGGGTGAAAGCAGGCCTATTTTCATGAGTTCATTTTTGCCGCGTATGTCGGTCTGGATTGCCGCTTTGTGGTGGGGCAGCCTGACCACGGTGGCTGGGTATGTGGTGCCGATGTTGTTTGCCCACCTGCCCAGTCCGGCCATGGCTGGCAACATGGCGGCCAAACTGTTCACCGCACAGACTTGGGTGGCGCTGGTGTGTGGCCTGTGCTTGTTGATGGTTTCAAGGTCAAATCAGCCTCTGACCCACGTAGAACGTGCGCAAGCAGCTATTGTTTATGTAGTTCTGGGGATGTTGCTGGCTTTGGCGTCAGAGCTGGCCGTGGCGCCGCGTATCGTGGCACGTGAGAATTTGCCGCTTTGGCACAGCGTGGGTGTGGGGCTTTACATTGCGCAGTGGCTGTGTGCAGGCCTCACGTTCAAGAAACTGCTTGGCAGAGCCGGTTGATCAGAGATGTTGGGTGTCAAGCGACCCGTGGGGTGCACGGATCGCAGCGTTGGCAAACGCCGATGAGCGCAGTGGCTCAGTTCTGGTTGCGTTTTTTGATGCTGACGGGTTTCTTTTTGGCGCGCTTGATCTGGCCGCCGGAAGTCAGGCGCTGGTTGCCCAGTACCCGCAGGGTTTTGACTTCGGGGCGTTGGCCGCCTCGTTTGCTGAACTTGAGGACTTTCACGTCCTTGGGGCCAGGCATTCGGTCTTCGTCAACGGTTTTTTCGCGCTCGGGCATGGGCCGCCAGAGCACCAGCAATTTGCCAATGTGCTGGATCGGCGCCGCGTTCAGTTCGTCGGCGAGGGTGGCAAACATGGTTTCGCGGGCGGCGCGGTCATCGGAAAACACCCGCACCTTGATCAGCCCGTGGGCATTCAGGGCGGCATCGGTTTCTTTTTTGACGGCAGCAGTCAGGCCGTCACCACCGATCATGACCACGGGGTCGAGGTGGTGCGCGTCGGCGCGGTGTGATTTGCGCTGGGCAGGGGTCAGTAATATTTGAGGCATGGCCGTATTATCGGCGAGATACACAAAATGAAATCAGCAGTTAAAAGCAGCAAGGTCAACCGCGCGTGGCTCAACGACCACGTGAACGATACCTACGTCAAATTGGCCCAAAAAGACGGTTATCGGGCCCGTGCGGCCTACAAACTCAAGGAAATTGACGAAAACCTGCACCTCATCAAGCCTGGGCAGCTGGTGGTGGACCTGGGTTCCACACCGGGCGCCTGGAGCCAGTATGTGCGGCGCAAGATGTCGCCCAAGTTGGCACAGGGTGGTGGTGGTGCAGCGGGTGCGTTGAATGGGCGCATCATTGCCCTGGACATCCTGCCGATGCAGCCGATTGAAGACGTGTTGTTCATCCAGGGGGACATCCGTGAAGATGATGTGCTCGCTGAATTGGCTGGCCATTTGCAGGGTCAACTGGCTGATCTGGTGATCTCGGATATGGCGCCCAATCTGTCAGGCATCGATTCAGCCGATGCCGCCCGCGTTGAGCATTTGGTGGAACTGGCGCTTGAATTTGCGCAGTTGCACCTGAAGCCACAAGGTGCGTTGGTGGCCAAGGTGTTTCATGGAGGCAGTTATGACAGCTTGGTCAAACGCTTTCGCGAGATGTTTGTGACGGTCAAGTGCATCAAGCCAAAGGCCTCGCGGGACCGTTCATCCGAAACTTTTCTGGTGGGGCTGGTGCAAAAAAATGCAGCATTTCCATGCACTCGCTGAGGATGATCCCTTCTCTGTGCTGGTTGCATGAACCTGAAAAGCCTAGAATTGTGCCCTTGAGTTTTTAACGCCTGTCATGCGTTTTTATTGGAGCTTCGCTTGAACAATCCATGGTTTTCAAAAATTGCGGTCTGGCTGGTCATCGCGATGGTGTTGTTTACTGTCTTCAAACAGTTTGACACTCGCCCGGCCGCGGGTGCGGCGTATGTGGGTTATTCCGACTTTCTGGAGGAAGTTCGCAACAACCAAATCAAGAGCGCGGTCATTCTGGAAGGGCAAAACGGCACGGAAATTGTGGCCACCACCAGTGATGATCGACGCGTCCGCACCACCGCCACTTACCTGGACCGTGGTTTGGTGGGTGACCTGATTGCCAATGACGTCAAGTTTGATGTGCGCCCTAAAGAAGAGGGCTCGCTCCTCATGACCCTGCTGGTGAGTTGGGGTCCGATGTTGTTGTTAATTGGTGTCTGGGTGTATTTCATGCGTCAGATGCAAGGGGGCGGCAAGGGCGGAGCGTTCAGCTTCGGCAAAAGCAAAGCCCGTCTGCTCGATGAAAACACCAACACCGTGACTTTTGCCGATGTGGCTGGTTGTGATGAGGCCAAGGAAGAAGTCAAGGAAGTGGTCGACTTTTTGAAAGACCCGGCCAAGTTCCAGAAACTCGGCGGTCGTATCCCGCGCGGCTTGTTGCTGGTGGGCCCGCCCGGCACTGGTAAAACATTGCTGGCCAAGAGCATCGCCGGTGAAGCCAAGGTGCCATTTTTCAGCATCTCGGGTTCTGATTTTGTCGAAATGTTTGTGGGCGTGGGCGCATCCCGGGTGCGTGACATGTTCGAGAACGCTAAAAAGAACGCACCTTGCATCATCTTCATCGACGAAATTGATGCGGTCGGCCGCCAACGTGGCGCTGGTTTGGGCGGTGGCAATGACGAACGCGAACAAACCCTTAACCAGATGCTGGTCGAGATGGACGGTTTTGAAACCAACCTGGGCGTGATTGTGGTGGCTGCCACCAATCGCCCCGACATTCTGGACGCCGCTCTGTTGCGTCCGGGCCGGTTTGACCGCCAGGTCTATGTGACCTTGCCAGACATCCGTGGTCGCGAGCAGATCCTGAATGTGCACATGCGCAAGGTGCCGGTCAGCGCCGATGTGAACCCTGGCGTGATTGCCCGTGGCACACCTGGGATGAGTGGTGCTGATCTGGCCAACCTGTGCAACGAAGCTGCCTTGATGGCGGCCCGGCGCAACGCCCGCACGGTGGAGATGCAGGACTTCGAGAAGGCCAAGGACAAGATTCTGATGGGTCCCGAGCGCAAGAGCATGGTCATGCCCGAGGAAGAGCGTCGTAACACCGCCTACCACGAGTCTGGTCACGCCCTGATCGGCAAGCTGTTGCCCAAATGTGACCCGGTGCACAAAGTCACCATCATCCCGCGTGGTCGCGCGCTGGGTGTGACGATGAGCCTGCCGGCGCAAGACCGATATAGCTACGACAAAGAGTTCATGCTCAACCAGATCAGTATGCTGTTTGGTGGCCGGATCGCCGAAGAAGTGTTCATGAACCAGATGACCACCGGTGCCAGCAATGACTTCGAGCGCGCCACCCAAATCGCCCGCGACATGGTGATGCGTTACGGCATGACGGCCGCCCTGGGCCCGATGGTCTACGCCGAGAACGAAGGCGAAGTGTTCCTGGGTCGCTCGGTGACCAAAACCACAAACATGAGTGAAGAAACCATGCAGAAGGTGGATGCCGAAGTGCGCCGCATCATCGACGAGCAATACGCCCTGGCGCGCCGCCTGATCGAAGAACACAGCTCCAAGATGCACGCCATGGCCAAGGCCTTGCTGGAGTGGGAAACCATTGACAGTGAACAGCTTGACGACATCATGGCGGGCAAGGAGCCGCGTCCGCCCAAGGACTGGACACCGCGTATGCCAACGGCTGGTTCTGACACTGGCAGTGGCGGTACCCCCGCTGTGAAAACCGACGCTGCACCACACGCAGCCTGATTCAGGCAAAAAAAGAAAACGGGGCGCGAGCCCCGTTTTTTTGTTGACCATGTATTGGCAAACCACCCGCTTCCAGATTGACCTGAGTGCCCCGAAGGTGATGGGCATTGTCAACGTCACGCCCGATTCTTTCTCGGATGGTGGCCACCATGACAACACAACAGCGGCACTGCGGCATGGCGAGGCCTTGGTAGTCGACGGAGCCGACATTCTGGACATTGGCGGCGAGTCGACGAGGCCCGGTGCGCCACCTGTGGGATTGGCGGAGGAACTGGCGCGGGTCGTGCCGGTGGTCAAAGAGGCTGTCAAGTTGGGTGTGCCGGTATCGGTGGACACCTACAAACCGCAGGTCATGCAGGCCGTGCTGGACCTTGGTGCCGACATCATCAATGACGTCTGGGCCTTGCGTTGGCGTGATGCGCAGGGTCTGGCCGACGCCACTCGCGTTGTGGCGGCCCATCCGAGTTGTGGTGTGTGCCTGATGCACATGCACCTGGAGCCCCAAACCATGCAAGTTCAGCCCATGCAGGGTGATGTGGTTCCCCAGGTACTCTCGTTTCTGGAGCAATCAGCCCTGACTCTATGCGGGCTAGGGGTTGAAAAGACCAGAATTTTGCTGGACCCGGGCATCGGCTTTGGCAAAACCGTGGCACAGAACTTTGCGCTGCTGGCCCGCCAGTCCGAGCTGCTCGCAGCGGGCTACCCCTTGTTGGCAGGGTGGTCACGCAAGTCGTCACTGGCGGGTATGACAGTGCGCGCGGATCAGGGTGAGAAGCTCGCCCCCCAGGAGCGGCTGGCGCCCAGCCTGGCAGCCGCACTGTGTGCTGTGCAGCAGGGTGCGTCGGTGGTGCGTGTGCACGATGTCAAGGAAACCGTGCAGGTTTTGAAAGTGCTGGCCGCTATAAGATCAACCCAACTCTCTCCGATGGATTCACAAGGACACACCGCTTCATGACGCGTCAATATTTTGGAACCGATGGCATTCGTGGCACCGTGGGGCAAAGCCCCATCACCGCCGATTTTGTGTTGCGTCTGGCGCATGCGGTGGGGCGCGTGCTCAAACGCTCCGAGGCGCGGCCTACGGTGCTGATTGGCAAAGACACCCGGATTTCGGGGTACATGCTGGAGAGTGCGCTCGAGAGCGGCTTCAATTCGGCCGGGGTCGATGTGGTCTTGCTGGGCCCCTTGCCCACACCCGGCGTGGCCTACCTGACGCGGGCGCAGCGCGCCTCGCTGGGGGTGGTGATCAGTGCCAGCCACAACCCGTTTGATGACAACGGCATCAAGTTCTTCAGCGCCCAGGGCACCAAGCTCTCCGATGACTGGGAGCGTGATGTGGAAGCGGTTCTGGCGATGGACCCGGTCTGGGTGGATTCGGCCAATCTGGGCCGTTCACGTCGCCTGGATGATGCCGCCGGTCGTTACATCGAGTTTTGCAAAAGCACGTTTGCCAACAACCTGACGCTCAAAGGGATGCGCATCGTGGTCGATGCCGCCCATGGCGCTGCCTACAACATCGCGCCCAAAGTGTTCCATGAACTGGGTGCCGAGGTGATTGCCATTGGTTGTGCACCCGACGGTCTCAACATCAACCGCGGCGTGGGCGCGACCCATCCCGAGGCGCTGGTGGATGCCGTCAAGGCACACCGGGCGGACATGGGTGTGGCACTTGATGGCGACGCTGACCGGCTGCAGATTGTGGATGCCCAAGGGCGGCTGTACAACGGTGACGAGTTGCTCTACCTGATGGTGGATGACCGGCTGCGCCGTGGTGAAGCGGTGCCCGGTGTGGTGGGTACTTTGATGACCAACATGGCAGTGGAGTTGGCCCTGATTGCGCGAGGTGTCACCTTTGTCCGAGCCAAAGTCGGTGACCGTTATGTCCTCGAAGAGCTCGAAAAAAACCAGTGGCTGCTGGGTGGTGAGGGTTCCGGGCATTTGCTGGCACTGGACAAACACTCCACGGGTGACGGCCTGATTTCTGCCCTGCAGGTGCTGCAAACCGTGGTGCGCAGCGGCCAGAGCCTGGCTACTTTGGTCAAGGAGGTGGTGTTGTTTCCCCAGACCATGATCAATGTCCGTTTACAACCGGGTCAGGACTGGAAGGCCAGTCCGCAGCTGGCACCAGAGACCCGAGCGGTCGAGGGCGAATTGGGTCAAAGCGGGCGGGTGCTGATCCGCGCCAGCGGTACCGAACCCCTGGTGCGGGTCATGGTCGAAGCGCGTGACGCCACCCAAGCCAAGGCATGCGCCCAACGTATTGCCAAAACCCTTACAGCCTGAGATCAACCTATGAGCCACACCCCAAGCTTGCGCCTGTGTCGTGCTGACTACACCAACCCGGTCCATGCGTCTGCCCTGGTGGGTTTGCTGGATGCCTACGCCCAGGACCCAACCGGTGGTGCGGAGCCCTTGTCAGAATTCACCAAGGCCAATTTGCCTGCTGCCTTGCAGGCGCGCCCCACTATTTTCAGTGTGCTTGCTTTTGATGATGCGCAAGCGGGTTTGCCCGTGGGCCTGGTCAACTGTGTTGAGGGTTTCTCGACCTTTGCCTGCCAGCCGCTGGTGAATATCCATGACGTGGTGGTGGCCGCCAGCCACCGCGGGCTGCGTATTGCGGAGCAGATGCTGGCTTTGGTGGAACAGCTCGCTCGTGAGCGCGGTGCCTGCAAACTGACGCTGGAAGTGCTCTCGGGCAACACACCGGCATCCAAACTGTATCGGCGCATTGGGTTTGACAACTACCAGCTCGAACCCAGCATGGGCCACGCCCAGTTCATGCAAAAGTGGCTCTGAAGCCACCAGCAAGCATACACCATGTCCTGGCTCAACAAACTTCCGGGTTATCAGAGAACGCCTTACGGTTTTGAGTGGCGTTTGCTCAAACGCTTACCACATGTTCTGTTGGCTGGCACCTTGTTGCCTGCGCTGGCGGCCTGGCTGGCGCGGTTTTTGCTGACGCAGGGCAGCGCCTCCGAAATTGAACGACGTGTTCAGGCGTTTGATTTCTTGATGGTGGGCATCGTGGCTTTTGTCTGGACGGCTGTTTTGACAGTTGGCATTGGCTGCATCATTGTCTGGCTGATGAAAGGACCAGCGTATGTGGCTGATGGTTACGAGGTGTCGCATAGCGACAAGCCCAAGCTCTGAATCCGAGACGGGTGTGGGCTGCTCAATAGCCCTTGTTACAAAGTGGGTTTGCTCACGTGGCTGAGTTGCCCTTAAAGTTGCAAGCAACATGTTGTTCAAGAAATTGTTAAAACGTCAAGAGCCGGTGCCGGTCAAAGTCGGCACAGGGTCAGCTGTTTCCGAGAACTTGGCCCGCAAGTCGGCAGACCACGTCCTGCATGAACGGCGGCGTTTTCCGCGTCCCATGCCCATCCCCGAGGTCATCGAACACGATTGGGATGTTTGGGTGAATCTGACAAAAGACAGAACCTCTAAAAAATCAGATTAAGCATCTGATGCAATGCTGTGGTGCTGTTTCAAAATCACCTCAACAGACTTGCTTGGGGGCGCTGTACTTGCGGGTTAAAATACTTGGCTACGCGGGTGTAGTTCAATGGTAGAACGGCAGCTTCCCAAGCTTCATACGAGGGTTCGATTCCCTTCACCCGCTCCAGTCTTCGCGTTTTTTGCTTCAAAACGCATCAAGAAATTCGATAAAATCGTCGTCATCGCTTGACAGCTCAGCCACCGTGAGACCGACCCGTTGGATCACCTCTTTGGCAATCGTGCTGTCAGTCATTTCTACTTTGACTGCGCAGGCCCAGGAGTCGGCCCCCTGGTCCTTCAAACGCAGTTTGAACACCTCGGCTTATGGCTACACGCTGGTGGAAGACAACACCGATGGTGCACCCATCGCCAAGGTCGAGCGGTTTGAGGTCAGGTCAGGTGACTGTGGCGCACAACCCGGCTGGTCGGACTGCGACAGTGACCGTGAACGCTCGGAGCTGTCCGAAAACGGCAGCGCGCCACCCGGCAGCGAATATTGGTATGGCTGGTCTTTTTATCTGCCGCCCAACCATCCCACTATATATCCCGCCAAAGTGGCCTTCGGGCAATTTCACCAGCGCAACAGCAGATCACCGGCGTTCATGTTCCAGAACGATGCAGGTGGTTTGCTGATCGACAAGAATTTTGGCCACAGCACCGAGCGCGTCCCGCTGATCAGCCAGGACGATCTGCTCGGGCGCTGGCATCACATTGAGGTGCATGCCAAATGGGACAAGCTCGACGGGTTTTTCAGGGTATATGTCAATGGTGCTCTCAGGTACGAGACCACTGGCAGTACAACGTCGGGCGCGGGCATCTACTTCAAATACGGGCTCTACCGATCTTTCCTGTCCCGTTACAAAACACGTTTTGGCACACAGGAGGTGCCCACCCAAGTGGCTTTGTTTGCCAAGGTTCGCCGCGCCACCACCCGCCAGGGGCTGCAATAACGCCCATGCACCCGGTTGGCCAACCGGGTTAACAAGCTCGGTGTTTACTTCAGGATGTCACCAATACACAGGTACTTGATTTCCACGTAGTCATCCATGCCGTGGTGTGAGCCTTCACGGCCCAGGCCGGACTGTTTGACACCCCCAAAGGGCACGTGTTCGGTCGCCAGAATGCCGACATTGGCGCCGACCATACCGTATTCCAGCGCTTCGCTGACGCGCCAGATGCGTCCGACGTCTCGGGTGTAGAAATAGCTGGCCAGGCCAAATTCGGTGGCGTTGGCTGCGTCAATGGCTTCCTGCTCAGTGTTGAACTTGAACACCGGGGCAAACGGACCAAAGGTTTCCTCACGGGCGCACAACATGTCAGCCGTGGCTTCAGCCACCACGGTTGGCTCGAAGAACTGCCCCGTCAGGCGGTGGCCACCTGCGACCAGTCGGCCACCTTTGGCCAGCGCATCCTGTACATGGCGCTCCACCTTTTGCAGCGCGGCTTCTTCGATCAGCGGGCCCTGGTTGACACCGTCGTCAAAGCCGTTGCCCACCTTGGCGGTCTTGACCTTGGCCGCAAATTTGGCCACGAACGTGTCGTAGACACCGGCCTGCACATAGATCCGGTTGGAGCAGACACAGGTCTGGCCGGCGTTGCGGTATTTGCTGGCAAAAGCGCCTTCGACCGCGCTGTCGATGTCGGCATCGTCAAACACGATGAAAGGCGCGTTGCCGCCGAGTTCGAGCGACATTTTCTTGACCGTGGGGGCCGACTGTGCCATCAGGATACGACCCACTTCGGTGGATCCGGTGAAGCTGATGTGGCGCACGATGTCGCTGGCACACAAGACTTTGCCCACGGCAATCGAGTTGTCGGCGTCGGCGGTGACCATGTTGAGCACACCGGCCGGGATGCCCGCGCGGATCGCCAGTTCGGCGGCTGCCAGCGCGGTCAAGGGCGTCAGTTCGGCTGGTTTGATGACCACGGTGCAACCCGCAGCCAGGGCCGGGGCCACCTTGCGCGTGATCATTGCAATCGGGAAGTTCCAGGGCGTGATCGCAGCGCACACCCCAATCGGTTGGCGCAGGATCAGCAGGCGGCGGTTGTTGTCGAACTGGGGCAGGGTTTCGCCGTTGACACGTTTGGCTTCCTCGGCAAACCATTCAACAAAACTCGCGGCGTAGGCGACTTCACCCTTGGCCTCGGGCAGGGGTTTGCCTTGTTCGGCGGTCATGATGCGCCCCAGGTCGTCCTGGTTGGCCATGAGCAAGTCGAACCATTTGCGCAGGAGGATGCTGCGTTCCTTGGCGGTTTTGCTGCGCCAGGCTGGCCAGGCCGCGTTGGCGGCGGCGATGGCGGCTTCGGCATCCAAGGGACCCAGGTTGGCCACGTCGGCTAACTTTTGGCCGGTGGCCGGGTCAAGCACGTCAAAGCGGCCGGCACCCGTGACCCAGGTGCCGTTAACCAAGGCGTCCGTCTTGAGCAGGCTGGGGTCTTTGAGCTGGGAAAGAGGGGAAAGCGTGGTTGACATGAAAACTCCTGAATTTATAAAAAATACGTCTCTAGCCCTTATTCAATAAGGGTGAGTAGCTTCTGAATTGCTAGCGTTTGAGTACCCCCGGCAGCACACACAACATCTCGAACAGCAGGTTGGCGCCCAGCAACGCGGTGTTGCCAGATGGGTCATACGGTGGCGACACCTCGACCAGATCACAACCAACGATGTTAAGCCCGTGACAGCCGCGGATGATCTCCAGAGCCTGCGGCACCGACAGACCGCCAATCTCGGGCGTGCCGGTGCCACCGGCATAGGCTGGGTCGATGCCGTCGATGTCAAAACTCAGGTAACACGGCGTGTTGCCAATGGTGGCGCGCACCCTTTGCATCAAAGGCGCGAGCGACTGGTACCAGACTTCGTGGGCGGGCACCAGGGTAAAGCCCTGCTGGCTTGGCCAGTCAAAGTCGTCTGCGGCGTAGCCACTGCCACGCAGGCCAATCTGGAACACCTTGGGGCCATCAAGCAGGTTTTCTTCGACCGCGCGGCGAAACGGTGTGCCGTGGGCGATGCGTTCACCAAACATGTCGGGGTTCACATCGGCATGGGCGTCAACATGGATCAGCGCCACCGGGCCGTGTTTGGCCGCCACTGCGCGCAGGATCGGCAGGGCGATGGTGTGGTCGCCGCCCAGTGTGAGGGGGGTGCAACCGGCTTCCAGCACCTTGTTGTAGAAGTTGGTGATGATGGGCAGGGATTTGACGAGCGAATAGGTGTTGATCGGCACGTCGCCCAGGTCAGCCACCTGCAGCGTGTCAAACGGCGCCGCGCCGGTGGCCATGTTGTAGGGGCGAATCAGTGCCGATTCGGAACGGATCTCACGCGGGCCAAAACGGGTGCCTGGCCGGTGGCTGGTGCCGATGTCCAGTGGTACACCGATGAACGCGGCATCCAAGCCCTGTGGCGTTGTGGCGACCGGCAAACGCATCATGCTGGCGATGCCGCCAAAACGCGGCATGGCATTGCCAGACAAGGGCTGGTTTTTGGGAGCGGCTGGGTTCATGGATGGGTTGTTTGTTGTCTGAATAGTTACAACGCAGGCTGTAAGTGAAATTGGCCTCTAACCCTTATCTCACAAGGACTATCAGCTATCAATCCAATACTATGACAGAGACCACAGGGATACCTAGCGCCGCCGCCCACGCAACCACTCCAGCACCAGCAGCAAACTGGTGGTGAACAGGATCAGCAGTGTGGCCACCGCTGCGATGGTGGGCGAGATGTTTTCGCGGATGCCGGTAAACATCTGGCGCGGCAGGGTGGTTTGCTCGGCCCCGGCCAGGAACAGGGTCACCACTACCTCGTCAAACGAGGTGGCAAAGGCAAATAACGCGCCCGAGATCACGCCCGGTGCAATCACCGGCAAGGTGATGCGTCTGAAGGTGTTGAACGGTGTCTCCCCCAGGCTCAGTGAGGCGCGGATCAGGTTGTCGTTGAAGTTGGCCAGTGTGGCCAACACCGTGGTCAGCACAAAGGGTGCGCCCAAGGCAGCATGCACTGCGATCAACCCGACATAACTGTCGGTCAGGCCCAGCGGTGCAAAGTACAGGTAGGTGGCCACACCCACCACGATGATCGGCACCACCATGGGTGCAATCAGCACCGCCATGAGCAGGCCCTTGAAGCAGAAGTCGGTACGCGCCAGGCCGACGGCGGCCAGTGTGCCCAGCACGGTGGCGATGATGGTGGCCGCAGGTGCCACGATGAAGCTGTTGCGGGTGGCGTTGGCCCATTCGGGCGCGTTGAAGAGGTTTTCATACCAGCGCAGCGACAGACCGGGCATGGGGTAACTCAGGAAGGAGCTGCTGGAAAACGACAGCGGGATGATCGCCAGGATCGGGGCCACCAGGTAGATGAGCACCGCCACGCAGACCAGGCGCAGCGTCCACCAGCCCGCCTTGTCGGCCAGGGTGTAGTACAGGGGAAATTGGGGCAGCTTGAACATGGGTGTCTTCCGATTGCAGTGCTGTTAGGCCAGGGCCAGGTCGGTTTTGCCCAGACGGCGGTACACACCATAGAGCAGCATGGTGGTGGCCAACAGCAGAGCACCGAGTGCGCAGGCCATGCCCCAGTTGACTTCCACGTTGGTGTAGCGGGCGATGTAATAACTCAGCATCTGGTCATCGGCGCCGCCGAGCAGGGCTGGCGTGATGTAGTAACCAATCGACAGGATGAACACCAGCAGGGCGCCTGCACCGACGCCGGGCAGGGTTTGCGGCACATACACGCGGGCGAAGGCGGCCAGCGGCGCACTGCCCAGCGACACTGCAGCGCGCACATAGGTGGGGGGCACACTTTTCATGACGCTGTAGAGCGGCAGGATCATGAAAGGCAGCAGGATATGGGTCATGGAAATGATCACGCCGGTGCGGTTGAACAGCAGCTCCAGCGGTTTGCTGATGACACCGATGTCGATCAAGGCGGTGTTGATCAGCCCTTCGGACTGCAGCAGCACAATCCACGCGGCCACGCGCACCAGGATCGAGGTCCAGAACGGCACCAGCACCACAATCATCAGCAGATTGGCCTGGCGCTCAGGCAGGGTGGAGAGCCAGTAGGCCAGCGGGTAAGCCAGCAGCAGGCACATCACGGTGATGATCAGGCTGACCTGGAAGGTGCGCAGCAAAATGCCGCCGTAGGCGCGTTGTTCTTCGGGCATGCGCGCAATATCACCCTGGGCATCGCGGCGCAGATCGACCGACGCCAGCAGGTAGTCGGGTGTCCAGCGTGAGCCGTTTTTGGCGATGGCTTGCCAGAATTCTGTTTCTGCCCAGCGCGGGTCTTTGTCCAGAAGTTGTTGGCGCACCGCTTCTGCATCCCCTTCGATGGGCAGGGCCCGGTAGGCGCCCATGATGAGTGAGCGGGCACCGGGCGCTTCGGTGTTGAGGCGGCGCGCCAGGGCGCCAGCGTCCGACGTGTCGGGCAGGTGGGACAGGTCTTTCACCAGCGCGGCATAAGCGCCAGCGCTGGGTTGTGACTGGCGGTCCCAGGTGGCCAAGGCCTTCACCGTGGAGGGCAGGGCCTTGGCCACCTCAGGGTTTTCCACCGCGCGCATCAGCAGCGCAGCTATTGGGACCAGCAGCGTCAGCAGCAGAAACACCAGCAAAGGCACCGTCAGCGTGAAGGCCCGCCATTTGCGGCGTGACTGTGCACGCGCGAGTGCGGCGCGCAGGTCGCCCAAGGGCGGGTTGGCACTGGTTGGCATCGGCATGGTGGGCTGCTCCTGAGCTGCGGCGGTTTACTGGGTGGCCCAGGCGGCGAAACGTTTTTCCAGAGCCTCGCCCTGGTCAGCCCAGAACGTGGTGTTGAACTGCAGCGCATCCTTGGCGTTTTTGTCCGAGGTGGGCAGGTTGTCGAGCACCTTCTTGTCCAGCTTGGCCAGGGCCTTCTTGTTGGTCGGGCCGTAGGCGATGTTCTGGGCGTACACGGCCTGGTTTTCCGGCTTGGAGGCGTAGGCTATGAACTTGTAGGCAGCGTCTTTCTTGGCCGTGCCCTTGGGGATCACCCAGTAGTCCAGGTCATAAATGCCGCCGGGCCAGTAGATCTGCAGGTTGCGGCCTTCGCGGTTGGCGGCGTCGACACGGCCGTTGTAGACGGTGGAGAGCACCACGTCACCAGCCACCAGGAATTGGGGCGCCTGGGCACCGGCTTCCCACCATTGGATGCTGGGTTTGAGCTCGGTCAGCTTTTTGAAGGCACGTTCGGCACCGTCTTTGGTCGCCAGCACCTTGTACACGTCGGCCGGTTTCACGCCGTCGGCCAGCAGGGCAAATTCGAGGTTGTAGCGGGCACCCTTGCGCATGCCGCGTTTGCCGGGGATCTTCTTGGTGTCAAAAAAGTCGGCCCAGCTCGTGGGGGCGGTCTTGAGTTTGTCGCCGTTGTAGGCCATCACGGTAGACCAGACGAACACACCCACGCCACATTCGCTCACCGCAGAGGGCAACAGGTCGGCTTTGGGGGCGATCTTGCTGTAGTCGAGTTTTTCGAACAGGCCCTCGTCGCAGCCACGGGCCACGTCGGGGGATTCCACCTCGACCACGTCCCAGGTCACGTTCTTGGTGTCGACCATGGCCTTGATCTTGGCTTGTTCACCGTTGTATTCCACAGCGGTCACCTTGATGCCCTCTTTGGCAATCGGTTCGTAATAGGCCACTTTCTGGGCATTGGCGTTGGCGCCACCGAAGTTCACCACAGTGATGGCTTCTTGCGCGTGCGCCGACAGGGTGAGGCAGGCTGACAGGGATGCCAGTGCGATCAGGCTTTTTTTCATGGGGAACAGTTCCTTTGGGTAGTGGGTGAAGGGCAGGGAGGGAAAACGGAAGTGCAAACAGCTCACACGGCGTAGATGCGGGTGTACTCGGGCGGGAACGCCAGGTACACGGTGCTGCCAGGCTCGGGCGGGTGTTGGGCACAGGGGTGGATCAATGCGAGTTTGACCACCGCCTGGGGCTGATCGGGCCCCAGCTTGCACAACAGGCGCACATGGTCACCGTAATAAACAATGTCTACTACCTGGGCCGTCAGGCAGTTGGATTGGCTGGGTACGTCCAGGGACAAGGCAATACGTTCAGGGCGGACACAGGCCTCCACCTTTGCGCCGCTGGCACTCTGGTTGATGTTGAGTCCGCGCAGGCTCACCCCCAGGCCACTGAGGTGGATGCTGCTGGCATCCTGCCCCAGCGTGCCGCGCAGCACCGTGCTGTCGCCCACAAAACCGGCCACAAAGCGGTTGGAGGGGGTCTCGTACAGCGACTGGGCATCGGCCAGCTGCTGGATGATGCCTTCGTTGAACACCGCCACCCGGTCACTCATGGTCAGGGCCTCACCCTGGTCGTGGGTCACGTAGACAAAGGTCACACCCAGCTGGTGGTGCAGCTCCTTGAGCTCGATCTGCATGTGTTCACGCAGCTGTTTGTCCAGCGCACCCAGCGGCTCGTCCATCAGCACCAGTTGCGGGTTGAACACCAAGGCCCGCGCCAGCGCCACACGTTGTTGCTGGCCGCCCGAGAGCCTGGCCGGCAACCGGTCCCCCATGCCCGAGAGGCGCACCATGTCCAGCGCCTTCTTGACACGCTGTTCCTGCTCGGCCTTGGGCACATCGCGCACCGTGAGCGGGTAGGCCACGTTTTGCGCCACGTTCATGTGGGGAAACAGCGCGTAGTTCTGGAACACCATGCCAAAGTTGCGTTTGTGCGGTGGCGTGCCGGTGATCTGGCGGCCATTCAACAAAATGTCTCCGGCGGTGGGCGACTCAAAACCAGCCAACATCATCAGCGTGGTGGTCTTGCCCGAACCCGATGGCCCGAGCAGCGACAAAAATTCACCACTCTGGATATCGAGGTTCAAGTCACGCACCACCAGGGTGCTGCCGTCGTAGGTCTTTTGAATGCCGGAGAAGCGGACCAGGGGTTCGGATAAGGCCATTATTTGCTATTCTTTCAAAAGCACTATAAGCCCATGGAATAAGGGCTACAAGCTGTTTTAGCTACGCAAATAGTGTGCCAGTCAGGCCGTTGCTGCCAGGCAGGCTTCGATGATGTCCAGGCCCTCATTCACTATGGCGTCGCTGGCGGTCAAAGGCACCAGAATACGCACCACATTGCCATACGTGCCGCAGGTCAGCAGGATCAAGCCACGCTTGGTGGCCTCCGCTGCCAGCGCTTTGGCCAGTTCTGCACTGGGTTGGTGCGGATCACCGTCTTTGCACAATTCAAAGGCCACCATCGCACCCAGACCGCGCACGGCGGCAATGCGTTTGTCCTTGGCTGCCATCGCTTCCAGACGCGTCACCAAGTGGGCGCCCATGCTGCGGCTGCGTTCCAGCAAGTTGTCTTTCTCGAACACATCCAGCACCGCCAGGGCGGCGGCGCAGGCGATGGGACTACCGGCGTAGGTGCCACCCAGACCACCGGCAGCCGGGGCGTCCATCACCTCGGCGCGGCCCACTACCCCGGAGATCGGGTAACCACCCGCCATGGACTTGGCCATGGTGATCATGTCGGGTGCCACACCGCTGTGTTCGATGGCAAACCAGGTGCCGGTGCGGCCAGCGCCGGTCTGGATCTCGTCCACAATCATCAGGATGCCATGCTGGTCACACAGGGCACGAACCCGCTGCAAAAAGTCTGTGGGTGCCACATTGAAGCCACCTTCACCTTGCACCGGCTCCACAATGATGGCTGCCACGCGGCTGGCTTCGACATCGTTCTTCAAGATCGACTCGATGGAGGCAATCGAGTCGTCCACACTCACGCCGTGGGTTTCGTTAGGGAACTGGGCGTGAAAAATTTCGCCAGGGAAGGGGCCAAAGCCGGTTTTGTACGGCGCCACCTTGCCGGTCAACCCCAGGGTCAGCAGGGTGCGGCCATGATAGCCGCTGGTGAAGGCGATCACCGCGCTGCGTTTGGTGTGTGAGCGGGCGATCTTGATCGCGTTTTCCACGGCCTCGGCACCCGTGGTCAAGAAGAGCGTCTTTTTGGCAAAGTCGCCGGGCGCCAGGGCGTTGAAACGTTCGGCCAGTTCCACATAGGACTCGTAGGCCAGCACCTGGAAGCAGGTGTGGGTGAACAGGTCGATCTGCGCTTTGACGGCTTCCTTGATCTCGGGGCGGCCATGGCCGGTGTTGAGTACCGCAATACCACCGGCAAAGTCGATGTAGCGTTTGCCCTCCACGTCCCAGATTTCGGCGTTCTCGGCCCGTGCGATGAACACTTCGTGGCTTTGACCCACACCACGGGGGATAGCGGCTCTGCGGCGGGCCATCAGGTCGGCATTGGTTTTGAGGGTTTTGGTCAACATATTTCTCCTAAGCAGTGGGTGATTTAGAAAACACAGTTGATGCACTGTAGAGTTGTTGATCTGGATCAACCATATACAGTGAAGCCTATTTTGAGGATGTACTGTGCAGGCCCCGCACACAATACAGTCCAACCCTATGACTGACACACTTGGCCCAATCCGCGCTATTTCCTTGGGATGCACACATTGAACACGCCGTATCGGGGCACGAGCCTGGACAATGTGGCCATCGTCCGCCCACCCAACAGATTACTCATGTTGACACTGAACCCCCAGAGTTCCACACCCCTGGTCCTGCAGATCGTGGCAGGTTTTCGCGCTGACATCGAAGACGGCTCACTGCGGCCCGGCTCCAAGGCACCGTCCATCCGCCAGTTCGCCCACGCCCACAATGTGAGTGTGTTCACCGTGGTCGATGCCTATGACCGCCTGGTGGCCCAGGGTTATTTCTCTTCCCGGCCGCATTCGGGCTTTTTTGTCAAGAATCGACCGCTGTCGGTGGCGGCGGTGGCGGGTGACGGCCCGAACTTCAATTTTGATTCGATGTGGTACCTGCGCCGCATTTTTGAGAACCGGGCACTGCGGCTGAAGCCGGGCTGCGGCTGGCTGCCGGGGGACTGGCTTTTTCAGGACGGCGTGCGCCGGGCGCTGCGCAGTCTGGCCACCGAAGAGACGGAGCTCAGTGGTTATGGTGAACCCAAGGGATACCCACCTTTGCGCCAACTGGTGTGTGAGATGTTGGCCGAGCAGGAAATCTCGGTGCCGCCCGAGCAGGTGTTGTTGACCCAGGGCTCCAGCCAGGCCATGGACTTGGTGGCGCGCAGACTGATACGCCCGGGCGACGCGGTGCTAGTGGATGACCCGGGCTACCCGAACCTGCTGTTTTCACTGCGGTTCTTGGGCGCGCGCCTGATTGGTGTGCCACGCACACCTAACGGCTACGATCTGGCCGAGCTGGAACGGCTGGTGATCGAAGAGCAACCCAAGGTGTTTTTCACCCAGCCACGGCTGCACAGCCCGACGGGCTCGATTGCCCAGCTCTCGCATCTGCACCGGGTGATGCAGCTGGCTGACAAACACAACTTTCTGGTGGTCGAGAACGACATCTACGCCGATCTGGACCCGGAGCCCCGTCCGTCCCTGGCCAGTCTGGACCAGCTCAACCGCGTCATCTACATCAGCAGCTTCTCCAAAACCATTTCACCCAATATCCGGGTCGGTTATGTGGCGGCCAGCCCGGATCTGCTGGAGGACCTGGCCCAGCTCAAGATGATTTCGGGTTTGACCTCAAGCGAGTTCAGTGAACGCTTGGCCCACGGAGCATTGACCGATGGCCGCTGTCGCAAACATGTCAAGGGTCTGCGCGAACGCCTCGCCAAGGCCCATGTGGCCACCGCCTCCCTCTTGCTCAAGGCCGGGTTTGAAATATTTTGTGAACCCAAGGCCGGCATCTTCTTGTGGGCCAGGCATCTGGCTCTGGAGGACTCGGCTGAGCTGGCTTACAAAGCGGCTGAACAGGACATTTTGCTGGGCCCCGGCCACCTGTTCAGCCCGGATTTGCGCACCAGCGCATGGATACGTTTTAACGTTATTTTTTGTGACGACCCGGCCATCTTCAGCTTTCTGGAGGGCTGCACGCGGTGAACTGGTTTGACCAGCCAGATGTGGTGTCAAAGAGCCCTTTTTTGCCCAACGCAAAGCCGGTTTTTGGGGTCTGCCTGTGGTAGAGTCCCTAGGGAAAACCCTTCAGAGCGTGCTCTAAGTATTGCCAAAAAAGCGGCTGTTGATCTGTCACCAAACACCGTCCCATGAGCGACTACACACGCCTGACCATCCATGACATCGCCAGCATGGCGGGTGTCTCCCGCACCACGGCCAGCATGGTGCTCAATGGCCGCGCCAAGGAATTCCGGATTGCGGCAGCCACCCAACAGCGTGTGCTGGAAGCCGCCCAAAAAACCAATTTCCAGCCCTCCCATTCGGCGCGGGCCTTGCGCTCGGGTTACAGCAACACACTGGGTCTGGTGATTCCCGAACTGACCAATCTGGCGCTGGCCAGTCTGGCGCAGGCGATGGAGCCGATTTGCCATCAGGCTGGTTACCAGTTGCTGGTGGTGTCGAGCAACGATGACCCTGAACAGGAGCGCGCGGGTATTGAACACCTGATTGCCAGACAGGTGGATGGCTTGATGGTCATGCCCTGTTCGCCCGACCCCAAGGTCTACCTCAAATGGCGTACACGTTTGCCCTTGTGTCTGGCCGACCGTCGGGTGAACGACAAGTCCTTGACCCATGTGATCACAGACGCCACCGGCGCGGTGACCGACATGGTCTCTGACGCGCTCAAGGACGGTGCCGGGGAGGCGTATTACTTTGGCGGACAACCCTATCTGTCTCCCAGCATCGACCGGCTCAAAGGGTTTCGTGCGGCCTTGGCTTCCGCTGGCCTGGAGGAGCAGCCTGGCTGGGTGCGTGCGCGTGACTACCGCCGCAGCAGTGGTTACGCGATGATGCAGGATTGTTATCAAGAGCTGGGGCGTTATCCGCGCGTGTTGTTCACCGGGTCGATGACGCTGCTGGAGGGGGCGCTGGCCTTCATCAGCCACAACCAGCACTTCAGCATTGCACCGCAGCGCATCATCACTTTTGATGACCACTCGCTGCTGGACTGCCTGCCTCTGAAAATAGATTCGATCGAGCAGGACAGTCAGGCCCTGGCACAGGCCACGCTGGCAGGCCTGATTGGCTTGATCAACAAACAGACACCGGTTTCCCAGACCGTGCCGGCCCATTTGCACTGGCGCAGCCGCAAGGCCTGAAGACGCTCAGAGCACCTCCTCAGTGTAAAAAAAGCGGCCAGAACGGCCGCTTTTTGCTGGGTACAACAGGCAGTGACGACACCGCCCGCTGTGTTATTCCGGTGAGTTGACCTGGGCGAGGACCGGGCCACCACTGCGTTTTTTCCACCAGGCCCAGACTCTCGGGCCGACGATGGGAATGAACAGGGTGAACACCGCGATAACCAAGAAGCTCAGGCAGATCGGACGGGTGAAAAACACCGAGTAGTCACCGTTGGACATGGCCAGTGTGCGGCGCAGATTGGTTTCCGCCATCGGCCCCAGAATGATCCCGATCACGATGGGCGACATCGAGAAGTCCAGCTTGATCAGGATGTAACCGAGCACACCCGCCGCCATCATGACAAACACGTCAATCATGGTGTGGTTCACCGAGTAGGCGCCCACGGCGCACAGTGTCAGGATGATGGGGACCAGCACACGGCGTGGCACATCCATGATCTTGGTGGACAGCCGCAAACCGGCAAAACCAATACAGCCCATCACGATGTTGGCAACCATCAGACCGATGAAGATCGTGTTGACTTCCACTGGGTGCTCGGTAAACAGCAGCGGTCCCAGAGACAGGCCTTGCACCATGAAGGCCCCCATCATGATCGCGGTGGCGCCATCACCCGGTATGCCCAGGGTCAACAAGGGCACCATGGCTCCGCCTGAGACTGCATTGGCGCCCGCTTCTGGCGCCGAGGTACCTTCGATCGAACCGTGGCCAAATTCCTCGGGGTGTTTGGACCAGCGCTTGGCTTCGGTGTAGGAGATGTAGGAGGCAATGTCACCTCCGGTGCCTGGAATCGCCCCGATGACGGTGCCAATGGCCGAGGAGCGCAGTTGTGTCGGGAACACGCGTTTCAGGTCGGCCCAGGTCGGCAGAATCCGTTTGATGGCCACCTGCACCTTGCGGTTTTCATCACCCCGGAAGTTGTCCTCCATGCTGATCATGCCTTGTGAGAAGGCAAACAGTCCCACCAGAATCGGCACAAACGAGATGCCACCCATCAGGTAGACCGAATCAAAGGTGAAGCGGAAACCAGCGGTCATCGGATCCAGACCCACAGTGGCAATGGCCAGACCCAGGCAGCCGCCCATCAGGCCTTTGATGATCGATTGGGACGACACACTGGTGATGATGCTGATACCAAACACAGCCAGCGCAAAGTACTCGGGCGCCGACAAGCCCACCGCCACCTTGGCCAGCAGCGGTGAGATCAGGATCAGGCAGATGGTGCTGAAGACGCCGCCAAACACCGACGAAGTGGTGGACAGACCCAGCGCACGGCCAGCTTCTCCCTTCATGGCCATCGGGTAACCATCGAGGATGGTGGCCGCAGACGCAGGGGTACCTGGGGTGTTGATCAGAATCGCCGAGATCGAGCCACCATAAATGGCGCCGCAATACACCCCCAGCAGCATCAGGATACCGGTCATGCCCTGGAAGGAGAAGGTCAGAGGCATCAACAAGGCAATACCCATGTTGACGGTGAGTCCGGGCAGGGCGCCGATGATGACGCCAGCCAGTGTGCCCAGAAAAATCATCAGCATGGCGTTGAAGCTGAAGACAACCGAGAAGGCGGAAAGAATATCGTTCATGGTTTCACCTTCGTTGTTTATTCAAGAAACACCGAGGTCGGCAACGTGGTGTTGAAGACGAGGGCAAAGAAGACGTAAATGACCCCGACCACCCCAACAGCAAGCAGCGCAGAAGCCCACAAGCGACGCTCCCCCATCAACATGTTCATCGTCGGAACAAAGGCCAGTGTGGCCAGCACAAAACCAGCTGCTGTTAACAGTCCCCCGTAAACCACCGACACCGCTGCAGCCAGATAGGCTTTGCGAACCACCGCAGAGCCCAGATCCACGGTCTTGTCTTTGTTGATGTGTGGAGACAGCCACACCTCCAGGAACTGCAGCACACCCAGGCCCACAAACAGGTAAGCGATGATGCTTGGCCAGTAGTTTTCGCCCGGCACACCGTTGTCATCCCAACCTGCAAGATTGCGGCTGAGGTAAATAATCAGCAGACCCAGCAGTACCGAGACTGATGCCACGACCAAGTTGTATTTCTTCATGTTGAATCCTCTTTATGCTGGCCCGGTCACATCGCAGTCGGGCCAGTTTGATCAGAATTTATTTTTTCTTGGATTCTTCGATCAGGTCTTTGTAGGTGTCGTGGTCTTCTTTCATCATGGCCGCAGCGGCATCACCTGCAATCACCACCGGCATGATCCCTTGTTTCATCATGGCAGCCTGGAAGTCTGGCGATTTCACCGTGGTGGTAAAGGTAGCAACCAGTTCTTTGGTGATGTTCGCTGGCAGTTTGGCGGGTGCCGCCAGCACGGCCCAGGCACGCATGTTCAAGCCCAGATCCTGCCCCAGGGCTTCCTGGAACGTGGGCACCTTCGGGAACAGATCAAAACGCTTGGTGTCCATCACCCCCAGAAAACGCAGCGCACCGGCGTCCACCTGGGATTTGGCTGCACCGGGGGTGGTGATGACCGCGTCAATGTGCCCGCCCACCAGTGAGGCAATGGCTGGGCCAACCCCTTCGTTGTAGGGGATGTGGTTGAACTTAACGTTCAGCTTGCGTTCGATGTTGAGGGCGGCCAGATGGTATATCGCACCCATGCCGGAGTTACCCACCTTGATCTTGCCGGGGTTGGCTTTGGTGGCGTCAATGAATTCTTTGAGGGTTTTGTAAGGAGAGTCGGCCTTGACCACCACGGCGCACGGGTCGGCAATGGCGGCCACCAGCGGCGTGAAGTCGGCGTAGGTGACGGGCGACTTGCCTTCATGCGGAAACATCGCCAGTTCAACCGTCGTCATCACCAGCTTGTAACCATCGGGCTTGGCCCGAGCCACTTCGATCAACCCAGCCACACCGTTGCCGGCGGGTTTGTTGTCGGGCACAAACATCAGGCCTTTGGGCATGGCGTTTTTGCTGTACTCGATCAGGGTTCGTGCGGAAGTATCGGTACCCCCGCCCGGGTTCTTCGGAATCACCACCTCAATGTTTTTGGTCGGGTAAGTCAGGGTCTGGGCGAAACTTTGTCCCACCACCACCGACAGCGCAGCTGCCAACACCAATGACATTTTTCTCATGACGCGATCTCCTTCTTTGATAAAAAGTTCTCTCTCTCTTTTTTGCTACTTGGAGCGAGCAAAACAACTCATACCTTCATCGTTCAATCTTTCAATTTATGGGCAGCTTGGCTGTCTGCGTGTTCAAGGTAAAACCAGGTGCTGGTACACGATGTTTCGCCGGTTCCAGGTGTAGCTCAGATGCACATGGCGACCATCGGCAATGATGGCCGGGTAAGAAAACTCGCCTTCCTGTGTTTCCATGTCCAGCTCCGTGGTCCAGCTGGCACCGTTGTCGGTGGACAGTGACAAGGAAATCGGGTAGCGCCGCCCCCAGTTGCCTGCCACCGGGTTGGACACCAGGGCGAGGTCCCCGCCGTCGCAGCGCACCAGGTCGATGCCACTGTTGTTGTTGGGCAAGCCGATGGCATACGCCGCGCACCAACTGTGGCCATAGTTGCTGGAGTCACTGCGGTAGATGAAGCCGCGCGTGCTGCGCATCAGCATGTGGACCTGACCCGGTGCCGACTCCCAAAGCGTTGGCTGGATCACCCCGTCCCACTGGAACACCCGTTTGACATCGGTTTCCCAAAGCGCATTGGCGGCCAGTCCGCTCCAGACTTCGGTGCTGCCCGCGTTGACAGGCTGCAGGTGGGTGATCGGCACATCCACCTTGTGCCAGCTTTGACCCTTGTCGGCCGAGATGTCGGCAAACACATCCCAGGTGGTTTCGGTTTCAATCGAGCCTGGCGCCAGCCACTCGCCGTTGCTCATCACGATCAGCTTGTTCTTGACGGGACCACGTGGCAAGGTGTCACCGGGCACCAGTTCCTGTACAGCTGCCCAGGTCTGTCCTCCGTCATGTGACACCGTCCAGCGCGTCACCCAGTTGTGCACGGTTGGCCCCACCTTGTAGAACAGCCAGACCGTGTCACCTTCGGCATGGAGTACCGGGTTCCAGTGGGCCAGGCCGTCCTCGGCGATACATCTCACCGGTGCCTGCCAGACGCCACCCAGCGTCGACACCAGCCAGATCGCCACATCACCTGCGCCTTCGCGTTCACCCGCAAAAAAAGCCACCAGCAGTTCACCATTGGGTAACTTCACCAGGGTGGAGGCATGGCAGTTGTTGAAGTAGCCATGGTCCTGCGGCAGCAGAAAACACTTCTCAGAGTTGATAGATTTCATGTCAAACACCCATTGTCTCGTGGCCACTGCCGCTTTTTGTCAGTTCAGGATGCCCAGCTGGTTTTTCAGTGTTTCGCCCAGTCGCAGTGTTTGCTGCACCGTGGACTGAAAGTGGGCCGAGTAGTAGTTGCCAGCTTCGCGGGTGCGGCTGGCGACTGACTTGAAGTTGCCCAGGCTGAGCTGATAGTCCTTGGCACAGATCGGGTAGTCCAGGTACTCCAGCAGGGATGCGGCCGAAAGGTAGTCCGAGACCGCCTGTGCACTCTCCGGCGCGGTGTCCCAGTTGTCACACAACCAGACATACAACTCGGGGTGGAAGTTGGTCATCACACCGCTGTAGCCGTGTGCGCCTGCCTGCAGCGAGGCCAGCAAGGTCTGGCCGTTGGCATTGGCGATGTGCAACCGGCTGCCTTTGATGAGATCCAGACGCTGGCGGATTTTTTCGATCTGGCAGCAGGTGTCCTTGATGAAGGTGTAACGCCCGCTCTGGGCGCACCAGCTCACCACCTCATCCGAGAGCAGGCGCTTGTAGGGGTGCGGGCATTCGTAAATGCCCAGCCCCACTGTGTCGGGGATGGCCGCCGTGAGGGTTTGCAGATTGGCCAGCACCACATCATCACCCTCGCTGGGCGAGGCCAGACGGTTGCTGATCAGGATCACACTGTCCACACCGGTCTCGGCCATCTGGCCGACCTGGTCGATCTGCTGCGGCAGGCCGCAGGCGGTGTGGCCGGAGGCCACCACCGGCACACGCCCATCGACATAGTCCAGCACAAAACGTGTCAGCTGTAGCGACTCTGCTTCCGAGAGAAAAAACATCTCGCTCGATTGGCAGTTGGCAAACAAGCCATTCACGCCCGCCTGGATGTACCAGTCAATGAGTTTTTCCAACGACGCCCAATCGATGTTGCGCTGTTCGTCAAACGGGGTCAGCATGACCGGCCAGACACCCGTGTATTTATCGTTATGGTTCATTCAAAAATCCTGGGTTGAAGCTCAGAGGCAAGCGTTGGCGTCACCCGCTACAAAAACGCGGATATTTTGCGTCAGCGCCTGCGCGACAAAAGCACGCAGCACATCTTGCAGTTTGTCTGCATCCACGTAGGCGATGGTGATGTGGTTGCTTTGGTGACCGGCCATCAGTTCATCACGGCTGACACCGTCGAGCACACAGTTGAGCAGCGGCCACTCATAGGTGGTGGCGCGACGGCGGCGCTCGAACTCGGCAGCAGGCAGTTCCACCGCCGTGCCGGTACCAATGTGCATCACCACCTTGGTGCCTTCGTAGTGGGCGCGGGCCCAGATCATTCGGCCCGCCTTGCCCTGGCCTTGGATCGACGAGCCCCCCTTGGGGAAGTACATCGCGGGTTGGCGATAACCGGAGGCACCGGCAATACCACCCTTGAGGTGTTCGAACGGCACCGAGCCCGAGATTTCAAAGTCCCAGTAGAAGATGCCTTCAAACTCGCTGCCCCAACGGATGTCGTGCAGTGTGGTTTCCGCAGGCAGACCGAAGGAGTCCAGCAGGCGCCACAACATGGTCTGCGGAATCGCGGTGCCCATGTCCACCTCGTTGATGCAGGGGATGGCTTTGCCCGCACGGATGATGTTGCCAGCTTCGTCCGGAATCGGGAAACGTTCTCTGGAGCCGATGGCGCCTTCGGCAAAGTCGGAGGCTGCGCACGAATGTGCCAGCCCCTGCTGGTACTGCACACCCACGGCAGACAGGCCAAAACGCTGGGTGAAACGGCCCATGGCAACCATCATGGCGCATTGTTCGAGCACCTGGTCACGTGTCAGCTCCTTGGCCGGATCGGTGCCAAAGTTGAACTTCATGCCGCGTGCTTCATACCAGGCCAGACATTCCTCACGCAGAGCTTGCGGCACCTTGGCCATTTCCACCAGCAGGGCGGACTGCGACAGGCTTTCCATCGGCATGCCGATGTCAACCAGGGCTTTTTGCGGGAACACGCCATTGATCATGCCCATACAAAAGCTGTCAAACAGCCCCATGATCTCCTTGTGTTTCAGCACATAGTCACCCACCTGGCGACCCATGGCCCAGGCCGGAGTGGCGCTGGCCGGGTGTGCGTTGTCGACAGCTTTCAGGTAAGTGGTGTCATGGGTGATCTGCTGGGTGGTCAGCCAGGAACTCAGGCCGCTGTAGAAAAACTCATCGTTGAATTCAGCAGACCACAGGCGCGAGTAGGACTTGCCCAGGCTGGTCAGTGTGCCAGCCATACACAACATGCCAACAAGGCCGGGCCAGGTGCCGTCAAAGTTGGCCAGCAGCAGCACCGGACCACGGTGTTTGGCCAGGCTGGGTGCCAGATGGTGCGAGTACTGCCAGGCAGTCAACAGCACAATCACCGGAGCGTCCGAGTCAATCGTGGCAAACAGGTCGCTGCCTTCGCGCTGGCTGCTGATGAAGCCATGGCCCTTGTCGCCTTTGTACAGGTGGGCGCGTTTGATCTTGTAGCCCAGGCGCTGGGTCACAGCTTCTTCTAGCCGGACTTCAAACTTGGCCTGTACCGGCCAGCATTCCACATTGGCAGATTCGCGAAGGTCAGCGTTGGTGACCAGCAATACTTCTTTGTCGGCCACGGTGAGCACCGGGCTGGAGGGGGGCAGGGTCAGGGTCAGCATAGGGATGTCCTTTTCTTAATCAAAATGGGTTGTCAGGGTTAGGGGTGTTCAAGACCAGTCGCGCATCGCCGCACGGCTGGTCAACATGTCTTGGTAAAGCTGCAAATACACCGCGTACTTGGCGTCGTGGAAGGCTTTGGTTTGGGGGCGAGCGGCCAGGCTGCCACCCGCTTGCACCATGGCCGCAGCAGCCGCAGGCAGGGAGGTAAACACCCCGCTGGCCGCCGCACCCAACAGGGCAGCACCCAGGGTCACAGCGTCTTCCTCGCTCACCAGATGGATCTCGCAACCGGTGGCATCGGCGTGTTCACGCAGCCAGTAGGGGTTTTTGGTGCCACCACCACACATCAGGATGCGGGTGATCTGGTGGCCAGCGTTGTTCATGCTCTCGATGATGTGGCGCGTGCCATACGCCAATGCCTGCAAGGTGGCCAGGTACAGGCGCGCCAGGGCGTCGCGCCCGGTTTCCAAGGTCAGACCCACCACCACGCCACGTGCGTCCGGGTTGACGCGGGGAGAGCGGTTGCCGTGGTGGTCACCCAGCACATGCAGGTGGCGGGTGGGCCAGGGTTCACGCGCTTCGAGGTCGGCCAGCCACCCATTCAAGACAGTGTAGACGTTGGTTTGCTGTGCTTGCGCGGTCGACTCCAGTAACGGCCAGGCGTCGCTTTGGCGCAAAGTCCAGTCGAGCAGGGCGCCTGCCGCACTTTGGCCGCCTTCATTGAGCCAATACCCTGGCAGCATGGCGCCCCAGTAAGGGCCCCAGACACCCGGCACCATCACTGGCGCCTGGCTCACCACCATATGGCAGTTGGAGGTGCCGCCAATGATGGCCAGACTGCCCTGTGGTGCGGTGCCGACCAGGGCCAGGCCACCCGCATGGGCGTCGATGATGCCGGTGGCCACCACAGTGCCCGCAGGCAAACCCAGTTCGCGCGCTGCCAACAGGCCCAACTTGCCCGCCGCCGAGCCCAGGGGCAACACACGGGTTGGTAATTTGCCGGGCAGATCGTCCAGGCCCACCGCCTTGAGCAAGCTCTCGCTGAAACGGTCCTCATGGGCCAGATAGTTCCATTTGCAGGTCAGGGTGCAGACACTGGCCGCGTCGTTGCCGCAGGCGCGCCAGACCAGGTAGTCCGCCAGGTCGAAGAAGCGCCAGGTGCTGGCATACCGCTGCGGGAAATGCTGCTTGAACCACAGCACCTTGGGCAGCTCCATCTCGATGCTGACTTCGCCGCCGACGTACTTCAAAGCTTCGTCTTTTGTAGCATTAATCGCTTTTGTTTGCTGGGCTGCACGGTGATCCATCCACATGATGATGTCGTGATCGGGGGCGCCGTCCTGAGCCAGAGAGACCGGCTGGCCATCGACATCCACCGCCACCAGGGAGCAGGTGGCATCCACACCCAACGCCACAACCTTTGTGGCATCGATGCCCGGGGTGGCCAACGCTTCTTGCAGCGCGGCACAGGTTTGTGCCCAGATGTCGGTAGACGACTGTTCGACAAACAAAGGCAAGGGTTTGAACTGCTGGATGGCACGTGTGGCAAAGGCCACGCGCTGGCCTTGTCGATCAAAAATCCCGGCCCGGACACTGGCTGAGCCAACGTCAATACCTACAAACAGTTCATCGCTCATATTTCGTCCGATGGAGTAGCTAATACGTGTTAGCACTATATCTGAAGAAGTTAAAAAAACGCAAGCCCCGAAAGATTTTTGATGTTTGTCTCAGTCCGTTGACATACGTCGAGCTTGCGCAACACGCGCAGCGCGGCTGTTGATGGGGTCGCAAGAAACCGCCGCTGACAAGGCTTGTGTCGCCAGCGACGCAGTGCTTGATGCGGGGGAAGATGGACCAAGCAGCCAGGCTGCTGCAAGCAGCGGCGATAATGGCGGGCTGTGCCCAGGCTTTGACCGCTCTCGGGCCAACCATTTCACCCTTTACCGCTTGACCCATTTGCCATGACCACACCAACCATCAGTGTTGCCGACATCCGCAAGACCTTCCTCGACTTCTTTGCCTCCAAAGGCCATACCGTGGTGGCGTCGAGCCCGCTCGTCCCCGGCAACGACCCGACACTGATGTTCACCAACTCGGGCATGGTGCAGTTCAAGGACGTGTTCCTGGGCACCGACAAACGCTCTTATGTGCGCGCCGCCTCAGTGCAGGCCTGCCTGCGTGCCGGTGGCAAACACAATGACCTGGAAAACGTGGGCTACACCGCACGCCACCACACCTTCTTCGAGATGCTGGGCAACTGGAGTTTTGGTGACTACTTCAAGCGTGAGTCGCTCAAATGGGCGTGGGAGTTGCTGACCGAGGTCTACAAGCTGCCCAAAGAGCGCCTGCTGGCTACGGTGTACGCCGAAGACGAAGAGGCCTACAACATCTGGACCCAAGAGATTGGCCTGCCGCCCGAGCGTGTGATCCGCATCGGTGACAACAAAGGTGCGCGTTACAAGTCGGACAACTTCTGGATGATGGCCGACACCGGCCCCTGCGGTCCATGCTCCGAGATTTTTTACGACCACGGTGACCACATCCCCGGCGGCCCCCCGGGCAGCCCTGACGAAGACGGTGACCGCTTCATCGAGATCTGGAACAACGTGTTCATGCAGTTCAACATGGCCGAGGACGGCTCGGTCACGCCGCTGCCTGCACCCTGTGTGGACACCGGCATGGGCCTGGAGCGCCTGGCGGCCATCTTGCAGCATGTGCACAGCAACTACGAGATCGACATTTTTGACGCGCTGATCAAAGCCGCTGCACGTGAAACCCACAGCACCGACCTGAGCAACCCCTCACTCAAGGTGATTGCCGACCACATCCGCGCCACCGCCTTCCTGGTCAGCGACGGTGTGTTGCCCAGCAACGAGGGCAGGGGCTACGTGCAGCGCCGCATCATCCGCCGCGCCATCCGACACGGCTACAAACTCGGCCAAAAAACGCCGTTTTTCCACAAACTGGTGCCCGATCTGGTGGTGCAGATGGGTGTGGCCTATCCGAACCTGGCGTCCCAAGCGGATCGCATCATGGAGGTGCTGCGGGTCGAGGAAGAGCGCTTCTACGAGACACTGGCCACCGGTATGCAGATTCTGGACGATGCCCTGGTCGACGGCGTCAAGCTGCTGCCGGGTGAGGTGGCGTTCAAGTTACACGACACCTTTGGCTTCCCGCTGGATCTGACCAATGACGTCTGCCGTGAACGCGGTGTGACGGTGGACGCCGCCGGTTTTGAAGCCGCCATGGAAGCGCAAAAAGCCAAAGGCCGCGCCGCTGGCAAGTTCAAACAAGACAAGGCGCTGGAGTACACCGGTGCTGGCAACGAGTTTGTCGGTTACGACCACCTCACAACCACTAGCGAAGTTGTAGCTATCTATGTAGACGGCACAAGGGCTGAGGCCTTAAATGAAGGTCAATCTGGTGTGGTGGTTCTGGCGACCACCCCGTTCTACGGCGAAAGTGGTGGTCAAGTGGGTGACGCTGGCGCCATCTTCTCTGACCACGCTTTGTTCGAGGTGGCCGACACCCAAAAAATCAAGGCCGATGTGTTTGGCCACCACGGTGTGCTCAAAACCGGCAGCCTCAAAGTGGGCGACGGTGTCACCGCCCATGTGAACGCCAGCCTGCGGGTCGCTACTCAGCGCAACCACTCGGTCACCCACCTGATGCACAAGGCGCTGCGTGAGGTGCTGGGCAGCCATGTGCAGCAAAAGGGCAGTTTGGTCAACGCCGAGCGCACCCGTTTTGACTTTGCCCACAACGCCCCGGTGACCGACGCTGAAATCCGCGAGATCGAAGCCCGCGTGAACGCCGAAATCCTGAGTAATGCCGCGACGAAAGCACGTGTGATGGACATCGAATCGGCCCAACAAACCGGCGCCATGATGTTGTTTGGTGAAAAGTACGGCGAATCGGTGCGGGTGCTCGACATTGGCAGCAGCCGCGAATTGTGCGGCGGCACCCATGTGCAACGCACCGGTGACATTGGTCTGTTCAAGATCGTGGCCGAGAGCGGTGTCGCCTCTGGTGTGCGCCGCATCGAGGCGGTGACCGGTGACAACGCCTTGCACTATCTGCAGCACCTGGAAGACAGCCTGAGCCATGCTGCAACTGTGTTGAAAACCCCGGTGGCCGAGGTGAATGAACGCATCCTCTCGGTGCTGGAACACGTCAAGGCCCTGGACAAGGAACTGGTCGCCCTCAAGGGCAAATTGGCCAGCGCCCAGGGTGACGAACTGCTGAGCCAGGCGCGTGAGATCAAAGGTGTCAAGCTGCTGGTGGCGCGCCTGGAAGGTGCTGACGTCAAGACACTGCGCGACACCATGGACAAGCTCAAGGACAAACTCAAGACCGCCGTGGTGGTGTTGGGTGTGATCGACGGTGCCAAGGTGCAAATCGCCGTGGGTGTGACCGCTGACACCACGGCCAAGGTCAAGGCTGGTGAGCTGGTGAACTTTGTCGCGGCGCAGGTCGGTGGCAAAGGCGGCGGCAAGCCCGACATGGCCATGGCTGGCGGCACCGAACCCGCCAAATTGGCCGACGCGCTGGCCAGTGTGTTGGCCTGGGTTGAGCCCAAGCTGTAAACGCTATTTAAGTCGTAGCTAATAGCCCTTATGGTAAAAGGGCTAGAGGCCCATTTATCATGTGATTTTTCCGGCTGAGTTGATTTATGTCAGGCCCGCCGTGGCCTGGCCTTTTACACTCGCACACTTTTGTTTTATCCACAATTCAAGGCGACCCATGAGTGCATTTCTGAATGAAACCGTTTTAAGCGTTCACCACTGGACAGACCGACTGTTCAGCTTCACCACCACACGTGATCAGGCTTTGCGCTTTTCAAACGGCCACTTCACCATGATCGGCCTGCGCCTGGAGGGTGGCAAACCGCTGCTGCGCGCCTACAGCATCGTCAGCCCCAACTACGAAGACCACCTGGAGTTTCTGAGCATCAAGGTGCAAGACGGCCCGCTCACCTCCAAGCTGCAGCACATCAAAGTGGGTGACCAGATTGTGGTTGGCAAAAAGCCCACCGGCACCTTGCTGATTGACTATCTGCTGCCTGGCAAAAACCTGTACCTGTTTGGTACCGGCACCGGCCTGGCGCCGTTTTTGAGCATCGTGCGCGACCCCGAAACCTACGAAAAATTTGAAAAAGTGATTCTGGTGCACGGTGTGCGGGAAGTGGCTGAACTGGCCTACCACGACTATCTGACACAAGAGCTGCCCGACCACGAGTTTCTGGGCGAGATGGTCACTGCCCAAATGCTGTATTACCCCACGGTGACCCGTGAGCCCTACAAGAACCAGGGCCGTATCACCGACCTGATCACCACCGGCAAGCTGCAGGCCGATCTGGGTCTGCCCAAGTTTGACCCCGAATACGACCGCGCCATGATGTGTGGTAGCCCGGCCTTGTTGAAAGACCTGAAACACATCTTGGAAACCCGTGGTTTCCTGGAAGGCAACACCACCAAACCCGGTGACTTTGTGGTCGAACGCGCTTTTGTGGAGCAATAAACATGAGTCACCATGACGTTTACGCCATCGGCAATGCGCTGGTGGACTCGCAGTACGAGGTGTCTGACGCACAACTGCAGGCTGCGGGCGTTGAAAAACGTCATATGACCTTGATCGACGCGGCCCGTCGCACCGAGCTGCTCAGCCATGTGTATGGCCTGCCGGTGCACCGCACCGGTGGCGGCTCAGCTGGCAACACCGTGGTGGCGGTGGCCCAGTTGGGCGGCAAGGCTTTTTACTCCTGCCGCGTGGCGGACGACGAACTCGGCGAGTTTTACACCCAGGATCTGATCTCACACGGTGTCGCCACCAACTTGACGCACACCCGCGCGCCGCAGGGCCAGACCGGCAGCTGTATGGTGATGGTGACGCCGGACGCCGAACGCAGCATGAGCACCTTTTTAGGTGCCACCGCCGACATCGACGCCAGTGCCTTGCATCCGCTCGACATTGCCAAGTCCAAGGTCTATTACATGGAGGGTTACCTGGCTGCGTCGCCCACCGGGCTGGATGCCGCCATCAAGGGCCGTGCCATCGCACGTGAGGCTGGTGTGGCACTGGCCACCACGCTGAGCGACATGACCATGATCAACTTCTGCCGCCCAGGGCTCGACGCCATGGTCGGCAATGCAGAGACCGGCCAGCTGGACTACCTGTTTTGCAACGAAGAGGAAGCCCAGGTCTGGTGTGGCAGCAAAGATCTGGCGCAGATCTGCCGCCAACTCAGCCAGCAGGCGAGGGTGGTGTGTCTGACCCGCAGTGCCAAGGGCTGTGTGGTGCTGGAAGGTGATCAAACCACCGAGGTGCCTGCCGCACAGGTCAAAGCCATCGACACCAATGGTGCCGGTGACATGTTTGCGGGTGCATTCCTGTACGCCGTCACCCATGGCCACAACCATGCCCAGGCCGCCTGGCTGGCGAATCAATGTGCCGGGCGTGTGGTGTCGCAGGTGGGTAACCGCCTGCCCCAGGCAGACATGAACCAGCTCAAGGCCTCATTTGCGGGTTTTGTCGCTGACAGCGTGGCCTGAACCGATCCCTTACCGTGACCCGCTTGCGGCCGCGCGGGTACGTTTGGCGCTGTGCCGCAGCGTCTTGTGACTAGTCAGCTCTGGTGATACCAAAGACGGGCTGGGCCTCGCAAAGACCTGTATTTCCCAAACTTAGTTTTGACTTAATTGATGGGTTTTTGAGATAACCCGGCTGTTTTTTTCTCAGGCTGCGCCGATAATCTTTTGCGCAGCTGCCAGCACGGGATGCCAGCCGCAGTTTTATCAACTACTCAGGAAACAGACCTATGACAAATCGTCGCGTATTTATTCTGCAATCAGTGGTCGGCACCAGCGCATTGGCTTCTGGCATGGCCATGGCCGCAGCCCCCTTGGTCGCTGAAACAGATGCCAACGCCAAGAGCTTGGGCTATGTAGCTGATTCGGCAAAAGCGGACAAGACCAAGTATCCCAAGCACACCAAGGATCAGTCCTGTTCCACCTGCGCCTTGTACCAAGGCAAGACCGCTCCTCAAGGGGCCTGTCCTTTGTTCGCTGGTAAGGAAGTTGTTGCCAAGGGCTGGTGCAGCGCCTGGGCTAAGAAGGCATAAGCTCACATGCCCCACAAAACCCACCCTTGCGGTGGGTTTTGTTTTTTAAGGGTACACGGTGTCTACACGGCTTTTTTCAGCCTAAATTTCCGATAATCCAGTCATGAACACAACGATCAACGCCGACGCGGCTGAACTGGCCAAATTTTCTGAACTGGCCCACCACTGGTGGGACGCAGAGGGCGAAATGCACGCCTTGCACAAGATCAACCCGTTGCGCCTGGGTTGGATCAACGGCCTGTGCCCTCTGGCTGGCCTGAATGTGCTGGATGTGGGTTGTGGCGGCGGTATCCTGACCGACTCTTTGGCGCGTGCAGGCGCCACAGCCACTGGTATTGACCTGTCTACCAAGGTCTTGCGCGTGGCGCAGTTGCACGCGCTGGACGCACAAACCCAGAACGTGCAATACCGTGAAATCAGTGCTGAAGCCTTGGCTGCCGAGAAACCCGGGAGTTTTGACGCAGTCACGTGTATGGAAATGCTGGAGCATGTGCCTGACCCGGCCTCGGTCGTACAAGCCTGTGCGACGCTGGTGAAGCCCGGTGGCTGGGTGTTTTTCTCCACCATCAACCGCAACCCCAAGTCGTTTGTGATGGCCATTGTGGGTGCCGAGTACGTGCTCAACATGGTGCCGCGTGGCACCCATGAATACGCCAAATTGCTTCGTCCAAGCGAACTGGCAGGGTTCTGCCGCCAGGCTGGCCTCACGGTGTCACACAGCAAGGGCTTGTCATACAACCCGTTCACCCAGCGTTTCTGGCTCAATGCGGACACCAGCGTGAATTACATGCTGGCGGCCCAAAAACCCGCCTGAGCCGCTGAGCGTGATGACCACTCCCACCCGGTTCACCGATGTGAAGGCGGTGCTGTTCGACCTGGACGGCACCTTGATCGACAGCGCCCCAGACCTGGGCGCAGCCGCTGATTTGATGCGCACCACACGGGGTTTGCCCTCGATGGACCTGGCGGCCTACCGACCGATGGCTGGTGCCGGAGCGCGTGGCATGCTGAACATCGCGTTTGGCATGGACACGGACCACCCCGAGTACAACAGCTTTCGGGAAGAGTTTTTTACCAACTACGAGCAGCGGCTGACGCAAGACACGCTGGTGTTTTCCGGTGTGGCACAGCTGCTGGATGACCTGGTGCAACAAGGCACCCCGTGGGGTGTGGTCACCAACAAGTCGACCCGCTTCACCACACCGCTGACCCAGGCTATGCCACTGTTTGCCTCAGCTGGCACCATCATCAGCGGAGACACCACGGCCCATGCTAAGCCCCATCCCTTGCCTTTGCTGGAGGCGGCCAGACGTCTGGATGTGCCTCCCGAGAGCTGTGTTTATGTGGGAGATGACGAGCGCGACATCGTGGCCGGGTTAGCTGCCGGTATGAAAACCGTCGCAGCCACCTACGGTTATCTGGGGAAAAAGTCCGACACCAGGCAGTGGGGCGCCCACGCCACGATTAATTCTGCCCTGGAGCTCTTGCAATTGATCAGTCGGCCCTAAAATGCCAAGCTTGGGGCTGCACTGGTTTCGACGTGGATTCGGACGCGCAGCAGGGCATGTCGAGCTGAATGCGCTCGTAAAACAGATTCAAAAAAACTAACTGCAAACGACGAACGTTTCGCACTCGCTGCTTAATTGCTAGTGAGCCTCACAACAGCAAGCCGATAGGCTGGGCAAGGGCGGCGCAAGCTGTCCAGGCTGTGGGGTAATTTCATTCGGCTGGGTCTGCCTTGGGTAACTTAGGGCAGGTCGAGAAAATAGGTTGCTGGCGATTTGCATAGCGTGCCACTGCGCGATGTGAAAAGCGAGATCCAAATCAGACGGCTACACATGTAGAACTGTTCGAAGAAGGTTTGCGGACGGGGGTTCAAATCCCCCCAGCTCCACCATATACGGCTCCACTTAGGACCACAAAAGACGAAAAACCTCTAAGCAATCAACGGCTTAGAGGTTTTTTATTGTGCATACGGGACAACATGAGGCGACTTTGCTGTCCAAGCCCGAAATCTGGTGATGGCGTGCGGCTGCGCCAAGGTGGTTAATCCACCATGGGCAGATTTGAGGAAAGTTTGTCTATCAGCACTGAGTGCCAACACGCTCATGGTGTGTTTTCCAGGTGCAGCCAAATTTCATTTCGCCGCAAGAACCATGGCGTGAACGGCGCGTTGTAGCGGGAATACACGGCTTCGCCCACCCAAACCAGGTCAGCCGCGCGCAAAGCAGCCTGTAGTTGGCTCAGATGCTCGTCATAGTTGGCATCTGACCAAAACCCTGAGTAGCGGATGACCGCCACGCGACTGGGCGCGATGTCTTGCAGCGTGATCCGCGCATCCAGAGGCTCAGGCGCGCTGGCCATGGAGACGCCTTTGGGCAGAACGAACTGCACCCGAAAGCCACCGAGTGCCGCTGTCTGGGTCACGGGCGCGGTCATATCCAATTTGACCGGTTCAGCCGCCTGCGTCACTGGCGCGGTCATTGCCAATTTGCGCTCGCCTTTGTTTTTGCCAAAGATGTAGCCAGCCAGAACAGGAAAAGCCTGACCGCCAGCGTCCGCAGCAGGCCCGGGTACCATGATCTCGGCGGCGGTGTAGGCGTCGTAGTCGCGTACTTCGATGCCTTCAAACTTCCGGACGACCTTGTAGCTGGGTTCTTCGGTCGCGTGACTTGCCACGGGAAGTGCAAACGCGACGAGGCCACACAGTACTGCCCCGGCAGCAACGCCGTACCTCATGCCTTGACAGGTTCGTACACCGCGTCGCAGTTGGCTGTTGATCTTCATGTGCGATGGTCCTCAGGGTTGTGGGATGTCAGTATGGACTATTCATGGACGACAAGACGTGCGCCAGCGCACCAGACGCACACGATGCGTGAGACCAGATGAATGGCAGGGGCCAGCTCAATGCCAACTTGCGGGGTCCACCTTGTAGTAGCCCTTGAGCTCGTCGTACAGCGCGGGGTATTGCTCAGCCGTCTCTGTGGCCTGCTCAAAAAAGGTTTCTGTGGCCACTGCAAAAAACTCTGCCGGGCTCTGGGCGCCGTAATGGTTGAACAGCCCCTGTTCGCCGCGCTGCACTTGGCTCTGCAGTTGGGCATAGGCTTGGCTGAACACCTGTTTCCAGCGTTGCGGGCTGTGCTGCGTATCGCCTGCCGCTGGCGGTGGCGCACCCTGGGCGGCGCCGTTTTCCTGGTCCAACTGGTGAGCAAACTCGTGCAGCACGACATTGCGGCCATCATCGACCACCGCCGCACCCTCCAGAGTGTCTTGCCACGACAAGACCACCTGTCCTTGTTCCCACGATTCACCAGACAAGGCTTGGCGCTGGTCTTGCTGCATACCAATACCGTCGGTAACCGTGCGCTGAACGACAAACGCACCGGGGTACACCAGAATCTGCCGCACATGAGCGAGATGCGCCATGGAGCGATTCAAAACCAGCAAACAGGCTTGCGCCGCAATCACGACGCGCATTTCTTCAGTCACTTGCAAGCCATCACACCCGATGAAGGCTTTTTCTGCAATGAAGACTTGGATGCGCTTTTTCAGTTGCAGCTGCAAGTCCACCGGCAGGCGCCTCAGGAAGGGCACACGGCGCCGCAGTACCTTGCGCCAATGCGCCGGAAACGGATGTGCCAGCACCCTCCGCTGACGGTAGGCGCGAAGCCACGGTTGTCCCAGAAGCACAAGCACAAAACCCAAGGCCAAGGCACACAACAAATAAAACGCCACTTGTATCCCTTCTGGTCCAGTCCTAGACAAGAACGGTAGCTGGGATTGTTTCTGCGCTTTTCAATACAGACGTTCTGTTTGATGCGTGGGAGCAGGTTTTGTATGGGTGGCAGCCAGATGCAAATGCACTGATCCACCACTCGGACAGTGGCTCACAGTATGTTTCCATTATGTAGATCGAAGTCGTGTTGCTGCACGGTCCTAGGCTTGACGCTTAGGGACAAATGAGTTGGAAACGCAACGAGGCCTCAGCGGTTTGCATCGACCTTGAACGGGCTGTGCCGCACCAGCTCATCGACGTACTCGCCAATGCCTTCGCGCTCCTGCGTCAGGAAGTTGTCGACTGCCGCAAAAAACTGCGGGTGCGCCAGCCAGTGGGCGCTGGTGGTGGTGACGGGCAGCAGGGCGCGGGCGAGTTTGTGTTCGCCCTGGGCGCCGCCTTCAAAACGCTGGTAGCCGTGTTCGATGCACCACTGCAGCGGCTGGTAATAACAGGCCTCAAAGTGCAGGCAATCCACGCGCTCCAGTGCGCCCCAGTAGCGGCCATAGGCAACACGTTCGGTGGGGTGTGTGGTGCCAGTTGCGACAGTGTCATGCTGACTTGTGGATAGTTCTGAGGCTTTTTGCCATGTAGCCTTTATGCTACTTTCGTTGATAGCTAGCAAACTTGCAGCAATGGGCCGCCCATCACGCTCGGCGATGAAGAGCACCCAATCCTCGGGCATGTCGCTTGCCATGCGCTGGTAGAAGGCGCGGTTGAAGTAGGGCGGGTTGCCGTGCTCCAGGTAGGTGCGCTCATAACAGTGGTAGAAAAAGTCCCAGTCGGTCGGCGTGATGGCCGTGCCTTCCAGCACCCGAAAAGTCACGCCAGCCTCCATCACCTTGCGCCGCTCTTGGCGGATCTTCTTGCGTTTGTCCTGTGACAGGCTGGCCAGAAATGCGTCGAAGCTGGTGTAGCCGGGTTGGCTGTTGGACCAGTGGAACTGGATGGTGTGGCGCAGCAGCAGGCCGGCTTGGGTGAGTGCTGTCACATCCTCGTCGCTGGCAAACAGCGCGTGCAAGCCTGTCAGGTGCTCGGCGGAGCACCAGTCCAGCACCGCATGGACCAATGCCAGGCGGTCTTCTGGCGTGTGTGCCAGCAAGCGGCTACCGGGCACCGGGATGAAGGGCACGGCACACACCGCTTTCGGGTGGTAGGACAAACCATGCTGGTGGTAGGCGCGCGCCCAGCCCCAGTCAAACACAAACTCACCCTGCGAGTGGGACTTGATGTAGATCGCGCAGGCTGCATGCAGCTTGCCCAGGCGCTCCAGCAGAAAGAAACGCGGTGTCCAGCCGGTGGCCGTGGTGGCACAACCCGTGCTGTGCAGCGCGCTCAAGAAGGCGTGGCGCATGAAGGGGGTGGGCTGGCTCTGGGCAAACAGCAGGCCATCCCAGGCCTGAGCGTCCACCTCCAGGGGTGAATCCAGCACCCGGATGACATAATCATTTGACTCGGACATCTGTTCTTTTTTCCTTCATTGCATCAAGCTTTCCATGACGCTCAAACTCTGCATTGCCCAACTCAACCTGGTGGTGGGTGATCTGGCCGGTAATTCGCAAAAAATCATCCAGGCCGCCCAACAGGCCTACCAAGACGGCGCCCGCCTGGTGCTCACCCCAGAACTCTCGATTTGTGGTTATGCCGCCGAAGACCTGTTTTTGCGCGCCGCTTTTATTGCTGCCTGTGATGATGCCGTGAAAGCCGTGGCGGCTGCGCTGGCCCCGTTGAAAGACCTCTCTGTGGTGGTGGGCCACCCGACAGGGGGCGACAGCCGCACCAAGTCGGTCGCGGTGCAGCAACGTTTCAACACCGCCAGTGTGTTGCGTGAAGGGCAGGTGGTGGCGAGTTATGCCAAACGCCAACTGCCCAATTACCAGGTGTTTGACGAGCGCCGTTATTTCTCGCCCGGGCAGGACGTGTGTGTGTTTGAGGCCGGAGTGGCGGGCCACACCGTCAAGGTCGGCCTGCTGATTTGTGAAGACGCCTGGTTTGCCGAGCCTGCACGCCAGACGCGTGATGCTGGTGCTGAACTGCTGGCAACCATCAACGCCTCGCCCTTCCATGTGGGCAAGGGCTTTGAGCGTGAACAGATCATGCGCGAGCGGGTGCTGGAATGTGGCTTGCCACTGGTCTACGCCCACCTGGTCGGTGGGCAGGACGAGGTGGTGTTTGAGGGCCACTCGTTCATTCTGAATGCCGACGGCTCATTGGCCGGTCGCGCCCCGAGTTTTGTAGAAAATGGCCTTCTAGCCCTTATAGAAGAAGGGCAGACAGCTATGAATATCATATCAAGCATCGCGCCAGACCGCACCCCTGACGAAGACCTGTGGGACGCGCTGGTGCTGGGTGTGCGTGACTACATTGGCAAAAACGGTTTTCCGTCAGTGTTGCTGGGCTTGTCGGGGGGCATCGACTCGGCCTTGGTGCTTGCGATTGCGGTGGACGCGCTGGGCAAGGATCGGGTGCGTGCGTTGATGATGCCCTCGCCCTATACCGCCGACATCAGCTGGATCGACGCGCGCGAGATGGCCAAGCGCCTGGGTGTGCGTTACGACGAGTTGTCGATCGTGCCCGAGTTCGAAGCCTTTAAGGCGACGCTGGCGGGTGAGTTCAAGGGCTTGGCAGAAGACACCACCGAAGAAAACATCCAGGCCCGCATCCGCGGCACGCTGCTGATGGCTTTGAGCAACAAGTTTGGCAGCATCGTGTTGACCACTGGCAACAAGAGCGAGATGGCCACCGGTTACTGCACTCTGTACGGCGACATGGCCGGTGGTTTTGCGGTGATCAAGGACCTGGCCAAAACCACGGTGTTTCGTCTGGCGCGCTGGCGCAATGCGCATGACCCGTATGGCACCGGTGCTGAACCGATCCCTGAGCGCATCATCACCCGCCCGCCGAGTGCCGAGCTGCGCCCGGACCAGACCGACCAGGACAGCCTGCCGCCTTACGAGGTGCTGGACGCGATCCTGGAGCGTTACATGGAAAACGACCAGAGCATCGAGGAGATCATTGCCGCCGGATTTGAGCGTGCCGATGTGGAGCGGGTCACGCGGCTGATCAAGATCAACGAGTACAAACGGCGCCAGTCGCCGGTGGGCATCCGTGTCACGCACCGCAGTTTTGGCAAAGACTGGCGTTACCCCATCACCAACTGCTTTCGGGCGTGAGAGAGCTGCTCTCATGCACAATCAAGGTGCATGTCAGCCGCCGACGCTCGGCCGGTTGCACCAGGAATTTGCGTATCTAACCATCAACGAGGACATCCATGAAACAAATTACCGCCATCATCAAACCCTTCAAACTCGAAGAGGTGCGTGAAGGTTTGGCCGAATGTGGCGTGACCGGCCTGACCGTGACCGAAGTGAAAGGTTTTGGCCGTCAAAAAGGCCACACCGAGCTCTACCGTGGGGCGGAATATGTGGTCGACTTTTTGCCCAAGGTGAAGATCGAGGTGGTGGTGAACAGCCAGGATGTCGAGCGCTGTGTCGACGCCATCGTCAAGGCCGCCCACACCGGCAAGATTGGTGATGGCAAGATTTTCATCACCCCGGTGGAGCGGGTGGTGCGTATCCGCACCGGTGAACTGGACCAGTCCGCGATCTGACGCGTCTGTCTGGGCTGGACCAGACTTATTTTTTGCTGGGCAGGGCAGTCACCAGCTGGGTGCCCGCCAGCGCATCGTGCCAGAACTGCTGGCGCGGGTGAAAGCGGCTCAGAATGGCCCACACCGCCACCCAGCCCAGCGTGATCACCGTGGCCTCAGTGCCAGGCAGATCAAGCATCCAGGCTGCCAGCAGCGGCGGCAGCACCCACAACCAGCAGCACAGGTAACGGAGCAGGGCACGCCCTTGTGTGAGGGGCTGACCCCTTAGGTCCAACACGCGGATATGCCAGGTTTTCATGGCCAGGGTCTGCCCTTTGGACCACAACCAGCCAAAGTAGATGCCAAACACCACAAAAATAAAGGCCTGCAGTGCATGGCGGTTGTCCATCGCGTTTTTGGTCTGGCTCAGGGCGCTGAACAGATAACCGGCAATAAACACCACACCAAACAGCAACATGCCCTCATACAGCCAGCACGCCATGCGTCGGCGCAGGCTGGGGGTGGCGAGGGGGGC
>NZ_JAHFZF010000017.1:85000-100167 GCF_018619435.1 Rhodoferax sp. U11-2br | reverse complement strand
GTGCTGAGGGGTTGAGGGGCTGGATTCACGGGAAGAGGCGGGCTTGGTGGGGGGCTGGCGCAAGGCTTTTGCCAACAGGGTTTTGGCTTCACGCTGGTGCACCTTGATCTCGTCCAGATTGGCCTGGATGTCTGTCATCTGCGCCTCCAGCAGCTGTTGCTGCTGGCCCAGCACCTGCAGAAACCGCTCCAGCTGCGCGGCGGTGTCGCGCGGGCTGTCGTACATGTCGATGATGTCTTTGGCGTCGGTCAGCGACAGGCCCAGCCGCTTGGCGCGCAGCGTGAGTTTGAGGCGTGTGCGGTCACGCCCACTGTAGATGCGGTTGCGCCCGCCGGGGCCTGTGCGCTCAGGCTGCAGCAAGCCCATGTCCTCATAAAAACGCATGGCCCGTGTGGTGAGGTCAAACTCTTTGGCCAGGTCGCTGATGCTGTAAGTCTGTGACATGAAAGGAAAAATTCGGGTGAACAAGATCTTATGACGTTGACGTAAACGTCAACTATTGGCCGGATTATGGCGCACAAACTTTGGGGGCGGGCTGACGGCGTATTCCGGCTGGAGAAGCCATCCCGTCCGGCGAAAAACGGCCTGCATTTCGATCCCATGGAGTCAGCGGATTCAACGATGAGGTGTTGAGCGAGGGAGCACCCGCGATACCCCCATTTGGGGGATGTTCAGGTCGCATACAGACAGTCACAATGCAGATAAAGCTGTGTGTCCGACTCCTCCTCAAGTGGGGGCATCCTGCACAAATCCGGGTTGTGCGGCTTACCGACTTCGTCGTTTTCAATATACCTGTATGTCGTGCCAGATATTTCGCCTAACTTATTGATTTGTATGAAAAATATCGATGACTTTTCGTGGCGTTATCTGACTTTCTGCCAAGTTATCCCGCAAAATTGCGGGATATATCAAAGTTAGGCATCTGAATTCGGACTCCGCGCATCGTTCAAAGTGATAGCCAAAACCATGACTCAACAAAGCCCAAACTACGATGCCGCCGCTCTTCCTGGGGCGACGGTCGCAGCAGTTCTGTCAACCTTTATGCCGAAGGGCCCATACGGCTACATCAGTGCAATCATTTCAATTACCCTGCTAGCAATCCTCTTCGCTTTCGAAATTCGTAGGCAACGAACATCTGCTCAAACCGTCGCATTCGCCTGCGTTGTTGGACTATCTGCGATGTTGCTCTATGGATTTGTAGCTGAATTCATCATCAGCAAAGGTACATTGACTGGAACGCAGGGGGCCGAACCAGATACCCAAGTTCCAATGAACTACTTGATGTTGTCATGGCCAATCACAGTAGCCATGGTCTGCGTGTGGGATCGTTTGGTAATTCAAGCTCAGCTTGTAAGGGCTGAGCCAGATGCCTAACCCTTTGCTCGAGCGGACCTCCACCGGGTTGGCACTTGGCCCGCGAACCGGCCAGTATCATCATCCGCTTCGCGGGCCAAGCACCAACCCGCTGGCGTCCGCTCAGCTCAAACGTTAGACCTCACGGGATACCACTGACAAAGATGTCACTTGAGAACGAAAGAACTCTATGTCCATTGAATCTCCACTCTTTCAAAGTTCAATGGAGCTGCTTGGACACGCTATAACGCACTTCAACGGCACGAGCGAGCTCGACCGGAAGCTGGTGATTCTTCATCTATCCAATTCTGTCGAGCTGCTACTCAAGGACATGATCCTTGACAGCGGAGAGTCGATCTACAAGAACCCTAAAGAAACAATCACGATCCATGGATGTATTGAACTTCTTGGGACGAAGAAAATTGCCGTACCTTTTTTGAACAAGCTGGAACTGCTTGTAGACGAGCGCAACGCGCTCCAACATAGGTTCGGTTCGCCTAACGAACTGACGGCAATTTTCTACATGAACGTTGCTCTTGAGTTCTTTCGATCCGTGCTTAAGCAGCACTACAGCCAAGATCTCGATGAACTGATCGCCCAGTTCGCAGACGAAAAGGATCTCATCGCACTCAAGATGCGTGAACCCTCAAACGACTCAGAATTGGAGAACCTCAAAAAGTTAGGAAAAGTTCACCCGCTGGGTGCGCTCCTATCAGCCATTGCCTATCTTGAAAAGACGATCCTTCAATTTGGAAGCAAGGTGGGCATAGGAGATAGATATATGTCACCTTTCCCGGTATCCGCTCGCTACCTTGAGATCAATGGCATTGAACTCTCTGCTGGCCTGCGAGACAGGCTTGAGAACACAAGGCGACTTCGCAATCAGGCTGCACATGGGCGAGCGGAGCCGACACGCGAAGACGTCGTTGTCGCGGTATCCTCAATCGAGGAACTGGAAAAGTTCTTGGCATCGCTAAACATTGACGAAACGAGAAATAAAGTTGCTATCGCTAGAAAACAGCGAGAAGCGGAACGACCGAGCTACGAAAGTAGTCGTGTGCTGTTACCTCCCGATCAATGGATGCATGAAACGCTCAAGACATTTTTGATGTCTGAGCCCGCGCTAGGCGGGCGAAAGTTCATAATTGACGTTCGAGATTCCCTCGTCTCGGTATCACACCTTCCCCACAAGCTTCCCGGCTCCGCCCGAGTCCACCAGTACACGTTTACATTGAACGAGAAGGGGGACAATATTTCGAGCGAATCGGACCGTATCAAATCAGAGATTCTGAAAGACTGCCTAATGTCTTCAGATGAACCTGTTAGTGAAACGAAGTCTGCCGCAAAGGCCCAGCGTGCGGTCTAACATCACAATCCACCGGATGCAGGCAAGCTGCGCTTGTCTGCATCCGGTGATTTCCTACGTTGACAGACTACTGTCTGGAAATTTGGAAGTCGGCTCCCTGCCTTAAGCTAGCTCCCCTCCGCTGCAACACATCCCAAATCCGTTGAAGGCGGGTAGCGGGGTTGCCGGGCGCAGAACCCATTCGCGTGGTGACATCGTCGGCAAACTACCCCGGTGGCGACACCCGAACAAGCAGCCCGCCCATGTCGTCGCCCGCGAGGGGGCCGGAGAACGGTAACCCCGCTACCCGCCTGGCGCCACGCTTACCCAAGCGCCAAACATCACCGCAAAATACTCTTCAATCAATAGCTACCAGCCCTTACCTCAAAAGGGCCAGAGGCCATTTTCATCAATAAACCAAAAAGAGCCTAAAGATTCGCCCACCTCAGTCCCACCTGAGCACAGCCTCGCTCTTGAGCAAAGCGCGCTGTGCGGCGTAGTCGGGCACCACCGCGCGCACGGTGTCCCAAAAGCGGGGGCTGTGGTCCATCACGCGCAGGTGGCTCAGTTCATGGGCCACCACATAGTCCAGCACCGACATCTTGAAGTGCACCAGCCGCCAGTTCAGGCGGATCGAACCATCCACACGCGCACTGCCCCAGCGCGTGCCCGCGTTGCTGAGCGAGAGCTTCTTCCACTGCACACCTAGCAGCGGCGCAAAGTGGTCAAGCCGCTCCTGAAAAACACGCTTGGCCTGGCGCATCAGCCAGGCTTGCACCACGTCGCGGATCTGCTCGGGTGTGGCCTGGCGTGACAGGCTGATGCACAAGACCTGGCGCGTCTGCGCGGCTTGGTCGAGCGCTGCGGCCACGTCCTCGGTCAACAGCTGGGCGCCAGCGGCGCCAAAGCGGTGTTCGGGGTCCAGCCGCAGGGTGAGGGTTTGGCCCAGAAACGGCAGCTCGGCGCCGTCCTGCCAGACGATGTGCTGGTCGGCCAGGCGGGTCTGGCGCTCGCGGCTGTCGTGCAACTTACGCAGAATCCAGCTGGCTTTGGCTTGCAAAGCGGCATCCACATCGCGCAGGGTGACCCATTTGGGGGCGCGCACCGCCAGACCATCCACGCTGACACTGAAGCCGATGCTGCGCCGCTGGCCGCGGTTGAAGGCATAGGCCACCCGGGTCTGGCCCAGCAGCACCTCGCGGTTGGCCTGGGGGTGGCTGAAGTCTGCTGCTTTTTTGGGAGCTACTGGCCCTTTTTCTACCTGGGCTGGGGGCTGATTTGGCTCAAACAAATCGAGCGTGAAACGCAGCAGCGGGTGCATGACAGAACGCGTGGAAGCGTCGGTCAAGGATAGGCCTCGGGGTCGATACGGCGCATTTCGGCCTCGATCCAGGCTTGGGCCTCACGCATCAGGGCTTTGGGGTCGCGCCCGGTGCTGTCCATCAGCGGGCCAATCGACACGCGCACCACACCGGGGTGCTTGACAAACCCCTGCTTGGGCCAGCAGCGGGCGGTGGCCACCGCAATCGGCACCACGGGCGCACCGCTCTCCACCGCCAGGCGTGTGCCGGCCGTCTGGTAGGTGCCCTCTTCACCGCGCGGCATACGCGTGCCTTCGGGGAACATCATGACCCAGGTGCCCTGGCCGAGCAGGCGTTTCCCCTGTTCGATCACATGTTTCATGGCCACGGTGCGTGACTCGCGGTTGATGTGGATCATGTCCAGGCGCGCCATGGACCAGCCAAAAAACGGGATCTTGAGCAGCTCGCGCTTGAACACAAAGGCCAGCGGGTGCGGCATGATGGTGGGCAGCCACAGGGTCTCGAGCGTGGACTGGTGTTTGGACAACAACACCGCAGCGCTGGCTTTGCCCAGAGGCAGGTTCTCGTAGCCCTGCACCTCCATACGCACCCCCAGAATCACCCGGGTGCCCCACATAACGACACGAAACCAGTTCACCGCCACCCACCAGGCCGAGGCCCGAGAAGCCACGAAAGACACCAGCACCACACCGATGGTCCAGGGAATGACCGTGATGGCCATCCACAGCAGGTGCAAAACCGAACGAATCCAGGCCATCACAAGCCTTTTTGGGCACTAGCCCTTATAGATAAAGGGCTGATAGCTATCAATTTCATATTCTTCCAACACCCACGCACAGACACGTCTAACCCCATCAGCTGGCCTCGGCTTCACGGGCCAGCAGGTGATCAACAAAGGCCGACAAATCCGCGTGCACCACGGTCTGGGCCGGAAACACATCGGGCAGGCTGCGGCCTTTGTGGACCTCACCCTTGCCGGTGAGCACCAGGTGCGGCTCACAACCCACCGCCACCGCCGCGACCAGGTCGCGCGCCGAGTCACCCACTGCGGGCACCCCTTTGAGGTGGATGCCGTAACGCTCACCCACCTGCTCAAACAGGCCCGGCGCCGGTTTGCGGCAGCTGCAGGCATCGTCGGGTGAATGGGGGCAGTAAAAGATGGCGTCAAGACGACCGCCCACGTCGGCCAGCTCCTGGTGCAACTTGGCGTGGATCTCATTGAGGTCCGACACCTCGAACAGCCCACGCCCCAGGCCCGACTGGTTGGACACCACCACCACATGCCAGCCCGCGTGGTTGAGCCGGGCAATGGCTTCGAGCGCGCCAGGCAAAGCCTGCCACTCGGCGGCCGACTTGATGTAGTCCAGGCTGTCGACGTTGATGGTGCCGTCTCGGTCCAGAATGACCAGTTTGTGGGGTGTCATGGTGTGCTTCCGCCTTGTTGGGATCAGGCCGCCAGCCGTGAGAGGTCAGCCACCTGGTTCATCGCCTGGTGCAGGGTTTTGAGCAGGCCCAGGCGGTTCAGGCGCAGGTCCAGCGCCTCGGCGTTGACCATCACGTCCTCAAAAAACGCGTCCACCGGCACACGCAAAGCGGCCAGGGTTTGCAAGGAGGTCGCGTAGTCACCTGCCTCCAGCTGGGCTTGGGCGCGTGGGGTGATGTCCTGCATGGCTGCGTAAAGCGCTTGCTCAGCAGGTTCTTGCAGCAGCAGTTCACTGACATGGGCGTCGGCCACGGCGGCGGCGTCGGCTTTTTTCAGGATGTTGCTGATGCGTTTGTTGGCGGCGGCGAGTGCCGGGGCTTCGGGCAAAGCCGCAAAAGCGCGCACGGCCGCCAGGCGCTTGGGCACCTCGCCCAGGCGCTGCGGGCGCAGGGCCAGCACCGCGTCGACTTCGAGGGCGCTGAAGCCTTGCTCACGCAAGCTGCCCGCCAGGCGGTCAAAGATGAAGTCGGTCAAGGCCACCGTGGGGTCGGCAATCTTGTCACCAAACACCGGAATAGCGGCTTCCAGCAGTTCAGCCAGGCTCAAGGGCAGGTCTTTTTCAACCAGCATGCGGATCACACCGAGCGCGTGGCGGCGCAGCGCAAACGGGTCTTTGTCACCCGTGGGCAGGTTGCCAATGCCAAACAGACCGACCAGGGTCTCCAACTTGTCGGCCAGCGCCACCACCACACCCGTCAAATTGCGGGGCAGATCGTCACCGGCAAAACGGGGTTTGTAGTGGTCTTCAATGGCTTGCGCCACCTCGGTGCTCAGGCCGTCATTGAGGGCGTAATAACCACCCATGATGCCCTGCAGCTCAGGGAACTCACCCACCATGTCGGTCAGCAAATCGGTCTTGGCCAGGCGCGCGGCGGTGTCGGCCGTTGTCACCAACTCAGCCCCGGCGCCGGTGAACACCAGCAGCTCGGCAATGGCACGCGCAATGTCGCAGACACGCCCCATGCGCTCACCCTGGGTGCCAAGTTTGTTGTGGTAGACCACCTTGTCGAGCCCGGCCACACGTGAAGCCAGGGTCTTTTTGCGGTCTTGGTCATAGAAGAACTTGGCATCGGCCAGGCGCGGGCGCACCACACGCTCGTTGCCACCCACCACCGCGCTGGCATCCTGCGGATTGATGTTGCTGACCACCAGGAACTGGTTGGTGAGCTTGCCTTGTGCATCAAGCAGCGGGAAGTACTTCTGGTTGGCCTTCATGGTCAGGATCAGGCACTCTTGTGGCACGTCCAGAAACTGCGATTCAAACTGGCACACCAGCACATGGGGGCGCTCCACGAGGGCTGTCACCTCGTCCAGCAAAGCTTCATCTTCAATAGCACTCACCCCATGCCCTACGTGGGCTGCAGCGGCTTTTAACTGTTGAACGATGTCGGCACGGCGTTCGGCAAAACTGGCGATCACCGCACCGTCCACCCGCAGGGTCTGGGCGTAGCTGTCGGCATCTTCCAGCACCACCGGCGACTTGGCAGCCTCAAAACGGTGGCCCTGGGTGCTGTTACCTGCTGTGAGGCCCAGCACCTTGACCGGCACCACGGTGTCGCCATGCAGCGCCACCAGGCCATGGGCCGGGCGCACAAAGTTGACGCTGGTCCAGCCGGGCAACTCGCAATCCGTTTCCAACTGGTAACTCATGACTTTGGGGATCGGCAGCTTGGTCAGCGCCACGTCCAGCGCCTGCTGCAGGCCGACATCGAGTGTGGCACCACTGACCTGGCTGTCATAAAACAGGGCCTCGGCTTTGCCATCCACCGCCTTGCGCAAACCAGCGACCGCAAACACCGGGTCCGACACGTCCACACCCAGGGCCTGCAACTTCTTGAGCAACGCGGGTGTGGCCAGGCCGTTGGCATCCAGCCCCACACTGACGGGCATCAGCTTTTGCTGCACCGCCTTGTCAGCCGCTTTGGCTGCCACATGGGTGATGTGGGCTGCCAGGCGGCGTGGCGAGGCAAACGGTGTCACCACCGACACGCCATTGGCCAGGCCCAGCGCGCGCAGTTGCTCAGCCAGCTGGCCGGCAAAAGCTTCACCCAATTTTTTAAGCGCCTTGGGGGGCAGTTCTTCAACAAACAGTTCAACGAGCAGGTTTCTCACAGGGCCACCTTCTGGGTCTCTTGGTTTTTATCGGTCAGCGCACTCCACATGAAGGCACGGCTCAGCTCGGCTTGGCGCGCAGCGTCGGTGACGGCATCGATGCCCTCATTGCCCAGCACCAGGGCCGCAATCTGGCTGTCGGCCATCGGGTAACCCAGGCGGGCGCGGCTGTCGCGGTAGCTCTGCGCCACGCCGCGCGCCAGGTTGCGGATGCGGCCAATGTAGGCGGCGCGTTCGGTCACGCTGATGGCACCGCGCGCGTCCAGCAGATTGAAGCTGTGCGCACATTTGAGGACTTGTTCATAAGCTGGCAAAGCCAGTTGCACGTCCATCAGGTGTTTGGCCTGTTTTTCATGCGCGGTGAAGGCTGTGAACAGGAAGTCGGCGTCGCTGTGTTCGAAGTTGTAGGTGGACTGCTCCACCTCGTTTTGTTTGTAGACGTCGCCGTAAGACAGCGTGCGACCGTCTGCCGCCGTGGTCCAGGTCAGGTTGTAGACGTTGTCCACACCTTGCAGGTACATCGCCAGGCGCTCCAGGCCGTAGGTGATTTCACCGGTGATCGGTTTGCAGTCAATGCCACCGACTTGCTGGAAGTAGGTGAACTGGGTCACTTCCATGCCGTTGAGCCAGACTTCCCAGCCCAGGCCCCAGGCGCCGAGCGTCGGGTTTTCCCAGTCGTCTTCGACAAAACGGATGTCGTTTTTCTTCAGGTCAAAGCCCAGGGCTTCGAGAGAGCCCAGGTACAGCTCGAGGATGTTGCTCGGTGCGGGTTTGAGCACCACCTGGTATTGGTAGTAGTGTTGCAGGCGGTTCGGATTCTCGCCATAACGGCCGTCTTTCGGGCGGCGGCTGGGCTGCACATAGGCCGCCTTCCAGGGCTCAGGCCCCAGGGCTCTCAAAAACGTGGCGGTGTGTGAGGTGCCGGCACCAACTTCCATGTCATAGGGCTGCAACAACGCGCAGCCCTGGGCGTCCCAGTAGGACTGCAGTTTCAAGATGATTTGCTGGAAGGTCAACATAAGTGGGTTGCGCCGGTCTGATTGGCGCTTGGAGTTTCAAACAGACACACCGCCCGGCGGTGCGCCAAACCGCAATTTTACGGGCTTCGTCTGGCCCCACCTCCCGAGCGCCGAGGGAACACGCCCGATTTAGAAACGCGCTGATCGCCAGCGCTGCCAGGCGGCGCCCAACACGATGCCCATCGCCAGCAGCCACAACGGCCACTGGCCAAAACGCGACACCCAGGCTGCGTAGGGTGTGATGCCCGAGCGCCCCTGCACCGTGCCATGCAGCGCCGCAGCGGTATGCGGGGCCAAGGCTTGCAACACCTGGCCTTGGCGGCTCACGATGGCGGTCTGCCCGGTGTTGGTGGCCAGCAAAAACGGACGGTCAAATTCGAGCGCACGGGTGCGGGCAATGTGCAGATGCTGGTCCATGGCCAGGTGTTCACCAAACCAGCCCAGGTTGCTGAGATTGACCAGGATGGTTGGCGCGGTGGATACATCCACAAACTGGGTCGCCATCTCTTCGCTGAACAGGTTTTCAAAGCAGATGCTGGTGGCCAGACGCTGCCCCTGCCAATCAAAGCTGGGCTGGGGCAAACCGCCCCGGTTGAAGTCGCCCAGCGGGATGTGCATCATGTCGATGAACCAGCGAAACATCGGCGGGATGAACTCGCCAAAAGGCACCAGGTGGTGTTTGTCGTAGCGCCAGGGCGCACCTTGACCGGGCGCAAAACCCACCACCGAGTTGGTGTAGCCGTCGGCCATCGCCCCCATGGGCAAACCCACCAGTGCCGCCTGCTGGCCGCTGGCAAAACGCTGCTGCAGCGCCTGCCAGTAGCCCTCGGGCAACTGTTGTGGCAACACCGCCAGCGCTGTTTCGGGCGTGATGATCAGTTCACTTGGGCTGGCCTGCAGTTGCTCGCCATACCATCGCAAGGCCTTGAGCACTCCGGTGGCGGGCTCAAACTTCTCTTCCTGGGCGATGTTGCCTTGCAACAAGGTGACGCTGAGCTTGCCTCGATCAAGCCCTGCAGAAGCAGGCGACACCAACGGCAAACCAGCCATCACCATGACCAGCAGGACCGTGGCCCCCTTGTGTTTGGCGCGAGCCCCACCCAACAGCGTCACCAGCACAGCGGCCATCCAGGCGGCCAGCCAGCTCACACCGTACAGGCCAACCCAGGGCAACCAGGCCTGCAAGGGCCCATCAAGCTGCGCGTAGCCCACCGCCCCCCAACCAAAGCCGGTCAACCACTGCCCCCGAGCCAATTCAGCCAGCAACCACAAGGATGCAAAAACAAGAGCACTCAGCCCTTTATTGATCAGGGCCAGATGCCAAAATAACCAGGAAACAGCGGCGTAGTACAGGGCCAAGGCCCCTGCCAGTGCAAACACCGCTAGAACAGCCAGCGGCGCGGGTAAGCCGCCGTAGGTGTGCATGGACACAAATAACCAGGCAAAGGTGAGTGACAACCAGGCCAGTGTGAACAACCAGCCACACCAAGCCGCTTCACGTGCCGTGCGACACCGTGTGAGCAAGGCCACCAACACCGCCATGGACAGCAGCTGCAGCCACCAGACCGGCTGTCCGCGTGTGATGCCCAGAATGTGGAGTGCGTCTGGCGTAGCGAGAGGCCAGGCCAGGCTGGCCGCCTGACAGGCGCCTGCGGCCAACAGCAACAACCAGCGGATCAAGGGCGTCGAACGACGCGGTGTTTCAAACAAGACCAGTCCCGCCCAAGCTCAGGCCGGATTCTGCGGCACAGGCGAGACCTTGAACCACTTCACCGCACCGCCTTTGGTGTGGAGGACGGCAAAATCCAAGCCGGACATGATGTGATGTTCACCCCTTTTGGGCACATGGCCCATCTCGTGGGCAATCAGCCCGCCGATGGTTTCAAAATCGTCTTCGGGGTCGGTGCTGTCCAGGGTCACACCAAAAGTGGCTTCCACACGTTCGATCAAGGTGTCACCACTGACGCGGTAGGTGCGGTCCGCCAAGCCGAAGATGTCACCCTCGTCATCGTCCAGGTCAAATTCGTCTTCAATCTCACCGACAATCTGTTCCAGCACATCCTCGATGGTGATCAGGCCGGCCACACGGCCAAACTCGTCGATCACGATCGCCAGGTGGTTGTGGTTGCTCTGAAAATCACGCAGCAGGTCGTTGAGTCCTTTGCTCTCGGGCACAAACACCGCCGGTCGCAACAAAGCACGGATGTTGAGCTCAGGCGCGCGCTGGAGCTTGAGCAAGTCCTTGGCCATCAGGATGCCAATGATGTTCTCGCGTTCCCCCTCAAACACCGGGAAGCGGGAATGCGCGGTATCGATCACACCGTGCATCATCACGTCATAGGGGTCCTCGATGTTGACCAACTCCATGCGGGGGGTGGGCACCATCACATCCCCTGCCGTCATCTCGGCCATGCGGATGACGCCTTCAAGCATCTTGCGCGAATCTGCGCCGATGAGCTGATTGTGTTCAGCATCCACCAAGGTCTCGATGAGCTCGGCGGTGGAGTCAGGACCGGGGTTGATGAATTCCGCGACTTTTTGCAAAAAAGTGCGGGTGTCTTCCCGTTCAGGACGGGCAGGGTAAGGGTCGGACACGGCCAAGGCGGCAGGACATGCGGTTGTTGAACAAGCCTCTAGGATACTGGATTACGCCGCCAACCCTCATGCGCCATGTCAGATCATTCGCTGGGGCTGTCTTCTTTGGCGGGGCGCCAGGCGTGCTGGAATCGCCCAATCGTGTCCCAGAACTGCTTGGCCTGGGCCTTGAGGTGGTAATTGGCCTGGGCCAAATGCTCTTCCATGATCTCGGTCACCTGGGTTTGGAAGGTCGCCGGCGTCAAACGCAGGTAGGCCTCTGACTCGGAGCCATCCCGCACCACTGTCGCCCCACCCCGGCGCGCGATTTTCAGCATGGCGGTGTTTTCACTCAGCACATGCACATACATGGCGGTCACACCTTCATTTCGGGCATGCATCACGGCGCGCTCGAACAGGCGTGCACCATAACCCCGCCCACGCACATGCTCGGACACCGACACACCAAACTCGGAAGAAGCGCTGACACGATCCGCACTCGAATACGCCAAATGCGCCATGCCAATCAACTTGAGGCGCCGGTTGTAAATGCCAAAAATTTCGTCACGCTCAAAATTGAGGCCATCCACATAAGCCTGAATCTGCGCATCCTTGGCGGTAAAACCAAAACGGAAGTACCGATCCTGGGGGCTCAAGGCCAGAAGATGTTCACCAATACGTCCGCGATGGTTCTCACCCAGCGAGCGTATCGGCACCATCAGGTCCGCCGGCCGAGCTACAACGGCTTTTTTCTCAAGATGCACCGCACCCCTGGATGGCCGAGCGCGGCTCTCGGTATCGTCGGTGGAGGTGATCGTTTCAAGCATCCCGCGAATATACGGGTTTCCACTAGTGTCTTCACACTAAATCAAAACAATGTAGCAAGACGTGGGGTGTTTCCCACACCACGACCCTCTTTGCATCCTAAACTGTGTATCCGATGGAAGCGTCCACACGAATCAGGGAAGCGTTGGCACAGGTCTCCGAGCTGCGCGGGATGGCTTTACACAACCCGGCATTGTCCCGCGCTGTGTCGGAAGTGAAGGCGATACAAGCCAGACGGTTTGCCGACACCTACCAAGACATGCTGGCGTCGCCGGTCTATTCAGGATGCGCCACTTTTTTTCTGGAAGAGTTGTACAGCGAACGTGATTACAGCCGCCGTGACGCCCAGTTTGCGAAAGTGGCAGCGGCCATCCAGCACACCTTCCCTGCGCAGGTTGTCGAGATTGCCGTCACGCTGGCCGAACTGCACCATGTGACAGAAGCACTTGATTTGGAGATGGCCCAGAGCTGGATAGATTTAGACCACCGACCAACGCCTGCAGCACGTTATCAGGCGTGTTGGCGCAGGGTGGGCCAACAGCCCAAACGCGAATGGCAACTCAACACGGTATTGGGCATCGGTAGCGAGTTAAGCGTCTTGACCCGCAAAGTGGGCTTGCGCTGGTTGTTGAAGATGATGCGCAAACCGGCCGAACTGGCAGGCCTAGGCAATTTGCAGAGCTTTCTTGAAACAGGGTTCGATCACTTCGGCAGTCTCGCCAAAGACCCTGATGCAGTGAAGACGTTCCTGGTTGCCATCCAAAAGCGTGAAAGCGAATGGATCAACGGGCTGTTTGAAGACCGCGGCGATATCTGAAACACAAAAAAAAACGCCCAGTCAACTGACTGGGCGTTTCTGGCGTTGGGAGCCTGACGATGACCTACTTTCACACGGGAATCCGCACTATCATTGGCGCAGAGGCGTTTCACTGTCCTGTTCGGGATGGGAAGGAGTGGAGCCACCTCGCTATGGTCGTCAGGCAAAACTTTTTATCTTTTTGACGTTTTTGGGGTCAAGAAGATCAATTTATAGAGCTAATCAGCTTTTGTCTTGTTAGACACCAGGTGTTGCCACCTGGATTTTGAATGCGTCAACTTGGCATAACTTCCTTGATTGCGCTGTAGGCAAATCAAAGTTATAGGGTCAAGCCGCACGAGCAATTAGTATCGGTTAGCTCAATGCATTGCTGCACTTACACACCCGACCTATCAACGTCCTGGTCTTGAACGACTCTTCAGGGGGCTCAAGGCCCCGGCAGATCTCATCTTGAAACGAGTTTCCCGCTTAGATGCTTTCAGCGGTTATCTCTTCCACACATAGCTACTCGGCAATGCCACTGGCGTGACAACCGATACACCAGAGGTGTGTCCACTCCGGTCCTCTCGTACTAGGAGCAGGCTTCCTCAAATCTGCAGCGCCCACGGAAGATAGGGACCAAACTGTCTCACGACGTTTTAAACCCAGCTCACGTACCTCTTTAAATGGCGAACAGCCATACCCTTGGGACCGGCTACAGCCCCAGGATGAGATGAGCCGACATCGAGGTGCCAAACACCGCCGTCGATATGAACTCTTGGGCGGTATCAGCCTGTTATCCCCAGAGTACCTTTTATCCGTTGAGCGATGGCCCTTCCATACAGAACCACCGGATCACTATGTCCTGCTTTCGCATCTGCTCGACTTGTCAGTCTCGCAGTTAAGCACGCTTATGCCATTGCACTATCGTCACGATGTCCGACCGTAACTAGCGTACCTTCGAACTCCTCCGTTACGCTTTGGGAGGAGACCGCCCCAGTCAAACTGCCTACCATGCACTGTCCCCGATCCCGATAAGGGACCTAGGTTAGAACCTCAAACACACCAGGGTGGTATTTCAACGTTGGCTCCATAGAATCTAGCGACCCTACTTCAAAGCCTCCCACCTATCCTACACAGATCTGTTCAAAGTCCAATACAAAGCTACAGTAAAGGTTCATGGGGTCTTTCCGTCTTTCCGCGGGGAGATTGCATCATCACAAACATTTCAACTTCGCTGAGTCTCTGGAGGAGACAGTGTGGCCATCGTTACGCCATTCGTGCAGGTCGGAACTTACCCGACAAGGAATTTCGCTACCTTAGGACCGTTATAGTTACGGCCGCCGTTTACTGGGACTTCAATCAAGAGCTCTCACCCCATCATTTAATCTTCCAGCACCGGGCAGGCGTCACACCCTATACGTCCACTTTCGTGTTTGCAGAGTGCTGTGTTTTTAATAAACAGTCGCAGCCACCGATTTTTTGCAACCTCATTGGGCTCCAGGAGTAAATCCCTTCACCTACTAAAGGCACACCTTCTTCCGAAGTTACGGTGTCAATTTGCCGAGTTCCTTCTCCAGAGTTCTCTCAAGCGCCTTAGAATACTCATCTCGCGCACCAGTGTCGGTTTGCGGTACGGTCGTGTGTAGCTGAAGCTTAGTGGCTTTTCCTGGAAGCAGGGTATCACTCACTTCGGCAGCAAGCTGCCTCGTTATCACCCCTCATCTAAGCCCGGCGGATTTACCTACCAGGCACGACTACAGGCTTGAACCAACATATCCAACAGTTGGCTGAGCTAACCTTCTCCGTCCCCACATCGCACTACACATCGGTACAGGAATATTGACCTGTTTCCCATCAACTACGCATCTCTGCCTCGCCTTAGGGGCCGACTCACTCTACGCCGATGAACGTTGCGTAGAAAACCTTGCGCTTACGGCGAGGGGGCTTTTCACCCCCTTTAACGCTACTCATGTCAGCATTCGCACTTCTGATACCTCCAGCACGCTTTACAACGCACCTTCACAGGCTTACAGAACGCTCTCCTACCACGTGCAATAAATTGCACATCCGCAGCTTCGGTAACTGGCTTAGCCCCGTTACATCTTCCGCGCAGGACGACTCGATCAGTGAGCTATTACGCTTTCTTTAAATGATGGCTGCTTCTAAGCCAACATCCTGACTGTTTTAGCCTTCCCACTTCGTTTCCCACTTAGCCAATTTTAGGGACCTTAGCTGGCGGTCTGGGTTGTTTCCCTCTTGAGTCCGGACGTTAGCACCCGGTGCTCTGTCTCCCAAGCTGTACTCGTCGGTATTCGGAGTTTGCATTGGTTTGGTA
>NZ_JAHFZF010000017.1:0-82500 GCF_018619435.1 Rhodoferax sp. U11-2br | reverse complement strand
TCACATCTGTCTTACAAAACCGCCTGCGCACGCTTTACGCCCAGTAATTCCGATTAACGCTCGCACCCTACGTATTACCGCGGCTGCTGGCACGTAGTTAGCCGGTGCTTATTCTTACGGTACCGTCATGAGCCCCTCGTATTAGGAGAAGCCTTTTCGCTCCGTACAAAAGCAGTTTACAACCCGAAGGCCTTCATCCTGCACGCGGCATTGCTGGATCAGGCTTGCGCCCATTGTCCAAAATTCCCCACTGCTGCCTCCCGTAGGAGTCTGGACCGTGTCTCAGTTCCAGTGTGGCTGGTCGTCCTCTCAGACCAGCTACAGATCGTCGCCTTGGTGAGCCTTTACCTCACCAACTAGCTAATCTGATATCGGCCGCTCCAATCGCGCGAGGTCTTGCGATCCCCCGCTTTCATCCGTAGATCGTATGCGGTATTAGCACAGCTTTCGCTGCGTTATCCCCCACGACTGGGCACGTTCCGATATATTACTCACCCGTTCGCCACTCGCCACCAGGATTGCTCCCGTGCTGCCGTTCGACTTGCATGTGTAAGGCATGCCGCCAGCGTTCAATCTGAGCCAGGATCAAACTCTATAGTTCGATCTTGATTTTTTTGCGCATTGCTGCGCAACTCATAAATTGGAATCAACGTGAACTTCATTTCTGAATTTCACATCTTTTTTACTTCATGAGCGTTTGTAAGCCAATTAAGACTTAGTTCCAAAGAACTTGAGCCTCTCGCTTCAAACGCCCACGCTTATCGGCTGTATGTTTTTAATGATCTTGAAAGCGGCTTATCGCCACCTTCTTTTTTTCTTCGCCGTGATCAGCGAAGCCTTGTATTCTACAACGCTTTTTTGCGCTTTTCTTAAAAATCTTCATGATCTCTAAGAAAAACGCCCAGTCAACTGACTGGGCGTTTCTGGCGTTGGGAGCCTGACGATGACCTACTTTCACACGGGAATCCGCACTATCATTGGCGCAGAGGCGTTTCACTGTCCTGTTCGGGATGGGAAGGAGTGGAGCCACCTCGCTATGGTCGTCAGGCAAAACTTTTTATCTTTTTGACGTTTTTGGGGTCAAGAAGATCAATTTATAGAGCTAATCAGCTTTTGTCTTGTTAGACACCAGGTGTTGCCACCTGGATTTTGAATGCGTCAACTTGGCATAACTTCCTTGATTGCGCTGTAGGCAAATCAAAGTTATAGGGTCAAGCCGCACGAGCAATTAGTATCGGTTAGCTCAATGCATTGCTGCACTTACACACCCGACCTATCAACGTCCTGGTCTTGAACGACTCTTCAGGGGGCTCAAGGCCCCGGCAGATCTCATCTTGAAACGAGTTTCCCGCTTAGATGCTTTCAGCGGTTATCTCTTCCACACATAGCTACTCGGCAATGCCACTGGCGTGACAACCGATACACCAGAGGTGTGTCCACTCCGGTCCTCTCGTACTAGGAGCAGGCTTCCTCAAATCTGCAGCGCCCACGGAAGATAGGGACCAAACTGTCTCACGACGTTTTAAACCCAGCTCACGTACCTCTTTAAATGGCGAACAGCCATACCCTTGGGACCGGCTACAGCCCCAGGATGAGATGAGCCGACATCGAGGTGCCAAACACCGCCGTCGATATGAACTCTTGGGCGGTATCAGCCTGTTATCCCCAGAGTACCTTTTATCCGTTGAGCGATGGCCCTTCCATACAGAACCACCGGATCACTATGTCCTGCTTTCGCATCTGCTCGACTTGTCAGTCTCGCAGTTAAGCACGCTTATGCCATTGCACTATCGTCACGATGTCCGACCGTAACTAGCGTACCTTCGAACTCCTCCGTTACGCTTTGGGAGGAGACCGCCCCAGTCAAACTGCCTACCATGCACTGTCCCCGATCCCGATAAGGGACCTAGGTTAGAACCTCAAACACACCAGGGTGGTATTTCAACGTTGGCTCCATAGAATCTAGCGACCCTACTTCAAAGCCTCCCACCTATCCTACACAGATCTGTTCAAAGTCCAATACAAAGCTACAGTAAAGGTTCATGGGGTCTTTCCGTCTTTCCGCGGGGAGATTGCATCATCACAAACATTTCAACTTCGCTGAGTCTCTGGAGGAGACAGTGTGGCCATCGTTACGCCATTCGTGCAGGTCGGAACTTACCCGACAAGGAATTTCGCTACCTTAGGACCGTTATAGTTACGGCCGCCGTTTACTGGGACTTCAATCAAGAGCTCTCACCCCATCATTTAATCTTCCAGCACCGGGCAGGCGTCACACCCTATACGTCCACTTTCGTGTTTGCAGAGTGCTGTGTTTTTAATAAACAGTCGCAGCCACCGATTTTTTGCAACCTCATTGGGCTCCAGGAGTAAATCCCTTCACCTACTAAAGGCACACCTTCTTCCGAAGTTACGGTGTCAATTTGCCGAGTTCCTTCTCCAGAGTTCTCTCAAGCGCCTTAGAATACTCATCTCGCGCACCAGTGTCGGTTTGCGGTACGGTCGTGTGTAGCTGAAGCTTAGTGGCTTTTCCTGGAAGCAGGGTATCACTCACTTCGGCAGCAAGCTGCCTCGTTATCACCCCTCATCTAAGCCCGGCGGATTTACCTACCAGGCACGACTACAGGCTTGAACCAACATATCCAACAGTTGGCTGAGCTAACCTTCTCCGTCCCCACATCGCACTACACATCGGTACAGGAATATTGACCTGTTTCCCATCAACTACGCATCTCTGCCTCGCCTTAGGGGCCGACTCACTCTACGCCGATGAACGTTGCGTAGAAAACCTTGCGCTTACGGCGAGGGGGCTTTTCACCCCCTTTAACGCTACTCATGTCAGCATTCGCACTTCTGATACCTCCAGCACGCTTTACAACGCACCTTCACAGGCTTACAGAACGCTCTCCTACCACGTGCAATAAATTGCACATCCGCAGCTTCGGTAACTGGCTTAGCCCCGTTACATCTTCCGCGCAGGACGACTCGATCAGTGAGCTATTACGCTTTCTTTAAATGATGGCTGCTTCTAAGCCAACATCCTGACTGTTTTAGCCTTCCCACTTCGTTTCCCACTTAGCCAATTTTAGGGACCTTAGCTGGCGGTCTGGGTTGTTTCCCTCTTGAGTCCGGACGTTAGCACCCGGTGCTCTGTCTCCCAAGCTGTACTCGTCGGTATTCGGAGTTTGCATTGGTTTGGTAAGTCGCCATGACCCCCTAGCCAAAACAGTGCTCTACCCCCAACGGTAATACTTGAGGCACTACCTAAATAGTTTTCGGAGAGAACCAGCTATTTCCAAGTTTGTTTAGCCTTTCACCCCTATCCACAGCTCATCCGCTAGTTTTGCAACACTAGTCGGTTCGGACCTCCAGTACCTGTTACGGCACCTTCATCCTGGCCATGGATAGATCACTTGGTTTCGGGTCTACACCCAGCGACTAATTCGCCCTATTCGGACTCGATTTCTCTACGGCTTCCCTATTCGGTTAACCTTGCCACTGAATGTAAGTCGCTGACCCATTATACAAAAGGTACGCAGTCACCCTTGCGGGCTCCTACTTTTTGTAAGCATGCGGTTTCAGGATCTATTTCACTCCCCTCCCGGGGTTCTTTTCGCCTTTCCCTCACGGTACTAGTTCACTATCGGTCAATGATGAGTATTTAGCCTTGGAGGATGGTCCCCCCATATTCAGACAGGATTACACGTGTCCCGCCCTACTTGTCGCAAACTCAGTACCACACATCTCTTTTCGCATACAGGGCTATCACCTGCTATGGCCAGACTTTCCAGACTGTTTTGCTAAGAGTTGTGCTATCACTTGCAGGCTTCTCCGATTTCGCTCGCCACTACTTTCGGAATCTCGGTTGATGTCTTTTCCTCGAGCTACTGAGATGTTTCAGTTCACCCGGTTCGCCTCGCATGACTATGTATTCATCATGCGATACCTTTGCAGGTGGGTTTCCCCATTCGGAAGTCTCCGGATCAAAGCTCATTTGCCAGCTCCCCGAAGCTTATCGCAGGCTATCACGTCCTTCGTCGCCTATCATTGCCAAGGCATCCACCACATGCTCTTATTCACTTGACCCTATAACTTTGATCTTTCTTTCGAAATACCATCGTTTTATCAAGGAATGTTTGACAGGTCTCTCACCTGTCGCGTTATGCCGTATTCAATTTAACTTGAATAACTCGAATTTCAAACGTGAAGTCTGATATTCATTTTGACGCAATCAAAATTTGTTACTAGCGGCACGGTATGCACGAAACCTTTACGAATGTGCACTTTCCGCTAGCAACGCTGATTAAACTCTATAAATTTTTAAAGAACAGCCACCAACCTTTTCAGATTGGCCTATGTTGATCAAGCTATCTTGATCAACACTAAAGCATCCTCAGGCAACAAAACCCAAAGCAACTTTAGTGTTGAATAAACACACAGCAAATAAGAACTAACAAAATGTTGGTGGAGGTGACAGGACTCGAACCCGCTACCTACTGCTTGCAAAGCAGCCGCTCTCCCAGCTGAGCTACACCCCCCAAGCCAGAGCATCGTTGGACAACCCGGTTAACCGAACCCTTCGACATTGGTGGGTCTGGTTGGTCTCGAACCAACGACCCCCGCCTTATCAAGACGGTGCTCTAACCAACTGAGCTACAGACCCAAGTCGGTCACTTGGGACCATGGTTATTCACCGCAGTCGTCAGCGACAACCTTCCAACAACCGATAAGTGTGAGCGTTCAATTTGAGAAGCTAAATGTTTCCAGAAAGGAGGTGATCCAGCCGCACCTTCCGATACGGCTACCTTGTTACGACTTCACCCCAGTCACGAACCCTGCCGTGGTAATCGCCCTCCTTGCGGTTAAGCTAACTACTTCTGGCAGAACCCGCTCCCATGGTGTGACGGGCGGTGTGTACAAGACCCGGGAACGTATTCACCGTGACATTCTGATCCACGATTACTAGCGATTCCGACTTCACGTAGTCGAGTTGCAGACTACGATCCGGACTACGACTGGCTTTATGGGATTAGCTCCCCCTCGCGGGTTGGCAACCCTTTGTACCAGCCATTGTATGACGTGTGTAGCCCCACCTATAAGGGCCATGAGGACTTGACGTCATCCCCACCTTCCTCCGGCTTGTCACCGGCAGTCTCATTAGAGTGCCCAACTGAATGTAGCAACTAATGACAAGGGTTGCGCTCGTTGCGGGACTTAACCCAACATCTCACGACACGAGCTGACGACAGCCATGCAGCACCTGTGTTACGGCTCTCTTTCGAGCACCCCTCTATCTCTAAAGGGTTCCGTACATGTCAAAGGTGGGTAAGGTTTTTCGCGTTGCATCGAATTAAACCACATCATCCACCGCTTGTGCGGGTCCCCGTCAATTCCTTTGAGTTTCAACCTTGCGGCCGTACTCCCCAGGCGGTCAACTTCACGCGTTAGCTTCGTTACTGAGTCAGTAAAGACCCAACAACCAGTTGACATCGTTTAGGGCGTGGACTACCAGGGTATCTAATCCTGTTTGCTCCCCACGCTTTCGTGCATGAGCGTCAGTACAGGTCCAGGGGATTGCCTTCGCCATCGGTGTTCCTCCGCATATCTACGCATTTCACTGCTACACGCGGAATTCCATCCCCCTCTACCGTACTCTAGCCTTGCAGTCACAAATGCAGGTCCCAGGTTGAGCCCGGGGATTTCACATCTGTCTTACAAAACCGCCTGCGCACGCTTTACGCCCAGTAATTCCGATTAACGCTCGCACCCTACGTATTACCGCGGCTGCTGGCACGTAGTTAGCCGGTGCTTATTCTTACGGTACCGTCATGAGCCCCTCGTATTAGGAGAAGCCTTTTCGCTCCGTACAAAAGCAGTTTACAACCCGAAGGCCTTCATCCTGCACGCGGCATTGCTGGATCAGGCTTGCGCCCATTGTCCAAAATTCCCCACTGCTGCCTCCCGTAGGAGTCTGGACCGTGTCTCAGTTCCAGTGTGGCTGGTCGTCCTCTCAGACCAGCTACAGATCGTCGCCTTGGTGAGCCTTTACCTCACCAACTAGCTAATCTGATATCGGCCGCTCCAATCGCGCGAGGTCTTGCGATCCCCCGCTTTCATCCGTAGATCGTATGCGGTATTAGCACAGCTTTCGCTGCGTTATCCCCCACGACTGGGCACGTTCCGATATATTACTCACCCGTTCGCCACTCGCCACCAGGATTGCTCCCGTGCTGCCGTTCGACTTGCATGTGTAAGGCATGCCGCCAGCGTTCAATCTGAGCCAGGATCAAACTCTATAGTTCGATCTTGATTTTTTTGCGCATTGCTGCGCAACTCATAAATTGGAATCAACGTGAACTTCATTTCTGAATTTCACATCTTTTTTACTTCATGAGCGTTTGTAAGCCAATTAAGACTTAGTTCCAAAGAACTTGAGCCTCTCGCTTCAAACGCCCACGCTTATCGGCTGTATGTTTTTAATGATCTTGAAAGCGGCTTATCGCCACCTTCTTTTTTTCTTCGCCGTGATCAGCGAAGCCTTGTATTCTACAACGCTTTTTTGCGCTTTTCTTAAAAATTTTCTCTTTTTTGCTCATTCCAAACCAAGGAAGCTCTCCCGTTAGACACGGTAACGGTCCGGGCTTGTTTTTACTCTCGAGATGAGCGCCTGCGCAATCTCTGCTGGCGGCAACACTTCATCAGCAGCGCCCTGCAAGATAGCCTCCCTAGGCATTCCAAACACAATGCACGATGCTTCATCCTGGACGTAGTTATAACTCCCGGCCTCTTTCATCTCTCGCAGTGCTTTTGCTCCGTCATTTCCCATTCCAGTAAGCAAAACACCATAAGCATTGCGCCCAGCAATCTTAGCCGCAGACTTAAACAGCACCTCCACTGATGGCTTGTGCCGATTGACCGGTTCACCATCCTCAACAACAGCAAGGTAGTTGGCACCACTTCGATCAATACGGAACTGCAATCCGCCCGGAGCTATGTACGCATGCCCGGGCAAAAGTCTCTCTCCATTAACCGCCTCTTGCACAGCAAGCTTACTCAATCCATTCAAACGGGCTGCAAAGGTTTTGGTAAAACCTGGCGGCATATGCTGCGTAACCAACACCGCAGGAAAATCGGCGGGCAACCTAATCAAGATATCTTTGATCGCTTCTGTCCCACCTGTTGAAGCACCGATAAAAACCAGTTTTTCAGTGGAAAAACTGGTTTTTATCGCACCACCAGATGGCACGGTCGGCACTCGTTCGCGCGGCAAAGTTGCGTCACCTGCGGACGCAGTTGCTACGCGTCGCACATTGGCCTTTGCCGCAACCCGCACCTTCTCAACAATTTGATCAGACAAATCACTGAGGCCATCAACAACCCCTATTCTGGGTTTTGAAACAAAGTCCACAGCCCCCAACTCAAGCGCCCTCATTGTCGCCTCTGCGCCACGCTCAGTTAGAGTGGAAATCATCACCACTGGGGTTGGCCGCAATCGCATCAACCGCGCCAGGAAATCAAGCCCATCCATACGCGGCATTTCGATATCCAGAGTGATGACATCTGGACTCAACTCGCGAATCATCTCCCGCGCCATCAACGGATCGTTAGCCACGCCTACGCACTCCATATCTGCCTGACGATTGACGATCTCAGAGAGTAGACTTCGAACCAATGCGGAGTCATCAACAACCAAAACACGAATTTTCTTCACCAACACCCCTCAAAACAAATCAACAGAACCACCGGAAGTCGACCGAACAACTGTTGCGGCGTTTCCTTTGCGCTCTTCCACTGCAAGAGTTTCAGGATGAGCATGAGCCAATCGCTTAACAAGCGCTTTTCCAGAAGCGGGGAAAAAACAGACTTTTCTAGGATGGATGTCCAAGACATCCTGGGAGACAACAGGAATACGCTCTGTCGCCAAGTAGTCAAGCACAAACTTGGTATTTCTTTCTCCAACATTCATTGAAGTGAACCCCGCCATCACTTGGGCACCGCCGAAAACCTTTGCTTGCATTGACTCCCTGCGAGCCCCCGACTTCAACAGATGATTAATTAGCAACTCCATAGCATAGGACCCATAGCGCCCACCACCTTCTGCACCGTCACCGTCTGGCAACATGAAATGATTCATACCGCCAGAACGAACCCGACTATCCCAAATGCAAGCCGCAATACATGAACCCAAAACCGTCATCACCATCAGGTCTTCGCTAGAAACAAAGTACTCCCCCGGCAAAACTTTGACCGCATCGTATTGAAAGTGGTGATCAGCGTAAAAAAAAGAGGCTTCACCCGGGTTGCGCGGCAACGACTTCAAGCGATCGAGCTGGGAAACGCGTCCACCGATCGGCAGCTTTGCTCTTCCTAGCCCGTCGTCAGTCTGGACAGACATTCGACCTAAACCGGAAGAAGGTGAATTCATAAGGAGGCTACCGTATTGGCTAAATATAAAATATGTGGCGCGAAGCAATGAGCATTGCAGACTCAGGCTCTCTCATACACAGTCTTACCTCTCAAAACGAAGAGGTCACGGGACTCACTAAAATTCTCTGCGTGCCCAACAAACAACAACCCCCCTGGAGACATGACGCGATGAATGCGTTCAAGCACACTCCGCTGCGTGGGACCATCAAAATATATCATGACATTTCGGCAAAAAATCACATCAAATAATTCTTGAAACGGCCAAGAGTCTCGAACCAAATTCACAATTTTGAAATCTACCAACTTTTGAAGCTCTGGCTTGATTCTCACCATACCAGAATTCGAACCCTTGCCACGCAGAAAAAAATTACGGAATTGATCACTATTAATATTTCTTAAATTTTCAATTCGATAAATCCCATTTGCCGCCGTCGCAAGCACCTTTGAATCAATGTCACTCGCAATCAAAGTCAGACCAGGATTCGCCCCCAATGCATCAATTGCCGTCATCAGTATGGAATATGGCTCCTCACCCGTTGACGCTGCACAACACCAAATCTTCCACTTGCTTTTCTGCCTGTTATGCTTCAAGTATTCAGAAAATATCTTAAAGTGATGGTCTTCACGAAAAAAGGATGTGAGGTTAGTCGTTAAGGCGTTGATAAACTCCTGCCACTCAGGGCCATCACTGGATTCAAGCCACCCAAGATACTCATTAAAACTTCGATGCCCGGTTTCACGCAAACGTCGAGACAACCTGCTGTAGACCATCGCATGCTTGCCATTGTGTAGACTGATACCAGCACGCTGATAAATAAGTTTCTGAACCCTATCAAAATCAGCATTAGTCCACGCAAACTCCCTACCCTGAGCCTCAGCCGAGTTACCGTCTCGAAGGGTTGTAAATGCCAGCGAATCGGTCATGGAATGCTATCGCTCAAGTCATCAAGCATCAGCAACAAGGCTCATATCCAAACCAGACATCAGCTTCTCAATATCCAAAAGAATAAGCATTCTGTCATCCAACGAACCTAGTCCGATGATTGCATCAGAATCAATAATGCTCTCGATATCTGGAGCACCCCTCATCTGATCTGGCACAAGACCCATCACATCACTCACAGAATCAACAACAATACCAACAATACGTTGATGGAGATTCAAAATAATAACGACCGTAAATGCATCGTATACAGCATTTTCACAATTAAACTTCAGTCGCATATCGACTATTGGAACAATAGTTCCCCGCAAATTAACCACCCCTTTAATAAAGGACGGTGCATTCGCAATACGAGTTGGAGGCTCATATCCACGTATTTCTTGAACCTTCAGTATATCAATACCATATTCCTCGCGATCAAGCCTAAAAGTCAAATACTCACAAACCTTAACGCTCGATTCGCCGGAGATCTTTTCCATACCAGTTGACTCATTCATAAATTCAGCCTATTAGAGAATCAATGACGTGAACGACGCACCAAAGCACCGGTATCTAAAATCAATGCAACCTTACCATCACCAAGGATAGTAGCGCCAGAAACATTGGGGACTTTACGATAATTTGACTCAAGGTTTTTTACAACAACTTGTTGCTGCCCTAACAATTCATCCACAAGCAGAACAACTCTACTGCTGTCAGCCTCTATGACAACCATAATGTCACTAACTTTATCTGAGTTGTATCTCGGCACTTGGAATACTTTCTCCAACTCAATAACAGGCATATATTCATCACGCACCTTAACCAACTGTGCACCCTGCCCCACAGTACTGACTGCATCAGATTTAACTTGGAATGACTCAACCACCGACGACAAAGGCAAGATATAGACCTCATCACCAACACCAACCGACATACCATCCATGATCGCCAAGGTCAGCGGCAACCGAACAGACACCTTCATACCGTTGCCTTCGGAGGACTCAATCTCCACCGTGCCATTCAGTGACGCAATATTTCGCTTCACGACATCCATACCAACACCACGACCCGACACATCAGTCACAGCTTCTGCGGTCGAGAAACCTGGTGCAAATATCAGTTGCCAAACTTCAGCATCGGACATCTGGTCTGAGACATCAAGCCCACGCTCTCGGGCCTTCGCCAGGATTTTCTGCCTTGACATGCCTTTACCATCGTCTCGAACTTCAATCACGATTGAGCCGCCCTGATGGGACGCAGAAAGTGTGATCGTCCCCGTTTCAGGCTTCCCAGCTCGAATGCGCTCCTGAGGACTTTCGATACCGTGATCACAACTGTTTCGAACCAAGTGAGTCAACGGGTCTGTGATTTTCTCCACAAGACCCTTGTCCAACTCTGTTGCCTCACCCTGGGTCACGAAATCAACCTTCTTTCCAAGTTTGCTCGCCAGATCACGCAGCATCCGGGGAAACCGGCTAAACACAATTGACATTGGAATCATCCGGATTGACATGACAGATTCCTGCAAATCGCGAGTGTTCCGGTCAAGATCTGTCAATCCGGTCAACAACTGTTGACAAACAGCGGGATCCAGCGCTCGGCTGTTCTGCGCCAACATGGCCTGGGTGATCACCAGCTCTCCAACCAAGTTAATCAGTTGGTCCACCTTGCTGATAGCCACCCGAATCGTCGCGGCCTCAGGCTGCACCGCACTCACCGCAGGCACTTTGGCGGCACTTTGAACCTTGGCCACCGTACTCACATCCGTCATTGGGGACGCAGCGATCGGAGAAACTTCAGCCGCATGTTGTTGCGGAGCCCCCGGAGCACCATCAAAAAAGCCAAAAATCGGCGCATCGGAAGACCCTCTCTCGGAGGGTTCGGGCAGAGCTACAGCAGGTGACGTCATTGGTTCATGATGCACCCCCGAAACGCCAGAAGCGGGCATATCAACGATAACAACATGCTCCCGAGAGACATGGAACGCAAACAAATCCAATAAGTCCTCATTGGAGGACGTTGTCTGCACTTCAAAAACTCGAGTATCCGCAGGAGTTCCGGAAAGTGTCAAAGGTTTGATTTCCCCCAATCCTGGAATATCGCGAAACAACTCAACAATAGCTTCGGCCTGAGTTGGCTGATCCAACTTGACCAGTCGAATCTCAAGATGACGCTGATCACTACCACTTTTCTGAACAGTCACTTCAGCCGGAGCCGCCTGCAGAACAACCGGGGGCTCAACAGGCACAACCTTAACCGGTTCGGCAGGTTTGGCGACCGGGACAACAGGGACATCCTCTCCCGCCACCAAAGCACGAATCCGGCTGACAAGTCCCGCAGTAGCAGGTCCTTGACCAACATTTCCAGATTGATGGCAAGCCAGCAACCCGCGCGAAGCATCAGCAGACTCCAGCAGGACATCAACCATCGATGCGTTTGGCTTGAGCTCGTGCCGCCGAAGTCTATCCAGCAGCGACTCCATTTGATGGGTCAATTCTGCTACATCAGAAAAACCGAAGGTAGCCGCGCCACCTTTGACGGAATGGGCACAACGAAAAATCCCATTGAGCTCCTCGTCGTCAGCCGTCTCCAGATTCAGGCCCAACAACATCTGCTCCATCAAGTCCAGATTCTCACCAGCTTCCTCAAAAAATATCTGATAAAACTGGCTCAGGTCAAAGTCGGCACTGGACCCGCTGCTCTCATGATGCGTTTCAGCCATGTCTATCTCCAGAAATCTAATGTATTACACGGACGAAAAACGCCGTTACTTGATAACTTTCTTGATCACTTCGATCAGCCGATTCGGATCAAACGGCTTGACCAACCACCCAGTAGCACCAGCCGCTCGCCCGGCCTGCTTCATGAGATCACTGGACTCGGTGGTCAGCATCAAGATGGGTACTGTTTTGAATTGCGGATGCTCACGCAATTTACGCGTCAAACTCAGACCATCCATACGCGGCATGTTTTGGTCTGTGATCACCAGATCTATAGGCTGAGCTTGAGCCTTCTCGTAAGCATCTATGCCGTCAACCGCTTCAACGACTTGATACCCGGCTCCAACCAAGGTAAAAGCCACCATCTTGCGCATGGATGGTGAATCATCGACAGTGAGTATGACAGGCATGAGGACTCCAACAATATCAAAAAAGCTCAACCGAACCCGCCTGCATTTCATCCTGAGTCACAGGGTTGGGGCGGTCCGGCACATCTTCCACAAAGGGAACAGCATCACCATCCTCAGAGCCCATGGAATCCGAGGCCAGACGGTAGGCACAACCCTGCAAAATCTTGGAGGTATGAACGATCAACTGGGAAGCCATATCCTGAAACTGCAATTCAGTCAGCGCAGCATGCAGACCAGCGCGTACACCTTCGAGCTCTTGCATGGCGACCAACGCAGGATCAGACAGATCAGCACTTGCCGCTGTAAATCTCTGCATTAAGTTTTCCATGGTGTGGGCTAGCAAGCCATCCAGCCGTTTTAAGTCATGAACAACCACCAACAACGAATCCTGTACTTCAGCCACCAGCATGACCGGCAATGCCACAGTAGGGGTCGAAAATGTTGGCTGAAGTGACATTTGAAATGGAATCTCCGTTCAGAGCACCTTAAAACAAGCAGAATCGGGCCTGCGGACAATCATAGCGCCAATCATGCTCAACAAAAATCAAAAAAAACACGCTGTCTTACGTGTGCTTCATTTGGAGGACTCGGCGTCCGATCACCTACTGGTCAAGCGTGAATTCCAAAAATCGGGAACACCAGTCGACATCGTGCGCGTGGAGAACCTGGAATCCTTCAAGAGCGCGTTACTGGAGAACGGCTTTGATGTTGTTTTGGCGGATTATCGTCTTCCCGGCCTCACTGCGCTAGACGCCTGGGCATTGATGAATGAATTGTCCGTGCGCTTGCCATTTGTCCTGCTGTCTGGTGCCATTGGGGAAACTGCAGCAGTCCAGGCCATCCAGGCTGGCATCAGCGACTATCTGCCCAAGGAAGACCTTTCCAAACTTCGCCATGTGACACAACGCGCGATTGAAATGCACCACATTGTGCTGGCCAGAGAACAGGCTGATGCAGAGCTGAAACACTCTCAAAAACAACTCGCCAGCTTTGCCGAACAGCTTCAGTCCACCATAGAACAGGAGCGCGCTGCCATCGCTCGCGAAATCCACGATGACATCGGTGGCTCCCTAGCGGCCATCCGTTTTGACCTGGCTTGGGTGGAAAGACATGTGTCAGACACAAGTGTGCTGGCCCATGTCCAAGCCGCGACAGACATGTTGCAACATGCGGTGGAGGCCAGTCAGCGCATCATGATGAACCTGCGCCCGGCCATCCTGGACCAGGGGCTGGTTGCCGCCATCCATTGGCTCGGCGACAGCTTCTCTCGCCGCACCGGCATCCCAACCCAGATCAAAGCGGAGTTGATCAACAACTGCCTGTCCAAAGACATCCAACTCACCGCCTACAGAACCGCACAAGAAGCGCTGACCAATGCCAGCAAGTATGCACAGTGCACTCACGTCAAGATTGAGCTGGCAGGGGATGACCATTTTCTGACCCTTGAGGTGGCTGACAATGGACGGGGCATGATCGATCAGCACACAGGCGCGGCGGGAGGATTTGGGCTCAAAGGCCTCAAGGAGAGAGCCAAGACTGTCGGAGGCTGGCTCGATGTCAGCACCCAAAGGGGCCACGGCACAGCGATCACCCTGTCCATCCCCCTCAGCGACAACTCAACCATCAAACAGGAGTGATGAGACCATGATTCGCGTCATTTTGTGCGACGACCACGCCATGATCCGGCGCGGCATCAAAGAAACGCTCTCTGAAGCGGTGGACATCCAGGTTGTTGCCGAAAGTGGCTCCTACTCTGAGGTTCGCGAGGTTTTACGCGCCCACCCTTGCGACGTGCTCGTCCTCGACATCAACCTACCAGGCCGGGGCGGGTTGGAGGTGCTGGCCAGTTTGCGTGAGGTGGACTCCCCCATCAAAGTCCTGATGGTGTCCATGTTCCCGGAGGACCAGTACGCCATCCGCTGCCTGAAAGCGGGGGCACAAGGTTACTTGAACAAAGCTGGTGACCCGGCCGATCTAATCACCGCGGTACGCACCGTGGCCCAGGGACGCAAATACGTCACCGCCAATGTGGCCCAAATGCTGGTGGACAACCTCAACACCCCGGAAAACACCAGTGCTCACGCCTGCTTGTCAGAGCGTGAGCTACAAACCCTGTTGAAGATTGCTTCCGGCAAACGCCTGTCCGACATTGCCGAGGAACTCATGCTGAGCCCCAAAACTGTCAGCGTTTACCGGGCACGCGTGCTGGAAAAACTCAAGCTGACCAACAACGCCGAGATGACGGTGTATGCCATCCGCAATGGACTGGTCTGAGAAAACAGCTACCTGATGGCAAACACGTCAATGGCCCGCTGCATCAGCGCCATCACCGGCTCATCAAGCATCGGCAACATGGCTGCCATGCCAAGTAGCCCCACCGACAGCGTCACTGGAAAACCGATGGCAAAAATGCTCATTTGAGGTGCAACACGCGAGACAATGCCCAGCGCCAGATTGGCAAACATCAGCATGCCGACCATCGGCAGCGCGATCCACAGCCCGCTGGCGAACAGGTCTACCCCCAAATCCAGCACTTTCATCTGTTTCAATGCTTCCAGAAAATTCTGATCCACAGGAAAATTCTGAAAACTCTTGATCACAGCCATCAGCACCAGCAGGTGGCCATTCATCACAATGAACATGAACAGGGCCATTTGGCCGAAAAACCGTGCGACGGCACTGGACTGGGTGTTGAAGGTAGGGTCAAAAAAGGAGGCAAAACCCAGCCCCATCTGAAACCCAATCACCTCACCCGCGAGTTCGATCGCCGCGAACACCACACGAATCGCAAAGCCAATGGCCAGACCAACACCAACCTGTTGGAACACCGCACCCAAGGCCGCGCTGTCCGTGATGCTGACCACGGGTTGCTGACCCAAGGTGGGCTGTGCTGCCAACGCAATAAAAAATGCCAAACCAATACGAGCCCGAACCGGAAAAGACTTGGAGGAGAAGACCGGGGCCGATGTAAAAACCGCCAGGGTACGTAAAAAGGGCCAGATCAAGGGCGACAGCCAGGCTGTCAACTGGGCTTCAGTGAAAGTGATCACGGCTTGCGCCAGTTCACAAAATCGCCGAGGGGATGGCCTCGATGGTGCGCCGGATGTACTCCACCAACGTGGTCAACATCCAAGGTCCAGCCAGCGCAAATACGGCTATGGCAGCTATCAATTTTGGAACAAAAGCCAGCGTCGCTTCATTGATTTGCGTCACCGCCTGAAACAGACTGACCAACAGCCCGACCACCAGCATCACCCCCAGCACCGGGGCAGACACCATCAACATCATCCACAGAGCGTCTTGCCCCATGGTCAGTACCATTTGTGCATTCATGGTTTGCCCTTAGGTGACAAAACTGGCCGCCAGGGAACCGATGAGAAGGTTCCAGCCGTCAGCCAGCACAAAGATCATCAGCTTGAACGGCAACGCCACCAGCACTGGGGACAGCATCATCATGCCCAAGGACATCAACACGCTGGCCACCACAATGTCGATGACCAGAAAGGGAATAATGATCATGAAACCGATCTGGAAAGCAGACTTCAGCTCGCTGATCACAAAGGCCGGAATCAACACCCGCATCGGAGCCGTGGTCGCATCTGTTTTGACATCCAGCTTGGCCAGTTTGACAAACAGCGCTAGATCAGCCTGCCGCGTCTGTTTGCTCATGAAGGAACGCATCGGCGCCTCGGCCAAAGGCAAAGCCTGTTCAAACGACAAAGTGTTGTTGCTGTAAGGCAGATAGGCGTCGGCATACACCTTGTCCAACGTCGGCCCCATGACAAACAATGTCAGAAACAAAGACAAACCCACCACCACTTGAGTGGGTGGCGCGGACTGTGTACCCAAGGCTTGGCGCAGCAGTGAGAGCACAATCACGATGCGGGTGAAGCCCGTCATCATCAACAAAATGGCCGGCAAAAAGGACAGCGCCGTGAAAAACAGCAGCGTCTGGATCGGCACGGAAAAACTCGTGCCCGAACCACCTGTCCCCACCAACAAGGGCAGCTGAGCATTGCTCTGGGCCAGCCCCAGCGCATGCATGCTCAATAGCAAAATTACCACCAAGACCTTGAATAACTTGGCTACTCCGCTATGACTTTTGCAATACACCATCAACAACTCACTCTCGCACCTGGATTGCTGACGGGTCAGGTGAACGCTCAGCGTCCGCGCTCCCCGAACCCACCGCGCTGGTATGCAGACAGGTGATCGCCTGCGCCGTTACACCCAGCGTCAGCCAGACGCGTGCGTCAGGCGGTCCGACCTCAACGGTGACCACGCGCTGGTGCGGGCCCACAGCCACAGCGGATATCAACTTGGCACTGACCGCACCACCCACCACACCCACGCCGATGCGGCGCTGCAGCCACTTCAACCCAAACGGAATGGCGGCCAGCACCGCCATGGCCAAAACAAGCGGAAACCATGCGGACAACATCGCTGATTAACCTTTGCTGACCCGGCGCAAACGCTCTGACGGCGTCACCACATCGGTCAGGCGAATACCAAACTTGTCGTTCACCACCACCACCTCACCCTGGGCAATCAGGTAGCCGTTGACCAGCACGTCCATCGGCTCCCCGGCCAGTGCGTCGAGCTCCACCACCGAACCCTGACCGAGCTGCAGAATGTGCTTGATCGGCACCTTGGTACGGCCCAGCTCCACCGACAGCAAGACTGGAATGTCCAGCACCCGGTTGATGTCGTTGATCGGCGCGTCGCTGTTGTACCCTGTCGAGGAGGACGAATGGTTGCGCGGCAGATCTTCAGACAACACCCCACCTGACTCCGGCGAGGCCGCCGTATCCGTGCTCTTTTGCTCCATCAAGGCCTCGGCCCAGTCGGCCAGGCCGTCGTCTTCTGCGGGTTTGTCATCAGTTGCCATAGTGATCACCTTTCCAGTTGAGGTCGTTGGTCCTCAAGCATTTTTCAATTTTGAGAGCATACTTTGCATTGTGTGTGCCGTACTGGCACTCAAACAGCGGCACACCGTCGACCTTGGCCTGAATCCGGTGCTGACGGTCCAGTTCGATGAAGTCGCCCGGTTTCATGGCCAGCAACTGCTCAACCGTCGCATCCGCGTGTGCCAATTCGGCCACCAGCACCACCTCAGCCGCCTGAATCTCCTGTGTCAGCACATTCACCCAGCGGCGGTCCACCTCCATGGAGTCACCCTGGGTGGAAGAATACAACACGTCACGAATCGGCTCCAGCGTCGCATAGGGCATGCAGAAATGGATGGCCCCTGTGATTTCACCAATTTCGAGATGAAACGAGGTCGACACCACAATTTCACTGGGCGTGGCGATGTTGGCAAACTGCGGCTGCATTTCAGAACGCTGGTAATCCAGCTCCAACGGGTAAATGCCCAGCCAGGCCTTCTTGTACTCAGCGGTGATCACATCCACCAGCCGATTGATCACCCGTTGCTCAGTGGCCGAAAAATCCCGGCCTTCAATCCGCGTCTGGAACTTGCCTATGCCGCCATACAGCGACTCGATCACACCAAACACCAGCGCCGGTTCACACACCACCAGACCACTGCCGCGCAAGGGCCGGATCGCAACGATGTTGAAGTTGGTCGGCACCGCCAGTTCGCGCAAGAAAGCGCTGTAACGCTGCACCGTGACCGGGCCCACCGAAATTTCCGGGCTGCGGCGGATGAAGTTGAACAAGCCCACGCGCAAGTTGCGGGCAAAGCGCTCGTTGACGATTTCCATCGTGGGCATACGCCCACGCACGATGCGTTCCTGGCTGGAGATGTTGTAGGCACGAACCTCACCGGTCTCCGCCACCTCTTCTGTCAGCTTCTGGCTCTCTCCCGTCACGCCCTCCAGCAGGGCATCAACTTCTTCCTGGGATAAAAACGATTCACTCATGGCCAACCCGGCAACTCATCATTGAACAATCAAGCTGGAAAACAGCACGGCCACCACCGGGTAATCCACAGGCGCCTTTTTACGCACCTTCTTGCCTGGCACCGGCTCGGGCTCCGGCTCGCCTCCGCCAAACGGCCTGGAGCACTCCACGAGGATGTCGTCAATCAGCTTCTGTTTGCCCTCTGGCGACAGCAAATCGTCGGCCGCACGCTGAGACAGCAGCATCAACACACCACTTCGAATGGTAGGCATATAGGCTTTGACGGTGTCGACGGCGTGGACGTCACGCACTTCCAACGTGATACCCACCTGGGCCACACGCTCACCACCGGGGTCTGCCAGATTCACCACCATGTTGTCCATGGGCAAATAGACCGGTGGTGTTTTTGCCGCATCATGGGCCGCTGGTGCATGTGCGGCCGGCTCGGCGCCGCCCTCTTCATCGGCTGCAGCAGCCGCACGCTGTTTGCTGATCATAAAAAAGGCGCCGCCTCCGCCCAGCACCAACAGCAGGACAACACCGATGATGATGATCAACATCTTCTTGCTCTTGGCAGGCTTGGCAGCATCTGCCCCCGCTTCAGGTTTGGTCGCCACGATGGTTCCTTTGGTGCTTCAACACGGTCATTATTGGGTTGGCATGCCATTCTGATGGCCCGAAAAGCCATCCAAGCACGCCGCATCTGTCCTGTTAGCGAGTCTAACGTCACACATACAGATCCAGGGCTCGTCCCACCGACGGATTGCCTGGGCGAGCGGCGGCGACCTGCACTGGCTCCATGGCCACCAACGTGGACTGGCGTGGTGTGGATCTGGGCTGGCGACCCTCACTGGGGGTGTTGCCCTGGCCCGACGTGCCGACCGACATACCGGTCAACTGCAAACCCTCGCCCGACAACATGGTCTTGAGTTGGGCCGAGGCACTCTCCAGCGCCTGGCGCACATCGGGCTGGTTGCTGCGGAAATCCACCTGGGTCTGATCCCCGTCGATCGAAATGCGCACCTCTACAGGCTCAAAACCCAAACCATCCAGCGTCAACTCGGCATTTTGCACACCTTGGGTCGCCCAGTAACTCACGGTTTCGGCCACGGGGGTGTCCGGCACCACCGCCGAAGCAGCGGCAATTTCATAGGTAGGACTGATGCCCAGACGGTCTGCCACCGCCCCACCCGAAGCCCCCTCCAGACCGGTACGGACTTGCCCGGTGTTTGTCTTGCCGTCCCGGCGCTCTGTCGATAGGGCCGAGACGTCGACGTTCACGAGGGCGTTTGCCACACGGTCTGCCTCGGGCGCGAGTTGCAGCACCGGGTGACCGGGTTGCAAACGGGCCTCACGCGACTCGAACTGCCCCTGAACGGCTGCATGCGACTGGGTCGCGCGACGGCCATTCAACAAGCTGCTCACATCAGACGCCACGGCCGGTGTCGCGCTGGCAGCTGTTGCCGCTACCTCACCCACGTTCGCGGCCTGGCTTTTGTCTGCACTGCCTTTGCCGCCGAGCAGCGCAGGCGTGACAGGCGGAGCGGCAGCTGGAACTAAATTGATAGCTATCAGCCCTTGACCATCAAGGGCTAGAGGCACACTTTGCGCATCATCCTTGCCTGAGGTCAAATCATCCCCTGCGGTGGGCTGGCTGGTATCTGACGGCAGGCTCTGGACATCTGGCGCAGACAGAGAGGACATCAGGTCAGCAAAACCGCCACTTTCGCCGCCCTGCCCGCCCGTGCCTGCGGTGCGACCGCTTATTGCCTTGCCTCGGCCAGCTTCCGTGGTGGTCGTTTTGGTCCCTTCCGGGGCACGGGTGGATTCGATGCTCATGTGTCATTCTCCGCTTGAAGGCGCTGTTGGCGCTGTGATTGTTGGCTGGCAAACTCGTCCATCTGCTTTTGTTCCTGGCGTTGGCGGGTTTTGGCAATGGCCAGCCGGCGGGTCGCCAGCACCTGTTTGAAGCTGCCGAGCCGACATTCGGCCTGCAACAGCAGTTGCCGAGCGGCCTCGATCCGCTGTGCGTGGCTGGCCAGCACCCCCTCTTGCATCTGGATCGCCTGATCCAGCCGCCCGATGAACTGGTAATGGTGGCGCAGCATCTCTGGCGTGGTGCTGATTTGTGCCCCCTGCAACCAACGCTGCTCGGTCTCCACCGCGTATTGCTGAAGCTGTTGCATCTGGTCTTGGGCATGGGCTTGGGCGTGCAAGATATTTTGCAAGTTCGCCTGCGCCTCGTCACGCCGGGCGGTGGCCAGGTCGATCGCCAGCAACAGGGTCTTTTGTCCGGACATGGCTTACCTGCGTGCCACGGGGGTCAGGGCATCTTGCATGCCGTCCAGACTGGCAGCCATGGGTGCAGCCTCAAACATGTCCTGCTGCAGGAACTGCACCATGGGCTCATGCAAGGCTATCGCCTCGTCCAGCGCCGGGTCAGACCCAGCGGCATAGGCACCAATCTGTACCAGATCACGCGCTTTTTCGTAACGCGAATACACCGCCTTGAAATTGCGAGCCAGCTCAAAATGTTCGCGCGACACCACGTTGTGCATCACCCGCGAGGCAGATTGCTCGATATCGATGGCCGGGAAATGCCCAGCCTCAGCCAGGGTGCGCGACAACACGATGTGACCATCCAGAATGGCGCGTGCTGCATCCGCAATCGGGTCCTGCTGGTCATCCCCTTCGGACAACACGGTGTAAAAGGCAGTGATCGAGCCCACACCATGCAGCCCATTGCCACTGCGCTCCACCAGATGGGGCAGCTTGGCAAAACAGGACGGCGGGTAACCTTTGGTGGCGGGCGGCTCACCAATGGCCAGGGCAATTTCGCGTTGTGCCATGGCGTAACGGGTGAGGGAGTCCATCAGCAGCAACACATGTTTGCCTTTGTCGCGAAAACTCTCGGCCACCGCGGTGGCGTAGGCGGCACCCTGCATGCGCAGCAAGGGTGGCGCATCTGCGGGAGCGGCCACCACCACCGAGCGGGCCCGGCCCTCTTCACCCAGAATGTCTTCGATGAATTCCTTGACCTCGCGGCCCCGTTCACCAATCAGGCCCACCACAATCACGTCGGCTTGGGTGTAACGCGCCATCATGCCCATCAGCACACTTTTACCCACACCCGAGCCCGCAAACAGGCCCAGCCGCTGGCCACGCCCGACGGTCAACAAGGCATTGATGGCACGCACCCCGGTGTCCAGCGTCACCCGCACCGGGTCACGGTCCATGGCGTTGATGGGTTGGCGGTCCAACGGAATGGATGACACCCCCGACAACGGGCCCTTGTAGTCCATCGGTCGCCCCTGCGCATCCACCACCCGCCCCAGCAAGCCATCACCCAGTGGCAGGCGCAGCGCACCTAGGCTGCTGGTACGCTCGCTTTGACGACGCTCACCCAACCGGGGCGCCACCACATAGGCCGGAGCTGGCTCGACACTGGCGCCGCTGGACAGACCGTGGACATCACCCGCAGGCATCAGAAAAGCACGGTCGCCGGAAAACCCGACCACCTCGGTGAGCACCGGTGCTTGCCCCTTCATGCGAACCCAACATTGCGAGCCCACCGGCACGCGGATACCCACGGCCTCCAGCACCAGACCCGCCAGGCGCGTCAGGGTGCCGCGCATCTCCAGGCTGGTACCCACCTCCACCCGCTTCTGGGCATCGGCCAGAAAGTGGGCCCACTTCAGGGTGGCTTCAGGTGGGCTCACCGGGAACCTCCCAGGTGCTGCTGAGGCCCAAGGTAGCCACCGCACGCTGCCAGCGTTTTTGCAGGGTACCGTCAATCACCGTACCCGCTGATTCCACCAGGCAACTGCCGGGCAACAGCTCCGGGTCAGCACGCAGGCTCAAACCGATACCGGCAAAGCTGGTCTGGATCTGTGGACCCAGCGCGGACAGGTCCTGCGGGTGGAGTTTGACCACCGCTGTTTTGAACTCGGCACCGAGCAGGCCAATCGCCTCGGTCAGCACCGGCATCACCACCGCCGGGTTCACCGACACTTCGCGGCGCAGCACCTGGCGGGCGAGTTCACAAGACAGCGCCAACACGCCTTGGGCCATGGCCTGCTCGGCGGCCTGCTGTTCCTGCTGGGCCGCCTCGAAAAGTGCGGTCAGTTTGTCTGCAGCTTCTTGCGCCTGGTTGCTCAGAAAAGCCTGCATTTGCTGCTGTACCTCGGCCTGCGCCTGCAGCTTACCTTGCTCCAAACCGGCGGCATACCCTTCCTGATACGCCTGCTGCAACTGCGATTCGGTTTGGGCGGCAGCGTCTTGCGCTTCCTGTGCCTTGATACGGTCCGCCAGCAACTGGGCAGCAGTATCCATGGCGCGAAACTGCCACTGCTGGACCGCGTCAATTTCCTCACCGGGGATAAATCGGGCGTAATTGTTCATGCTCATACCATCGCGTCATCACCACCACCACCAATCACGATGGTGCCCTCGTCGGCCAGACGCCGCACGGTTTTCAGAATTTCCTTTTGCTGCGCCTCCACCTCGGACAAACGCATGGGCCCGCGCGACTCCAGGTCTTCGCGCAGCGACTCGGCCGCGCGCGAAGACATGTTCGAGAGGAATTTCTCCTTGAGTTCCGGCTGCGCACCTTTCAGCGCCACGATCAGCACATCGGAAGACACTTCCTTGAGCACTGTCTGGATCGCCTTGTCGTCGAGCTTGATCACATCGTCAAAGACAAACATCTTGTCCATGATCTTCTGCGCCAGATCAGGGTCATGGTTGCGAATGGACTCGATCACCGTGCCTTCAATGGCGGTGCCCATCAGGTTGATCATCTCGGCAGCCGCCTTGATGCCACCCAAGGACGATTTGCGCATCTTGTCGCCACCCGCGAGCACCTTGAACAAGACCTCGTTGAGGTCCTTCAAAGCGGTCGGCTGAATACCTTCCATGGTGGCCACACGCAGCATGACCTCGTTGCGCTGGCGCTCCGTGAAGAACTTCAGGATGTCGGTGGCCTGGTCAAAGTCCAGGTGCACCAGGATGGCTGCCACGATCTGCGGGTGTTCATTACGCAGCAGCTCGGCCACGCTGGAGGGCTCCATCCATTTCAGGCTTTCAATGCCAGAGACGTCGCCCCCCTGCAAAATGCGGTCGATCAACAGCGCAGCCTTATCGTCACCCAGGGCGCGTTTGAGCACCGAGCGCACATAGTCGCCCGAATTCGACACCAGCAAACTCTGCGCAGCGGCAATGCTGGTGAACTTGTCCACCACCTCGGTGACACGCTCACGCGTGATGGTTTTGGTTTTGGCGATGGCTTCGCCGAGTTTTTGCACCTCTTTGGGCGACAGATGCTTGAACACCTCCGATGCCTCGGCTTCGCCCAGAGACATCATCAGGATGGCTGCATCTTCCAGACCGTCAGATTGCGACATGGTTTACGTTTCCCCGGTTCATTGCCTGGCGGATTGGGGGCAAGGCCGTCAAGCCGGCGCCTCGCCATTGATCCAGGTTTTGACAATATTAGCAACTGCAGCCGGGTTGTCACGCGTTAGTTTGCGCGCCTCTTCCAAAGCGAGATCGCTGGCGCTTGGCTCATTGGACAACAAACCAGCTGATGCAGGGCCTGCCAACATCGGCCGATCCGGCTCATCCGACTCGATCGCATCCAGTCCACCCGTGGACGAGGTCTTGAGTTCCTGCATCGGCTGCGCCATCACTTTGAGCGCTGGCCGTATCGCCCCCATCAGCACCAAAGCAGCAAACAGCAAGGTGCCCAACGGCCAGGCCAAACTGCGGGCCAGATCCTGAACCTGCGGCTGCTGCCACAGCGGCACGTCATCGACAGACACCTTGTCCAGCGTGAACGGGGCGTTGACCACATTCACCGAGTCACCACGGTCTGCACTGAAACCAATGGTTTCGCGCACCAGTGCGGTCATTTTCTCGAGCTGTGCATCGGTCAAAGGCACGGTCGAGGTTTTGCCCTTGGCATCGGTGGCGGTCTGGTGGTTGAGCACCACCGCCGCACTGATGCGCTTGATCATGCCAGTGCTGCCGCGCACCACACGCACCGTCTTGTCCACCTCGTAGTTGATGATGGATTCTTTTCTGCCACCGGTGCCCGCAGTAGTGTTGGCCCCATTGGCTGCGGCCGGGGTTTGAGCAGCACCGTTGATGGGCGCAGCCGTCGGGCCGGGCGGCTGGTTGGTCACCGCCCCCGGCACACCGGTGGGTACCGCGTTGGCGGCGGCGTTGGTGCTCTCCAGCAATTGCTGGCTGCGGATGGCCGCCGCATCAGTGGTCTGGTTGGGCTTGAACAACTCAGAGGTGGACTCGGTCTGCGAAAAATCCAGCTCGGCTGTGACCTGGGCGCGCACATTCTGGCGCCCCACCACCGGCTCCAGAATGTCCAGAATACGCTTGCTGTAGAGCTGCTCAATCTGCTGGACATGCTGCAGCTGCTGGGCGTCTGCACCCATGCCCAATTCACCCTCTGGCGTGGCAGACAGCAGTTTACCGGTGTCGTCCAGCACACTCACCGCCTTCGGGTCCATCTCAGGCACGCTGGAGGACACCAGGTGGATGATGCCCGCCAACTGACCCCGGTCGAGCGAGCGCCCGGCATTCATACCCACCACCACCGAGGCAGAAGGTTTTTGCTGCTCTCTGAAAAAGCCATTCTGATTGGGCAAAGCCAAATGCACCCTGGCGCTTTGCACCGAGGACAGCGCCTGGATGGAGCGCGTCAGCTCCCCCTCCAAACCACGCTGAAAGGTCAGCCGCTCCTGGAACTGCGTCATACCAAAGCGGTTGGCGGTATCCATCAGCTCAAAACCTGTGATGGCCCCTTTGGGCAGCCCCAGCGAGGCCATTTTGAGACGTGTGTCGTAGACCTTGTCCGCCGGCACCAGAATGGCGCCGCCACCCTCGGCATATTTATAAGGCACATTCAAGGTGGTGAGCTGCGCCACGATGGCGCCACCGTCTTTGTCGGCCAGGTTGGCGTACAAAACGCGCCACTCGGCTTGACGACCCATGACCAAACCCACCACACCAATCATCACAAACAGCACCACGCCCACAGCCAGGCGCATTTTTTGGCCTTGATCCAGCATCGCCAGGCGTTGGCTGAAGCTGGGATTGACAGAAATGGCTGGCAGAGCAGTGGCGGCGGGCATGGGGGTCTTCCGTAAGAGGGGTGCTTGACGCAACTCGGATGCCGATGATTATTTGGCACACCTCTGGAAACATGAGCTTGATAAGACCGGGTTTTACCCCTCACTTCACATTTATGTTTTGACAGGGGCGCTCTAGCATCCCTCCATCCCATCCTGCGGGCACCCAAACGCCATGAACCTCAGACTCACTCCCAACACCATGCCGCTCAGCAGCCTGCGGCCCACGATGCCAGGCGGCAAAGCAGCAGGCCAGGTGACGGGCGCCGAGTCCGAAGGTTTTGCGGGTGCTTTAAAAAGTGCGCTGGGCTCGGTGAGCGCCGCGCAAAACGATTCGTCACGTTTGCAAAAAGAAGTGCAGCTGGAGAACCCCAAGGTCAGCCTGGAAGAAACCATGGTGGCGATCCAGAAAGCACAGATCGGCTTCCAGGCCACCTTGCATGTGAGAAACCGGATGGTGCAGGCCTACACCGACATCATGAACATGCAAGTTTAGGCTTATATACAAAAATAGCTGCTAGCCCTTGATCTACAAGGGCTAGCAGCTATTGATTTAAGAATATTCAGGTCAGTGCAAATACGCGCGCTGACCTTCCAGATTTTGCTCGCAGTGGGTCAACCAGGGCTCAGCCAGATAACGGATCTGCGCATCGTTGTTCAGAATTCGCTGCATGATGCGGGTCTTCTCCGCACGCTGCTCCGGCAGCAATTGCTCAGAGCTGGCACGTGAGCGCAACTGCTCAATCAACACCGCGCAAGCACCTTCAAAATGAACCACCTGCTCCCAGTCTTCCGACTTGGCTGCATCCAGCATACGCGCACTGCTGTCTTCGATGGCTTTGTAATAATCAATGAGGCGCTGCGACATATCCGTACTCCGGTTTATGGGCGCTCTGTGCGTTGGCATCAAGCTGCCCCCCAATTTGTTTCCATGCATCAGCAACTGGGGCAATCAAGCGAATAACCTCATCAACCATTGCAATGCTGTTTCGCAAATTAGCTTCTGTTGTTTTGAAAATGCAATAGTTGTACAAATCATGCAAATTGCCAGCCAGCTCCCCACCGCGAGACAGGTCTAAGCTGGCCTTGAGGCCCTCCTCAAGGATACGAACAACTCGCCCGATTGCGCGACCTTTAGCTGGAATGTCACCGGCCAACATGGCACTTTTAGCGGATAAAAGTTGCTGTTGCAGTGTGTCAAACAGCAAACTTACCAAATGGTGTGAACTTGCGCCCGAAACAGATGTTTCAATCCCAATCGACTTGTATGCTTGGGCGGATCGTGTGCCGACTGAAGTAAACATTTCAACAAACTCCTTGCATTCCTGTTACTTTATTTATCGGCATTTCCAAGAAAAAGTAAAGCCAATTTTAAGTCGTCGATTTATTCCAAACAGCCAACTGTGCGGTCACAAAAGAGTTCAGGGAGCTCAAATCTGCCATTCGCAAGTCCAACGCTGCGTACTGCTTGTTCAATTGAGCTTCAACCACAGACGCGCGCTTGTTCACACGATCCTGATCACTGGAATTGTTGTTGATGGACTTCTGCAAAGCCGCTGTCTTGTTGGTCACCCGCCCGTCAAAGGTAACCATATCGTGGGCGAAGTCGCGCACTTTGACGCCAAAGCCACTGGTTGTTGCATCGCTGTTATTGACGGTAAACAAATTTTTCAAGTTATCCAAATCCTGCATGGCGCTTGAGAGCTTGGTCTGGTTAATTTTCAATGAACCATCCTTTTGCCGCTCCAGGCCCGCATCTGAAAGATGTGTGAGCGATGACCCCACGCTGGTAGACCCCATCATGGTTCTCAACGCAGTCATCAACCCCACCGTAGTTGCATCACCTTGCATCGGGCCAGCGATTTTGGTACTGGCATCGTACTTAGTTGCTTCAGCCAGCGTTGCGTTGATGGCGTTGTAGGCATCCACAAAGCTTTGAATATTTTTTTGCGTTGCCGCAAGGTCATTTGCGACAATCACCGTCACCGGCGCAGTAGTAACCTGGGACAACTGCAGCGACACCCCTGGCGTCACGTTGTTCATGGTATTACTGGCAGAGGTCATGGCCACACCATTGACCGTTAAATTGGCATCCAAACCTGACTGCCCCATGAACATCCCGGTGGACGTACCGCTACTCTGCGTCGCATTAGTAGCCGTTGCATCGGTAAAACCATAGTTTGCCAATGTGCCGTTGTCACCTGAATCAGGTGTCGCCGTTACACTGAAACCCATAGCCGCACCGCTTGTAGAAGACTGAAAAGTCAACCGCTCATTGACACCATCGCTCAGCACAGATGCTTTAATACCTGTGTTGGCAGCGTTGATCTTGCTGGCGATAGCACTTACCGTGTCGGTGGCGCTCACCGTGACGGAAACTGCTGCACTTGCGCCTGCTGCGAAGCTGCCACCTGTCCAGGTGCCCAACTGAAAGGACAGCGTACCTGATGCACCCGGGGCCACACCCTTGGCAACCCCTAACGATGCAGTGGACTGCGCTGCCGCAAGTTGCGTGACATTGATGGTCAAGGCAGCGCTGCTTGCTGTGCTGCCCACATTGACACCCACCGCCGCAGCGTTTGAGGATGATCCGGTTTGCGTATTCCACCCGCTGCTACCAGACAGCAGTGCCGCAGCATCGCCCAACGCGGACATCTGGGATTTGATCGTGCCATACAAGCTTAACTGCGTCTGCAACTTGCTGGCTTTGGTCTGGAGTTGCACCAAAGGCTGCTTTTCTATCGCCACAAGTTGCGACACAATGGACTTCACATCAAGGCCACTGCCAATACCTGTTGATGAAATTGTCATAACGGTCTCCTAGTATTGAAGCAATGTACCCAATCAGCCGCAAACCCAAAAGGCAGAAAAGCGGCGAAGGTCCAGACCTATCGCCGCCGCCATCGTGGTTATTGATGATGCGTTGTCATCAACACATTAGACAGTGTTACCGCAAAAGCGCCAACACACCCTGCGGCCCCTGGTTCGCCTGAGCCACCATTGCGGTGCCGGCCTGTTGCAAGACCTGAGCTCGGGACAAGTTGGCCGTTTCAGCTGCGTAATCTGCATCCATGATACGGCCACGTGCCGAACTGGTATTTTCTGAGTTAACGCGCAGATTGGCGATGACGGTGTCAAAGCGGTTTTGTGTAGCACCCCAGTTTGCTCGAGCGGTAGTGACCGTGTTGATGTCCGCATCCAACTTGGATATTTCGGCGAAAGCGGTGCTGGTTGCAGTTCCCAGGGAACCAGTGGTAGCACTGAAGCTCGAAGACGTTACGGCAATCTGGTCGTTGCCCGCCACCGCGTTAGCGCCAACCTGGAAGGTGAAGGTTGCGGCAGCAGTGCCAATCACGGTTTGCCCATTGAACTGGGTTGCAGTCGCCACCCGAGCGTTTTCCGCCGCGAGCAACTTGTATTCTGTATCCAGTGACGAAACATCTGTCGACGTGTTGGTGCCATTGGCGGCCTGGACTGCAAGTTCACGCATGCGCTGCAAATTATTGGCAATGGCTCCAAGCGCGCCTTCTGCGGTTTGCGCAAGGCCGATCGCGTCATTTGCATTGCGAATAGCGACATTCATGCCACGTGTCTGCGCATTCATGCGTTCGGCAATGGCCAGGCCGGCTGCATCATCTTTGGCGCTGTTGACCCGAAGCCCTGAGGAGAGTCTCGCCATGGAGGTTGCCAAGCTATTTGCCGTCGATGCCAAGTAGCGTTGAGAGCTAAGCGAGTTGATGTTGGTGTTAATGGTTGACATGAAAGGCTCCTTAAAAGCTATAAAAACTGGCAGTGCTGCCGATCTCAATGCCAGCCCGGGAGCTGGCCTCTGTGTCCGGGGCTATTTGGCACCTCCCGGGCGGCGAGCCCGTCTTTGAACCCGTTAGCTTTCTTTTCGGATAGTGCAGCTCATAACTTGAGCAAATAGCAGAAAAAAATTTAAAAAAAACAGGCCGAAGCTTGAATCAGAGCTTGTTTTCCCTTGCTTATCAACTCAACAAAATTGGTTGCGTTCTTCAGAATTGACTACCTCAGTAATCGAGCAAGTGGATTGCTGGTTCAGATCGGCGGTGGCGCCGAACTCCAACAATTTAATAGGAGCTTTCCATGTCGACCATTAACACCAACATCAACTCGCTTTCCGCCCAACGCTACTTGGCATCGACGGCAAACAGCTTGTCAACCTCCATGGCGAGACTCTCCTCAGGGCTTCGGGTCAACAGCGCCAAAGATGATGCAGCCGGCCTGGCCATTGCCGAACGCATGAATGCGCAGACACGTGGCATGAATGTCGCTATTCGCAACTCAAATGATGGTATTTCACTCGCGCAAACCGCAGAAGGCGCGCTCGGCGCGATTTCAAACAACCTGCAACGCATGCGTGAACTTGCAGTCCAGGCCGCCAACGGCACCAACTCGTCAACAGATATTCAGTCACTAGATGCAGAGTATCAATTGCTTAAAGCAGAAAACAGCCGGGTAGCGACTGCAACCATGTTCAATGGACTGTCTGTGATCGGCACATCAGCCGCAACCTTTACCTTCCAGGTTGGCGCTAATGCGGTGGTGGGCAACGACCAGATTTCGGTAACATCCTCCAGCTTCAGTGGTACCAGTACATCTCTTGGAACCGCGACAAGTACCGCCTTTGCCGAAATATCCAAGTTGGATGCCGATATCAACACAATTACTACCGCTCGGGCAACCTGGGGTGCAACGCAAAATCGCTTTGACACCGTCATCAGCAACCTGCGCGTAAGCTCAGAAAACGCTAGCTCAGCACGTGGCCGTATCATGGATGCAGATTACGCAGCTGAAACGGCCAACTTGTCCCGAGCTCAGGTCTTGCAACAGGCCGGTACAGCAATGGTTGCTCAGGCGAACCAGATGCCTCAATCAGTGCTTCAATTGTTAAAGTAAGTTCCTAACCGACTGCGTCGGTGAGAATCAGCTGGGCCCTGCCTGACTTTTGGATACTCCGTCAGAATTGACTTTTCAAGAGCCTCAAATGACCGGTCCTAAAACTAAAAAAGCAACTCGCAGCGCCCCCGCCAACCAAGATATCGAGAACTTATCTCGACTGTTCAACGAAGGCTCTTATGCGGAAGCAGAACAGTTGGCAACATCGCTCACACAGCGGTATCCCACGCACGGTTTTGGCTGGAAGGTCTTGGGCGTTATTTGCCAGGAACAGAGCCGTTTTGAAGAGTCTTTGGTCGCGACACGCACAGCCATATCTCTGCTGCCTGAGGATGCTTCAACGCACAACAACCTAGGTACAGCCTTGCTGGGACTAACTAGATCAGCAGAGGCAGAAGTTAGTTTTCGAAAGGCACTGGCGATCGCCCCAGGGTATACAAAAGCACTCAATAATCTAGGCACCCTTTTGCGACATCAGGGGCGAATTGCAGAAGCCGAAACATGTTTTCGCAACGCACTGCAAACGAACCCCAGCAATGCGCTGGCCCACATCAGATTGGGAAACACGCTTGAACTGCAAAACAAGTTACATGAGGCACATGAGAGCTACCGTTCGGCCCTAGACATCAGGCCCGATATGGAATTCATCCATAGCGACCTTCTTCATTTGTTGAGTCTTGACGCAAAGATAACGCCTGAGCAACTGTTTGATGAACATCTGGCGTATGGTGCACAACTGGAAACCAACTTACGTAAAAAGTGGCTCCCACACAACAATACCAAAGAGCCGACGCGGCGCCTACATATCGGCTTTGTTACGGCCGATCTTTACGATCACGCGCTGGCTAACTACCTTGAACCCGTTTTCGGCTACTTGGCAGATAAGGCAACTCTGTCACTGCACATTTACTACAACAACACAAACGAAGATGCAGTTACTCGGCGGCTACAAGACTACCTATCCAGTTGGACCACCGTCAGCAATCTCTCCGACGACGAATTAGCAACCCAAATCCGCAAAGACCAGATTGATATTCTCATAGATCTCAACGGCCACACTGTGCTGAACCGCCTGCAGACTTTTGCCCAAAAGCCAGCCCCAGTTCAGATAAGTTGGCTGGGATATTTGGGGACCACGGGCCTTAGGTCAATGGACTACTATGTCGCTGACACGTTTTGGATTCCACCTGGCGAGCTTGATTGGCAATTTTCTGAAAAGATGGCATATTTGCCAACGGCCGTGGTTTTTGAGCCGAATCATCTTTCGCCTCCGGTTAATTCGCTTCCCGCGCTGGTCAACGGATACATCACCTTTGGCAGCTTTAATCGACAAAACAAGATCAACGATGCCGTGATTGGTCTATGGTCGAAGCTTTTGCACCATATTCCCAATTCAAAAATGGTCTTGGCAGCGATACCGCCAGAGCACCAAGACGGAATTAGTAAACTGTTTGAACGAGAAGGAGTCGCAAAGAATCGCTTAACGTTTTTCGGTCGAGTTGTCCAGACGGACTATTTGGCCCTGCACCATCTGGTAGATTTTTGTCTTGACACTTTACCATTCGGTGGTGGAGCAACCACAGCTCATGCCGCATGGATGGGTATCCCCACGTTGTGCCTCGCCGGAAAAACCCCTGCAAGTCGGTTTGGCGCGGCAGAGTTGCACCAACTCGGTCTGGATGAATTCATCGCCACCTGTGCGGATGACTTTGTGGCCAAAGGCATTTACTGGGCTGAGCATGCTTCGGAATTAGCTGATATTCGCCAAGGAATGCGGGCTCGTTTTAGCGTATCACCCTTGGTTCAATACGCTGAGTTTGCCGATAATTTTGAAGCTATGCTGTACACCATGTGGCAACGCTGGTGCAATGGATTGCCCCCAGTTGCTTTGAGCGTTGAGACCATCACCGCAAACGTTACGCTCAGCCCCCCCAAAGAAACCCTTGATCCGTCAGCATGGGATCTGCGAACACTGCGGCGCCTGTATGAGCAACAAAACCTTGAAGAAGCAGAATCATTTTCACGAGAGTTGATTCGCAGATTTCCTGGTCATGGCTTGCCTCGGAAACTATTAGGGTCGATTTTGCACAAGCTTGGGCGTTTTGACGAAGCTTTGGCGGCTCACAAGACGACGGCAGAAGCGCGACCTGATGACTATGAGGCCCATTTCAATCTTGCTGCAGAATTTCAGCAACAGGGTTTGTTAGACGACGCTGTGAGAAGTTACGTCCGCGCAGTGGGTTTGCGTCCAAGTGAACCCAACGCCTATTGCAATCTTGGCAACATTTTCCAAACCATGGGCTTGTTCCCGGAGGCAGAAATGTATTGCAGACAAGCAATTGAGCTGCAACCGAAGATGGCGCTTGCGCACAATAACCTAGGTAATGCGCTCCACGCGCAAGGAAAGTACACAGAATCACTGACATGCTATCACCAAGCACTGGCGTTGAAACCAGATTGGGCCGAGGTATACAACAACCTGGCTATCGCATTAAAAGACCAAGGGCGCGCCACCGATGCCAAGGATGCCTATCGCAAGGCGCTCCAATTGAAGCCAAATTGGGCTGCGGCGCAGAGCAATCTGCTGTACAGCCTAAGTCTAGATCTTCACACTACACCCCAACAACTTCATGTTGAGCACATGGCTTTTGGCCAGCAATTTGAACCCTCGTTGCGCACCACCTGGAAAGATCACAGCAATACAAAGGACCCCAACAGGACGATACGTATCGGATTTGTCTCGGGTGACTTCTATGACCATGCCTTAACCAACTTTCTTGAGCCCACATTCGCCTTTCTTGAGAAAAAGAAAGACTTGGTACTCTTTGCTTACTACACGCATATTTATGATGATGCCGCGACCAAACGTTTGCGTGGAAGCTTCGCGAACTGGCGTTCAGTGGCTGGTTTGTCTGAGGATGAGTTGGCTGAGCGTATTCGCACCGACAACATAGACATTTTGTTCGACCTGTCTGGCCACACTGCGCACAATCGACTGCTGACCTTTGCTCGGAAACCCGCACCTATTCAGGTCAGTTGGCTAGGCTATTTGGGAACCAGCGGATTGCAGGCCATGGACTACTTTCTATGCGACACCTTCTGGGTGACGCCTGGCGAACTTGATTGGCAATTTTCCGAGAAGCCCGCGTACCTGCCATCAGCCATCATCTTTCAGCCAAGTCCTTTGGCACCAAACATCAATGCGCTGCCTGCCCTGACAAATGGTCACATCACTTTTGGCAGTTTCAACCGCACCAACAAGCTCAATCCAGCCGTCATTGTTTTGTGGTCGATGTTGCTACGGGAAGTTCCCAATGCCCAAATGGTGTTTGGTGGTATCCCCGTCGAAAGTCAGCTTGAGCTATTTCACAGATTCTCAGACGAAGGCATTGAACCGAATCGTCTGACTTTTTTCCCCCGCTCCAACCTACAAGAATATCTGGCACTGCATCATCAAGTTGACTTTTGCCTGGATACATTCCCCTACAGCGGCGGGGCAACAACCGCACATGCGGCATGGATGGGAGTTCCTTCCCTCTCGTTAGCGGGTGAAAGTCCGGCCAGTCGATTTGGAGCAAGCGCCATGCACCACCTAGGCTTAGACGACTTCATTGCCACAAGCATTGACGACTACTTGGCCAAAGGTCGCTATTGGGCGGAACACACAACCGAACTCGCAGTGATTCGACAAGGAATGCGTGATCGCTTTAATCAATCAGCCTTGGGCCAGCACTCGGTATTCGCTGACAACTTGGCTGCTCTGCTGAGGATCATGTGGCAACGGTGGTGCGACGATTTGCCTCCGGCGCGGATTGCGCTTGATTCACATCCAGACCTTCACCCAACTTCAGCGCTTCCTGAATCGGCTGCCCCCTCCAAACAGGAACTGGATACGCTTTCCAACTTGTACGAGCAACAGCAATACCCCGCCGCAGAGGTTTTGGCGCGAACACTGACTAACCGTTTTCCGCAAGATGGCTTTGCTTGGGGCATTCTCGGATACGTCTACCAAGCCCAAGAACGGTTTGACAACGCTATTGGGCCCCTGACTCGATACATCGATCTCCATCCCGAAGATCCGACGACCTATGTCAACCTAGGCGTAGTCCTTTCGGCGCTAAACCGATTACCTGAAGCGGAGGCCAACCTCAGAAAGGCGCTTGATATAGCACCCAACTATGGCAAAGCAGCTGTCAATCTGGGAATGGTGCTACGTCTTCAGGGGCAGTTTCAGGAATCCGAAGGGTGCTGTCGCCGGGCAGTGGAAATAGATTCCTGCGATGCCAGTGCTCACATTCAACTGGGCAATGCCCTTGAAGATCAAGGGAGGCTATCCGAAGCGCAGGCAAGCTACTATCGCGCAGATATGGCGCATGAGCCACGACGCGCTGTGGCGGCCAGTAACGTTCTCTATTTGCTGAACCATGATGTGTTGGTTGAGCCTCAACACTTATTCGCCGAGCATCTGGCATTCGGTGAAGCATTTGAAACAGCCCTTCGATCAGGCTGGCGAACTCACCCGAACGACAAAAACCCCACACGCCAGCTGCAGATCGGTTTCGTCTCGGGAGATTTTTGTCACCACGCCCTGACTGAGTTCCTGGAACCTGCATTTGAGGCCGTAGGCAAGAGACAGGGCCTGGTCCTTCACGCCTACTATTCCGGAACGCGTGAAGATGCTGTGACCCAGCGCATGCGCACTTACTTTGTGCACTGGCACCCCGTAGCCCAATTGACCGATGTTCAATTGGCGCAACATATCCGCGCCGACGGCATCGACATACTGATCGACCTTTCCGGTCATACGGCCAAGAACCGTCTTCTAACCTTTGCCCGCAAACCTGCCCCAGTGCAAATGAGTTGGCTGGGATATTTGGGTACCACGGGTCTACAGGCGATGGACTACTACGTGTGCGACGCCTATTGGATACCGCCCGGTGAGCTGGATTGGCAATTTGTCGAAAAAATGGCGTACCTGCCCAACGCCGCGGTATTTGAACCGAGCCCATTGGCGCCCCCCGTCAATGAATTGCCAGCGCTGCGCAACGGATATATCACCTTCGGCAGTTTTAACCGCGTCACCAAGATCAATGATTCGGTTATCGCCTTGTGGTCGATGGTCATGCAAAACGCTCCAAACTCACAGCTTGTGCTGGCGGGCATTGAAGCCGCAAGTCAACAAACCATAACAACAACATTTGCAGAACACGGCATCAATGTGAGCCGACTCAAGTTCTTCCCACGCTTGGCAACCGCTGATTATTTAGCGCTGCACCAGCAGGTAGACATTTGTCTGGATACCTTCCCACACGGAGGCGGTGCAACCACTGCACATGCGGCATGGATGGGAATACCCACCCTTTGCCTCGCTGGTGAAACACCCGCCAGCCGCTTCAGCGCCAGCTTGATGCACCATTTGGGTCAGGATAGTTTTGTTGCACGCAGCATTGAAGAATTTGTAGATCGCGCCAGTGAGTGGGCACAGAATACGAGAGGTCTTGCCAGCGTTCGAGCACAGTTACGTGCACAATTTACCCAATCGAACCTCTGCAAAATGGAAGCATTTGGGCAGGCATTTGAGACGCTGCTGCAAAATGTTTGGCAACAGTGGTGCAGCACGCACTCAACTGAAAATTGCTACGTGCCTTTGGCGTCGGCAACACAACAGTCGGAGCAAGATAACAGCGCACTTGCGCAGAACCTGATTCAGCTAGCTAAAAACAATGAAGCTTCTGACAATCTCGTCGCTGCGGCATGTCTGTACCAAGAAGTTTTGAAGCTTGCCCCCCTCAACGCGACTGTTAACTTCCGCCTTGGGAGAGTCGAGCTCAAGTTAAATGGTGCCGCACTGGCATTGCCGCGCTTTGAAACAGCCGTGCAAAGCGACCCGCAAGAGGAGTCTCATTGGGTTGCCTACATTGAAGCGCTGCTCAGCTCGGGCGCAATTGATACCGCAGCATCTGCTATTGAATGGGGCCAGAAATTCGGTCTCAGCACGGCAATGGCGGAGAAGATGGCGGCAGATAGCGTGAGTGCGTTGGAACACCACCTTAATCCAGAGTCTAAACCCTCGTCATACAGCATCGAAGAGTTGGGATTACCACCAGCGCCACCATGGCCTGATCCCAAACCAAGCTCGATTGCGGATCTCAGCTACTTAATCGCACCGAGAAGCAGTGGACGTAGATATATCATCTATGCGCCTCTGTACAGGCATAACAGCGCTGGGATCAGGGTCTGTTTCGAGCTGCAAAAATGGCTTATTCTTGCTGGGTATGATGCCCTCGTGATAGCCGCCACTAATGGTTATGCAGATAATCAGTTCGAGGACGACATAGTCATTTACCCAGAAGTAATTCATGGAAACCCCCTGAAGGTTAGGCGCGTGGTTCGATACATCATGAACTACCCGGGGAAAATTGGCGGCGACAAAACCTACGCGCCTCATGAATTACTAGTTGCATACAACCCAGAACTAACGCCATATTCAGGAGGGGCAATGCTTCAACTGCCAACGACTGAATCTTTCTTTTACAAAGACAACACGCCAAAAACAAGAAATGCCATTTATGTTGGCAAGAGACGTGACCTGAAGGTCCACCCCAAGGACTGTGACTATATAACAGGATCATTTCCAAGCACACGTAGGCAAGTAGCTGACTTTTTGCGAAGCGTTGAAACCTTATACACGTATGACGAGTTTACGATCCTCATTCATGAGGCCAAAATTTGTGGATGCGATGTCAGGTACATTGATCCAAATGGAAAAATTGGCGATGTATTACATGCCCATTTTTCCACTGAGGATGCGTTCAAACGACAGCTTCATGACTTCATCGACATGACACAGCGCCTATAAATAGAATTTATATATTCACTGCTATTTTTTAGGTGCGTGGGATTTCCACGCCGATCAAAATAAAGCTTTTAAAAAGACGCTCCGTAGCATATTTTTCTATGCAAACGGCACTGAATGAACCGCTATCGATTGGACAAGCGATGAAAAAACTTCTTTTTATTGTGCCAATGCACATCACTTTTGAATCATTCTTAAGTCCGGAACATAACTCACGTTCATTTAAGAAAAAGAACGGGAAATACTATAACAGCCTGTCGACTGATCTTCCGCTAGGGCCAATTTCTATGAGCGCCTTTCTCAAGAAGTTTGTCGATGTAGAGGTTCAGTTATTGGATCTGAACACGGAGATCAACCTCCTTGACGACTTTCCGTATGACAACTTCTATGACTGTTGCGTAGATCTGATCATCAAATCTGGCTTCGAACCTGACGTAGTAGGCGTTTCGTCTCTTTTCAGCCCCTCATTTTTTAACTTCATGGATTGTGGGCGTGCCGCTCGAAATTTATTTCCCAATGCACTGGTCATTGGAGGTGGGAATATACCCACAAACAGTTACGAGCACATATTCAATGATCTGGATTGCACTTTCTTCGATGGTCTGTGCTTCGGTGAAGGTGAAAGGCCACTTTTAGGTCTTATGCAGTCTAGCGACTACCACTCTTACATGAGGAAGTCCAGCTCATGGATTACAAGAGAAAAAGTAGCAACGGATGCAGCGCTCTTCGTCCCTGCACATGATTTTATCGATGCGTTAGACGAGATCCCATTTTTTGATTACAACCTTTGCAACATTGAAAAGCACTCAACCAACCCTGTGACCAGTAGCTTTCACAGTGTCGAGAACCAGCGTGGGTTCCACATCATGACATCGCGAGGTTGTCCCTATTTGTGCACGTTCTGCGCGTCACACAGAACGCACGGACGAAAGATGCGATTCCATTCAATAGAGCGTGTCCGTGAGGATATGAGCCGCCTGAAATACGACTTTGGGGCGACTACAGTTGTATTCCAGGACGATCATTTAATGAGCGATAAGGATCGGGTTTACGAGATACTTCAAATCGTCGGAGAGCTGAAACTGGAGGCGTTATTTCAAAATGGGTTGACGCTGTATGCACTTGATCGCCCTATGCTTGAAGCGTTTTATGCAGCTGGAGTCAGACATCTTGTACTTCCTGTTGAGTCAGGAAGTGAGAAAGTGCTCAAAGAGCAAATGCATAAGCCGTTGAAATTCCGCATTTCAGAGAGGGTGGCAAAAGACTGCCGAGAATTAGGTATCTACACAAACACCAATATTCTCATCGGCATGCCAGGTGAAACAAAAGCAGATATCGAAGAAGCCCGTATCAATCTGCGGAAGATACATACCAATTGGTTCAATATTGCCTGTGCAAGCCCTATCGTTGGAAGCGATATGCATGCACTGGCTAAAAAGAAAAACTACATCAAGGTGGACACTTTCGGCTCTGATTTTCGCAAAGCTTCGATTGAAACCGAAGATTTCACAGCCGAATACATTCAGGACATGCAATACCTGATGAATCTGGAGCTAAATTTTGTGCACAACATGGATGTCAGATTAGGTGAATATTCCATAGCACTGAAAGCCTTCAAGAACGTCATTCGAATTAAACCGGATCATGCTTTCGCACATTATTTTGCAGCTCAGTGCTACCAAGCCATGGATGATACACAGTCATTTCATGAACATATGGCAGCCTACTTTGAACATGCAGAATCGCCGTTCTGGAAAAAATACGTTGAGTATTTTTCAATGCCTACCAATGCGGTTGCACAGATTTAGTTTGCAACAACGAGCTGACACTTGAATATTGATACCCCTCTGCAGAGGTTATCGAGGCAACTGTTCTTCAGCACCAACAGAGGCCAATTAAGCCCCCAAAAACAACAGCATCTTTGATGACTAGTCGTCCGTTGGTCTGTCAAAATCGCAGAATGCAACCGGAGTTGAATAATGACCAAGCCACTGATAGTCTTTGAAATGGCCAACAATCACATGGGAGATGTCCCCCATGGAATTGCCACGATCAGGGCGATGCGCCAGGCCTGTGATGGGTTTGAGGGAAACTTCACATTTGCCTTCAAGCTCCAATACCGGGATTTAGATACATTCATCCACACCTCGGCCAGAGGGCGAGATGACATCAAGTACGTTAAGCGGTTTGAAGAAACTAGGCTGACGGCGGACGCTTTTGCAACGCTGGTTGCTGAAATGTCTACCCAGGGGTTCACCACGGTGTGCACGCCTTTTGATGAGAATTCGGTGGGGCAGATTGAAGCACATGGCATTCACACGATTAAGATCGCCAGCTGTTCTTTAACGGACTGGCCATTACTTGAGCGCATCGCCCAGACCAACAAACCGATCATTGCATCAACCGCTGGCGCAACGCTCGATGAGATTGATAAAGTGGTCAGCTTTTTCCTACATCGGGACAAAGACCTCACGCTGATGCACTGTGTAGCGGAGTATCCGACGCCCGATGCATCTCTACAGATCGGGCAAATCGAAATTTTGCGTGGCCGTTATCCTCAATGCCGCGTTGGTTATTCGACGCACGAGGCGCCGGATAACACGGCTGCGGTGTGTGTTGCCGTGGCGAAGGGTGCGCAGGTGTTTGAAAAACATGTTGTGTTGCCCACTGAAAAATACGCAGCGAACGCGTACTCCGCCACACCTCCGCAAATCACTGCATGGCTGGAGTCGGCACGTCGTGCGATGTCCATGTGTGGCGACTCGACGCGCTACACCCCATCGCAGTCGGAACGTGCAGGATTGAACTCGTTGCGCCGAGGCGTCTTTGCCACGTGCGAGATTCCTGCCGGCACAACGATCACCCACAACATGGTCGAGTTTGCGTTTCCTCCAGTGGATGGCCAGTTGACAGCCAACCAGTGGTCAAAATATAGCCGCTACGTCACTACCAATCCGATTGCAGCGGGACAGCCGGTGCATATCGCTGACATCACAGAGTCGCAATTACGTGGGCAGATTCTGACAATTGTGGATGGAGTAAAGAGGCTACTCAAAGCTGGCAACGTCGTGGTCCCGGGAAAGTCTGATCTTGAAATTTCACACCACTACGGTTTGGGGCGTTTCGATGAAGTTGGGCTGACCATGGTCACGGTGGTGAACCGTGAATATTGCAAGAAGCTGCTGGTTATGCTTCCTGGACAGAGCCACCCGGAGCAATACCACTTAGAAAAAGAAGAGACTTTTGTGGTGCTCCATGGCGCTTTGGACATTTGGCTTGATGGCAAAGAACTGCAGGCCCGAGCGGGCGACGTGATCACCGTCAATCGCGGAGTGCGTCATGCGTTTCGCACTGACGAAGGTGTAGTTTTTGAAGAAATTTCTTCCACCCATGATAAGGCGGACTCTTATTACACCGATCCGGCGATTGCACTAAATGTCAACCGCAAAACCTGGCTGTCTTACTGGATGTAACCCATGACTTTACGCGTAGCGGATTGGATGATGCAGCGGTTGGCGCAAGTTGGCGTTCAACATATTTTTATGCTTCCCGGCGGCGGCGCTATGTACCTTAACGATGCCGTCGCTTGCGAACCGCGTCTGAAAGCAGTGCCTTGCCACCACGAACAAGCCTGCGCCATTGCCGCGGAAGCCAGTGGGCGCACCGGCAACCCTGACTATGCGCGATTTGGTGTGGCGATGGTCACCACAGGCCCAGGAGCGACGAATGCCATTACCCCGGTAGCGGGCGCCTGGATTGACTCCATTCCATTACTGGTAATTTCCGGGCAAGCCAAGCGTTCAGATCGCTTAAACGGCCGCCCCTTGCGCCAAAGTGGAGTACAGGAAGTAGACATTGTCCCCATCGTTCATTCGATCACCAAATACGCTGCCACGGTAATTGACCCTCAGAGCATTCGTCAGCATCTGGAGCAAGCGTTATACCTCATGCAAAGCGGGCGCCCAGGGCCCGTCTGGCTGGATATTCCGCTGGATGTGCAAGCGGCCCCCATTGACCCCGAATCACTTCCAGGATGGGCGCCACCCGCGGCTGACAACGTTAAGCCGGCCCCGGACCTCTCTGCAGTGCTCGCTCTTGTTGCCAATGCAAAACGGCCACTGATTGTGGCTGGACATGGTGTGCGTCTGGCCGGCGCAGCACAGGCCTTTCAGCAGTTGGTAGAGACCCTGGGCACCCCTACCGTGTTGACCTGGAACGCTTTGGACTTATTGCCATGGGACCACCCGCTCAACATCGGCCGCCCGGGGGTGGTTGCTGCGCGGGCAGCGAATTTTGCGGTGCAAAACTGCGACTTGATGATCGCTATTGGCTGTCGACTTGACAACATCGTTACGGCCTATAACCCGCGCGGCTTCGCACGTGCCGCCCGCAAGGTCGTGGTGGATGTCGATCGCAATGAACTCGACAAGCTGGACATGGACATCGACCATCGCCTGCAAATGGATGCCCGCCAGTTCATTCAGGGACTGCAGTCGCAAGTAACGCCAACATCCGGCGAACCTTATGCCGAGTGGCAAGCTCGTTGCGTTAGTTGGAAACAACGCTATAGCCAAAACGAAGGGCGCGTATTTGGCGACAGCGGCCCTATCAGCCACGCCCACTTTGTAGACGCACTCTCGCATGTGGCACCGGAAAACACACTGATTGCTACTGGCAGTTCTGGGCTCGCAGTGGAATTCTTCTATGCGGGCTTTCAAAACAAGATCGGCCAACGAACGTTTCTCACCTCCGGCTTAGGTGCTATGGGCTATGGCCTGCCTACCGCCATTGGCGCATGCCTGGGCAATGCGAGCCAACCCATGCTGGCAGTGGAGTCAGACGGTAGCCTACAGCTCAATTTGCAGGAGCTTTCTACGTTGGCGAGTCAAAAATTGCCGATTTGTCTCTTCATCATGAACAACAATGGATATGCGTCCATTCGCAATACCCAGCGCAATTACTTCGAAGGTCGCTACATTGCCAGCGGCCCCGACTCAGGTTTGGTGATGCCTGATCTGAAAAAAATCGCCGATACCTACGGGCTCGCTTACATGTCAATTAGCGACTGTGCACAGCTCGAATCCCAACTCAGCGATGCACAGAAGCTACCCCGACCGTGCATCGTTGACGTACAACTCATAGCAGAGGAAGGACTCGCACCAAAGTGTGCGGCCATCATCGGCGCGGACGGATCTATCGTCTCCATGCCACTGGAAGACATGAGTCCACTCTTGCCATTGGATCAGTTGCTGGCCGAGATGCTTTTGCCATTGCTACCCGCCTCGCTCAACGCGCCGCGGCCCAGCCCCTGACTGCAGCAGAAGCTATGGTTGATTCAAAACAGTCCGACTTCAAACGAGAAATCTGCGGCGTCTGCGGCCAAGCACTCTTCGCCCGGCCATTGCTAAGTCAATACAACATGCCCGCAGCGGCTCAGGGCTTACCTACACAAGAGCAACTGCCGCACGACAAAGGCGGGCAGTTGCACCTCTTTCAATGCACCGGTTGTGGCCTGGTTCAGCTCAATGCTCCACCGGTACCTTATTGGCGGGACGTCATCCGTGCCGCAGGCATATCAGCAGAGATGCGTCAATTCAGACATAAGCAATTTGGCGATTGGCTGGTTGAGCACCAACTTATGGGGCGCAAGGTGCTGGAAGTTGGGTGTGGCCAGGGGGAGTACCTCACCGTGTTAGGCCACGCCGGCGCTGATGCTTACGGCATCGAGCATAAACCCGAGTCTGTGCAGGTATGCCTTTCACGAGGTCTGAAAGTAGAACAGCTTTTTCTTGACGATCAGGCCTCCAAGGCGCAACACGGACCTTTCGACGCCTTTGTAATCCTCAACTTTTTGGAACATATACCGCCAGCACACATGACCTTGCGAGCGATTGCTGCACAGCTCAATGATGGCGCAGTGGGACTCGTGGAAGTCCCCAATCTAGATATGATCATCGAAGGCCGACTGTTTGCAGAGTTCATTCCCGACCATCTCTACTACTTCACGCGCAAGTCTCTCATTAACCTGTTAGAGGCGAATGGGTTCGACACACTGGCGTGTGAGCCGGTTTGGAACAACTATGTTTTGTCCGCCACCGTTCGTAAGCGTGTCCCGGTCGATTTGTCTGCGCTGCACACCAGCCAGTTGGCCCTGAAGCATTCCTTTCATACATTTCTGTCCCAGTTTGAAGCCCAGAGAGTTGCCATCTGGGGTGCTGGCCATCAATCGCTGGCACTGTTGAGCCTCATGGATATCGCATTGCACATCCGGTTTGTGGTGGACTCTGCACCTTTTAAGCAGGGGCGATTCACCCCTGTAACACACATCCCAATCGTCGCCCCGGATGCACTGGATAGCGATGGCGTACAAGCCATTATTGTGCTGGCTGCCAGTTATTCGAACGAGGTGATACGAACCCTAAAGGAGCGTCATGGCAACCGCTTTACCGTGGCCGTGGTGCGTAACAACGGAATAGAAACCGTTATAACGGGTTCAGGAATTGCGTGATGGAGCAACACCAAATCGCGTCGCTGGAAAAGGCAAAAACGGGTGCATCCAAAGGATTACCGCTAGAAGTGTTTCACCTGATCAGCAGTCTGACACCTCTCATTAACGTCGATCTACTGGTGCAAGACACGCAGGGTCGGACCCTCTTGACTTGGCGACATGACGACTTTTACGGGCCTGGCTGGCATGTACCAGGCGGCATCATCCGATTCAAGGAACGCTGGGAAGATCGAATTGCTGCGGTAGCCGCAGCCGAATTGGGCGCAACCGTCACCTTTGCACAAGAGCCCATCTCGATTCAACAGACTGTGAATCCGACACGCGATGTTCGAGGCCACTTCATTTCCATGCTGTTCGCTTGTCAACTCAGTTCAGCCCCGGATCCGAAGCATCAATGGGTGCGCGACGCACCGCGCAATGGGGACTGGGCTTGGCACAAGGGCTGCCCGGCAGACATCATTTCTGTTCATGAGATGTATCGCAGGGCGATTGATACGCGGCCTGTAGCGATTGCTGCCTGAACATGATGCGCTTTTCAACGACTACCCATGGCAGTGTTACCGCTCGAGACGTATTTCTCAGCGACGTCGACGCCTCCATCGCCCGGCTGGGCAAACAATGGTCATACTTGCGCAACGCTCAGCTGTTCATTACCGGTGGGACCGGCTATATCGGGCGCTGGTTGCTCGAAACTCTGGTCCGGGCAAATGAGTTGCATGGCCTCAACCTAAACGCCACCGTACTGACACGATCACCGGAAGCCTTCCTGCGCACTGCGCCAGAATTGGCGCGCACCAGCTGCATCCAGTTTCATTTGGGCGACGTGCGTGACTTCAGCTATCCACAGGGAACATTTACGCATGTTATTCACGGCGCCGCCACGTCAGCCGGGGCGACCTACCACCAACTTGAAGACCCGCTCACCAAGTTTGAAACCACTTTTGATGGAACAAGGCGAACGCTGGAGTTCGCCGTCGCCCGCAAAGTTCCGCGTTTCCTGATGTTGGGATCGGGCTCGTTATATGGCCCCATGGCGGTCGGACAACAAAAATATGTCGAAAACCATGATTCAGCACCGTCGTTGGACAACATGACCGCAGCGATGGGGCACGCCAAACGTTCTGCTGAGTTTTTGACCGCTTGCTATGGGCAACGCTACGGCATCTCGATCAGTACAGCACGCTGCTTTACCTTCGCGGGGCCCTATTTGCCCCTCGATATGCATTACGCACTTGGAAACTTTGTCAGGGATGCATTGTGGAATGACTCGATCACCGTGGCCGGTGATGGGACGCCCGTGCGGTCCTATCTGTTCACCGGTGACCTTGTAGTGTGGCTAATAACCCTACTTTTGGCCGGACAAGCCGGACTGGCTTACAACGTTGGCTCTGATCAAGCAATCAGTATTGGCGATCTGGCGAGGCTTGTAGGTTCACGCGTCGCTCCCAAAAAGGAGGTCCGGGTCTTGGCTCAATCCACATCAGGAATATCTGTACACCGCTATGTACCAGACATTTCCCGCGCTCGCAAAGCACTGGGGTTGGATGTCTGGACGTCGTTGGAGCAGGCCATTGATAGAACCGCACTTTTCGCTTCAAAAGCAAACAATTGAGTTATAGGCAGCCCCTTTATCAGGCGCTTGACGAATGGACATTCGCAAATAATGCTCCCAAACCTCCTCCGCTAGCAAGGGATTAAACAATGACTACTGCGCTATTGATGGCTCCTGGCCTGTCCAACGACGAAGCAGCTAAACGCAATGAATTGGCCATACGTAAGCCTTACGTGGCGGCCAAACTTGCACGCATCCATGAGATGGAAGAACGTGGAGAAATCAGTCCGATCATCCGGCTGGAAAAAAGTTACCTCTGCAATTTCACCTGCACGCATTGCTCGGCAGAGTACTACATGGACCGCCATTTGAAAAAGGTGTTTCAGATTGTCGATGAACGTCAAAAAATCAGCATTGAAGACATTCAGAGAATGTCCAAAGAGGCCGACGAATTGGGCCTCGCACGATTTGTCATTACTGGGGGTGAGCCGCTGGTGATGAAGGACTTTGACGCGGTGGTGGAGGCGATTGACCCAGAGAAACACTACATAATTACCGACACCAACGGATGGTTTCTTGACTTGGCACGCGCCAAACACCTGAAGTCCATTGGAGTCGAAAAGGTGCAGTTGTCGCTCGACAGTTTTATTGAAGCCGACCACGACGCATTCCGCAACAAACCAGGTTCTTACAAGCGCGTTATTCGCGCGATTGATGCCTCCCAGGAAGCGGGACTCAACCTTTTGCTTTCTACAGTCTTGGTGCGCGGGCGCGCCAAGACTCAAGAGTTTCGGGACATGTGCGAGTTCGCCAAGAAAAAGGGCGTTGGACTTTATGTGTCTTATGCCAAACCGACGGGTTCGTGCACGGACCACCCTGAGTTCGTGATCGAGAAGGAAGATGCAGATCTCGTTCGAGAGATGGAAAAAGAATACCCTGTGTTCACACACATGACACCCTCCTACGGATCATTCAAAGGGTGCATTACTGTTAAAGGCATCATTACCATCACCTCGACGGCTGAGATTACCCCCTGCCCGTACATCGATTTTTCGCTGGGCAATCTTCGCCAGACACCGCTTAAGGAAATCCTCGCACGAGGTATGCGTAATCCCTGGCTTGGACCACACCGACCTGACTGCCTGATTGGCGAAGATCCACAATTTATCAAGATTCACACAGATAAAACGGCAGGCGTAAAACACCTGCCTCTACCTTGGGGGCAAGGCTTCTCGGACAACGATAGCCTGTCTGATCGCTAAGGCGAGCCGGCCTCATTTCCCTGACTGGAAACCCCATGAACACGATGACATTGGCAACTTCAACTGCAGACCTTTTTGACGAGTTCGGCCGCTGCATTCCCGCTACATCACAGCCTGTGCAGGAAAAAAGCCGCCGTTACTTTCTATGCGATATGCCACAGGCCAATCACAGGGAAGCCTATGCACGCATGCGGCGACACTTAGGCCCCGGTCTAGACATCAGTGAACAAGAATTTTGCGATGCCATAGCCGGCATTACGCAGCGACTGCAGGACAGCCCCGTCACCCGCAACATACTCAACGGGGTGGGTGTTCCCTTTATCATTCCACGCACGATGGTCACTGAGATTGGTACGCTGCTTGAAGAAAAATTTTTACCTGCGGTGGCACAGGCCTACGAATCCAAATTCCCGGCCTACCGATTTACCAACCATGCCGTAACCGGCTTGGCCGGCAAACTCTCCGTGCTTCAAGGCTCGCGCCATGAGTGCTTGATCAACGCGATGTCCAAGAGCGATGTTGTGGGCATGTATTTTCCGAGCCTGACTGAATACTCCATTCCTGCAAGCGTCGAGCAACTCAGCACACTTCCTGAGCACTTTCTGCTATCCGGTGGATTCGACACCTGCGCCGCGCTGGTGGGTACGCCCGAGTTACTAATTCGCAAAGACGGCTATCCGCCAATGCTCTGGTTGGGCGGACTTGCGGGCGAGAAGCCTTCTATCGCTTATCACTTTGAAGCGTATGGCTATAACCTGACTTTTAACCGGCGTGCGCACCTGAACGCGAGTGCCGAATACTGGTGGAACGGCCTTACTGTGCTTGACCAGCACTAACAGCAATGATGAGCCGCTGGCGATCAGCGACTCAAAAACTCAGCCCCAGATAGCTCTCAATTTTGTTGGCAGAAAACTCCAACATGTCAGCTGAAAGCGCAGGCTGCACACCAATCCAAAAGGTGTTGGCCATGACTCTGTCAGTATTTATCAAATCACCGCTTACGCGGTAGTCGACCCCACGCATATAAGGTTGTCGCGTCAGATTCCCGGCAAAAAGAAGACGACTTCCTACTTTGTTCTGATCCAAATAGGTCAACAGGTCCAATCTGGAAACTGGGCAACTGTCCTTGAGCGTGATCGGAAACCCGAACCACGATGGGTCGGAATGCTCGGTGGCGACTGGCAAATCCAAAAACTCTTCACACGACCGAAGGCGCTCGTTCAAAAAAACAAAGTTCTCTTTACGGGCCGCGATGAACTGCTGGGCTTTGCCCAACTGCGCCAAACCGCACGCAGCCTGCATGTCGGTAATCTTGAGGTTATAGCCCAGGTGACTATAGGTGTATTTGTGGTCGTAGCCGTAGGGCAGGTCGCCCAATTGCTGACAAAAGCGTTTGCCACACGTGTTGTCTTTACCGGGCTGGCAATAACAGTCCCGCCCCCAGTCTCGAAAACTCTCGGCGATGGATTTGAGTTCGTCGTGGTTGGTGAATACCGCCCCACCCTCTCCCATCGTGATGTGATGGGCCGGGTAAAAACTCAGTGTGGCGATGTCGCCAAAGGTGCCTACCATTTGCCCACGATAGGTGCTGCCCAATGCGTCGCAACAGTCCTCCACCAGCCACAGCTGGTATTTTTTGCACAGGGCAGTGACCACATCCAGATTGAACGGATTGCCCAGCGAGTGCGCCAGCATGATGGCCTTTGTTTTCGGGCCAATGGCCGCCTCTATCTTGCTGGCGTCGACGTTATGGGTCAGGCGGTCCACATCCACGAATACAGGCACAGCACCAAACTGAAGAATGGGGTTCACGGTGGTTGGAAATCCCGCCGCCACCCCGATAACCTCATCACCCTTTTTGATGGCCCGGTCACCAAGTTTCGGGGAAGTGAGCGTATTGAACGCCACCAAGTTGGCTGATGAACCCGAGTTGACGGTTATCAAGTGCTTGACGCCAATAAAGTTGGCAAGTTCCTTTTCGAATTCCGCGTTAAAGCGACCGGTGGTGAGCCAGCCATCAAGCGACGCGTCCACCATATTTTTCAGCTCTGCCGCGTCAATCAGCTTACCGGAGGGCGGCACGGCGATCAGGCCAGGCAGGAAGGGCACGGGGGCCAGCGCCAGTGCCGCATATTGATCGACCAGATCGGCAATGGCTGCGCGAATCTCATTTTTATTCATGTGTTTGCCTCGTATGCATCCATGTCCGACCAGCACAGCGCAAGCGCATCGGCTCCAGCATGTTGGGCCTGGTACCAGGCCATGGTGCGCTCTACAGTTTGGGACAGCGTCCAGCGCGGCTGCAGACCTAACAGGGTGCGCGCCTTCGCCGTTTCCAGCGCTAGCCATGCAGCTTCGTGCGGCTCATTGCTATATTTTTTATGGCAACTTATGCTATTTCGACAAGGGCCAGATGCCATTTTCATTACTTTTTCAACTGTGGCAGCCTCAGCCGTTGCGGGGCCAAAATTGTAGGCCCCGGCCAGCGTGGGGCTCGCCCAAAGTACTTGCGCGAGTCGCAAGTAGCCCGCCAGCGGCTCCAGCACATGCTGCCAAGGCCGAACGGCTTGCGGGTTGCGTATATCAAGCGGTAGCCCTGCCTGCCAAGCGCGCACGGCATCAGGAATAAGCCGGTCTTCAGACCAGTCCCCGCCACCAATCACATTGCCAGCACGGGCACTGGCTACCGCCACGCCCTGCTGCGCCAAAAAGGCATCTCGGTAGCTGGCAATCACCAACTCGCTGGCAGCTTTGCTGGCGCTGTAAGGGTCGTGGCCACCCAAGGTGTCGTCTTCACGATAGGGATAGGGCTGCTCACGGTTGAGATAGACCTTATCGGTTGTCACCATCACGGCCACGCGTACGCTGGCTTGGTGACGCAAGGCGTCCAGCAGATGGGCCGTACCCATCACGTTGGTAGCAAACGTGTGGAGTGGGTCACCATAGCTGGCGCGCACCAAGGGTTGCGCGGCCAAGTGGAACACGATCTCTGGGGCGGCGCATTGAACTATCGCGGCCAACTGTTGCGCATCGCGGATATCGCAAAAGTGGCTGGTCATGCCTTGGGCGACACACGCTGCTTCAAACAGATTGGGCTGGGTTTGCGGCGGCAAGGCAATACCGGTGACATGGGCACCGAGGCGTTGCAGCCACAGCGCCAGCCAACCGCCCTTGAAGCCGGTGTGACCGGTCAGCACAACGCGCTTACCTTGCCAGAACGACATCTGTGGCGACATCACCAAACCTTCCAGGGGGCTTTACCGGAATGCCACAGCTCTTCAAGCAGGGTCATCTCGCGCAAGGTGTCCATAGGCTGCCAAAAGCCCTGATGTTCAAAAGCCATGAGCTGGCTTTGCTGAGTTAATGTTTCTAGCGGAACGCCCTCCCAGGACACAGCGTCACCCTCAATCAGGTCCAACACCTTGGGCGACAACACAAAATAGCCGCCGTTGATCAACCCGCCATCCCCTCGCGGCTTTTCAGCAAAAGCACAAACCTGGTCAGCTTCCAGCTGCAGCGTACCAAAACGACCTGGAGGCTGCACCGCAGTCACCGTGGCCAGCTTGCCATGGGTTTGGTGAAATTCGATGCTGGCTCGAATGTCGACATCCGACACACCGTCGCCATAGGTAAAACAGAAGGATTTTTCGTCCTTGAGGTACGGCGCGACCCGCTTGAGACGTCCGCCTGTTTGCGTGTCCTCGCCGGTGTCCACAAGCGTCACTCGCCAAGGCTCAGCGTGGCGTTCATGCACCTCCATGCGGTTGGATGCCATGTCAAAAGTAACATCCGACATGTGAAGAAAGTAGTTGGCAAAGTACTCTTTGATGACGTAGCCCTTGTAGCCGCAACAAATGATGAACTCATTGACGCCGTGAGCTGAATAGCTTTTAAGAATGTGCCACAGGATAGGCTTGCCACCAATCTCAATCATTGGCTTGGGTTTGAGGTGGGTTTCCTCAGAAATGCGTGTGCCCAACCCCCCGGCAAGAATGACTGCTTTCATGGTAATCACCACCCCATTTCATAAAGAGCCCCGACTATAAAACTGAACCCCCTGCACGTAACCTGGCAATTGAGCTGATTTCCGGCTTCAGTTTGACAAGCAGCCACAAACACCTTTTCGCAACAAGTTGTCATAGCACACGCATTGCGCCATCCCTGTGTAGGAATTTGCCTTACGCAATGCCATCAAAACGACGACACCCGCAACATCCAAACACTGATTCAAGTTTTTGGACCGGGCTTCCAGAATCGGACCCAAGGTTATGAACACGGCAATTAGGCCGCAAACACCATCCAATTGATTGACCTATTTTTCTGGAGCCGACCATGAACGACGACCAACTCTCCCGGGAAATCCGTGATGCAAACCTCACCTATCTGATGCTGGCCCAAAACGTGATTCGCCGCGACAAGGCCGAGGCACTGTTCCGCTTGGGCATCTCGGAAGAATCGGCCGACATGATTGCGATGCTGTCACCCGCGCAAATTCTGAAGATTGCGTCGAGCCCGATGCTGCTGTGCCGCTTCCGCGTGGATGACGACATGGTCTGGAACCTGTTGACCAACCACACTGCCGCCAAGGTCGACAACGATGCCACCACCAAGTTACATGCCAGCATCCTGATGGCCGGCCGTTTTGCCGAAGCCCTGTAAGGAGTCGCACCATGGCCACCACATCAACCAAAAGTGTTCTGAACGACTCCAAGCAGGTGGAACGCGCTGTGGCGTTGATCCAACTGGGCGCCCGTCTGCAGGTGTTAGAGAGCGAAACCAACCTCTCCTACGAGCGGCTGCTGCGCCTGTACAAAGAGGTGGCCGGCAAGTCGCCTTCCAAGGGCCAATTGCCGTTTTCTACCGACTGGTTCCTGACCTGGCAACCCAACATCCACGCCTCACTGTTTCTGAACACCTATGAATACCTCAACAAAGTCAGCGCCTTAGAGGACATTGAGGCGATCATGAAGGCCTACCGGCTGTACAGTGAGCAAATCGCCACCTGCGGCGTGGAACCCCTCTTGAGCATCACCCGTGCCTGGCGCCTGGTGAAGTTTGTTGACAACCACATGTTGGCCATGACCAAATGCAGCAAGTGCGGCGGACATTTTGTCAGTGAGCCCTACGAGAATTCGCGCCACTTTGAATGCGGCCTGTGCACACCGCCAGCACGTGCAGGCAAAGGCTCCGCAGGCGGCGGCATACTGCTGCACTAAATATGCTACTATTAAGATAGCAAATAGCCCATACCCGATAAGGGCTATGGGCTATTTTTTTATATAGCTCAAGTCGCCTGAAAGCGGGACGATATGATAGAGACGCAGGGCGCGCCAAGCGTGCGACCCCACTTCCCTAACAATCGCCCCTCTTTTAAGTAACCCGCCTATGTTCGTTATTGTTGGTTGGCTGATCGTGATGGTGTGCGTCTTTGGCGTGTACATCTTTCACGGCGGCAACATCATGGTGGTCCTGAAGGCTCTGCCGTTTGAGTTGATCACCATTGGTGGCGCCACCTTGGGCGCCTTTGTGGCCAACAACCAGATGAAGGTCATCAAGTCCAGCATCAAGGGTCTGGGTACCTGCTTCAAAGGCAGCAAGTACACAAAAGCACGCTACATGGACCTGCTGGCCTTGCTGTACGACATCTTGCAAAAGGCCCGCAAGGAAGGCCTGATGGCCATTGAAAAAGATGTCGAAGACCCGCATTCCTCTGAAATCTTCAAAAAACATGGTGCGGTAGGTAGTGACCACCATGTGGTGGAGTTCATCACCGACTACTTGCGCATGATGGTCTCGGGCAACCTCAACGCCCATGAGATCGAGTCGCTGATGGACAGCGAAATCGACACACACCACGCCGAAGAACATGCCGCAGTGGCGGCGCTGCAACGCGTGGCAGGCGGCTTGCCCGCGTTTGGTATCGTGGCCGCTGTGCTCGGGGTGGTGAACACCATGGGTTCGGTGGGGCAACCACCGGCTGTGCTGGGCGGCATGATTGCATCGGCGCTGGTGGGCACGTTCCTGGGTATTTTGCTGGCGTATGCGTTTGCTGAGCCCCTGGCAGGCCTGCTGGAGCAAAAAGTGGAGGAAGCTGGCAAAGAATTCCAATGCATCAAGACGACGCTGCTGGCCAGCATGCAGGGCTACAACCCCGCTACAGCCATCGAATTTGGCCGCAAAGTGCTGTTCTCGACGGAGCGCCCCTCGTTTGTCGAGCTGGAAGCCTTTGTCAAAAAGAAATAAACATCTGAGTCACCAGCATGGCAACCGACGCCAAGAAACTCCAGCCGATCATCATCAAACGGGTGAAAAAGGCCGGCCATGTCGCCCATGGCGGCGCCTGGAAGATCGCCTACGCCGACTTTGTGACCGCCATGATGGCGTTCTTTCTGCTGATGTGGCTGCTGGGCAGCACATCAGAAGGAGACAAGAAAGGCCTTTCAGACTACTTTTCATCCCCCTTGAAAGTCGCCATGGAAGGTGGCCCGGGCGCCGGGGCCAGCCAAAGTGTGATCAACGCCGGAGGCAACGATCTGACACAAACCTCCGGCCAGTCCAAACGAGGTGACGGTGCCAGTCCTGCGGCACGCAAACTCTCCGGTGAGCAGGACCGGGTATCGCGCGCCCGAAAAGATGCACAACAGATGGCGCAATTGAGCGCCAAGATCAGCGCCATGATTTCCAGCAACCCCAAGCTGGCGGAGTTCAGCGACCAGATCAGGCTGACCATCACCCCCGATGGCCTGCAAATCCAGATCGTGGATGATCAGAAACGACCCATGTTTGACAGCGGCAGCGCCAGCGTCAAACCGTATATGCGTGACATCCTGCAACAGATAGGGCTGGCGCTGGTGGATGTTGACAACAAACTCAGCATCGACGGGCATACCGACCAGACGCCCTACGCCAGCGGTGTACGAGGCTACAGCAACTGGGAGCTCTCCGCAGACCGGGCCAATGCATCCAGACGCGAGCTGATGTCTGCAGGTGTGCCCGATGACAAGGTGGCCCGCGTCATGGGTCTGGCGTCGAGCGTCTTGCTCGACGCAGAAAATCCGCGCAGCCCATCCAATCGTAGAATCAGCATTACCATCTTGACTCGTGAAGCAGAAGAACGCCTGCTGGGAGCCAGGCGGGTGAATGGCCCAGCGACAACTGAAAATGCAACAAAACCGGATCAAACAGGTGTTGCCCCCACTGTCAATCCCTAAGCTTACGTGACATCATGATCGGAAATCACTTTATGACAATTCCAGTTTGCGCCATTGAAAGGTTACCTTATGGCCAATGATCTCAAGTTCTTGGTGGTTGATGATTTCTCCACCATGCGGCGCATTGTGCGCAACCTGCTCAAGGAAATCGGCTACTCCGAGGCGGACGAGGCCGAAGATGGTGTGGTCGCGCTCAACAAGTTGCGAAACTCCAGCTTTGATTTTGTGGTGAGCGACATCAACATGCCCAATATGAACGGGTTTCAGTTGCTCAACGAAATCAAAAAAGACGACAAGCTCAAACACTTGCCGGTCTTGATGGTGACAGCTGAAGCGCGCAAGGAAGACATTGTGATGGCCGCGCAGCAAGGCGCTGCGGGCTACATCGTCAAACCGTTCACCAAAGCCACGCTGGAAGACAAAGTCAACTTGATCCTGTCGAAGCTGGGGATGAAATGACCGGCGGCACCGCTCCCAGCTCTGCGGCTGGCACGCCAGAACTGTCTCAGGATATTCACCAGCGCATTGGCGTCCTCACGCGCCAGCTCCATGACTCACTGAATGGCTTGGGACTGACGGACAAGGTCAAAGACTGGGCAGAGGAGATTCCAGACGTCAAAAGTCGTCTGTCCTACATTGCCCGTCTGACCGGCGAAGCTGCGGAGAAAGTGCTCAACAGTGTGGATCAGGCCAAGACACACCATGACTACATTGCAGCTGAAACGCGCCGCATTGGCGCTCTGATCGTCAAGGACCCGGTGGCGGCTGTGGCCAAGGGCCATGTGATGAACTTCATCACCGATGTCGAAGAAGCCACCAAACACATCGACAAGAACCTGACCGACATCATGATGGCGCAGGACTTTCATGACCTGACCGGGCAGGTGATCTCCAAGGTCGTCAATCTGGCTGCCAACATTGAACAGCAGTTGGTGCAGTTGCTGATTGTCACGGCGCCGACGCCGCCGGTGAACAAGCCGGTTGAAACAGCCACAAGCACTTTTGTGGTGCATGAGCACCCAGTTCTGCAAGGTCCCGTGGTTAACCCCGAAGGTAATCCCGACGTGGTCAAAGGCCAGTCCGAAGTGGACGATTTGCTCGCCAGCCTGGGCTTCTAACACGGACAGAAACAAGCAGGAAAACGCCCTGCTTATCGCGCTTTAGTTCCAGAAGCGCAAAAAGACAATGGGAAGAACACGAGGTGTCTTCCCACATGGAATCCAGCAGTCAAGATCGCAACTTACCCGCATCAGAGCGCAAGCTGCAAAAAGCGCGTGACGACGGCCAAGTAGCACGCTCACGCGATTTGGCACACTTGGCCGTCTTGGGTGGCGGTGCGGTGACACTGATGGCTTTGGCACCGACCATGTTTGGGCAATTCAAGGCCCACATGGGTTTGCAATTGCTATTTGATGCGCAAACCCTCAAAGACCCGATGATCATGGTGAACCGCCTGGGTGCCATGACAGCCGTGGGGCTGGTGGCCAGTGCCGTGTTTGCCGCCATCGTCAGTGCCATCGCGATCCTCGGTACTGTTGCGACGGGTGGCTGGGTGGCCAGTCTGAAACCCATCACCCCAGACTTCAGCCGCCTCAATCCACTCTCGGGTTTCGGTCGTTTGTTCACCAAAGACAAGGCCACCGAAGTAGGCAAGATGGCATTCATCGCCTTGATGCTGCTCCTGGTGGGCTTCAACTACCTCAAGGGTGGCCTCGACACCCTGGGCGCACTCGTGCTACAGCCCTCAGCCAAATCCTTGAGTTACCTGGCCGACTGGATCACCACGGGCATGGGCCTGATGCTGCTGGTGGTGCTGGTGGTTGCCATGGTGGACGTGCCTCTGCAGTCTTTCCTGCACAAATCGCGCATGAAGATGTCGCACCAGGAAATGAAACAGGAAAGCAAAGAGTCTGACGGCAACCCCCAAATGAAGGGCCGGATGCGCCAGCGTCAGCGCGACATCGCCAACGGCAACAGCATCTCCAAAGTGCCCAAGGCCGACTTTGTGCTGATGAACCCAACCCACTATGCTGTAGCCATCCAATACGACGACAAAACCATGCCGGCCCCGAGGGTCATTTCCAAGGGTGCCGACCTGCTGGCCTTCAAGATCCGCGACCTGGCCAAGGAAAACGCGATCCCCGTGCTGCAATCCCCCATGCTGGCGCGCGCTTTGTATGCCAATGCGGAAATCGACCAGGACATCCCCACCAGCCTGTACACCGCCGTCGCCCAGGTGCTGGCCTACATCTACCGGCTCAAGGCCGCCATGCGCGGTGACGGCCCCTTGCCAGGCGAGGTGCCTGTGCCCTTTGTGCCACCGGAACTGGACCCTCTGTCCAAAGTGATTGCGGCTGAAACACCATGAATACAAGCTTCAACACCGTCAAGGCCTGGTTTGGCAACAACTCCGCGCTGATGCAGGGAGCGGCGGCGCCCATGCTGGTGGTGGCCATTTTGTCGATGATGGTGCTGCCACTGCCGCCCTGGATTCTGGACACCTTCTTTACCTTCAACATCGCTGTGGCGCTGATGGTGATGATGGTGGCAGCCTACATGCTCAAGCCGCTGGACTTTGCCGCCTTCCCGGCGGTGTTGCTACTCACCACCTTGATGCGGCTGTCTCTCAACGTGGCGTCTACCCGTGTGGTGCTGCTGGAAGGTCACACCGGACCGGGTGCCGCCGGTGCGGTGATTGAGGCTTTTGGCCACTTTTTGATTGGCGGCAATTTTGCTGTCGGTCTGATTGTGTTCTCCATCCTGGTTGTTATCAACTTCATCGTGGTTACCAAAGGTGCCGAGCGGATCGCGGAGGTTTCTGCCCGCTTTGCACTGGATGCCATGCCTGGCAAACAAATGGCGGTGGACGCCGACCTGAACGCAGGCCTGATTGATGAGAAGGAGGCCAAACGCCGCCGCGCCGAGGTGTCTGAAGAAGCTGACTTCTTCGGCTCGATGGACGGCGCCTCCAAGTTTGTGCGCGGTGATGCGGTGGCGGGCATCCTGATCTTGCTGATCAACATTTTTGGCGGCTTCACGGTCGGTGTGCTGCAACATGGCCTGAGCGCCTCGCAAGCCGCCGACTCCTACATTCTGCTGGCGGTGGGTGATGCCTTGGTGGCCCAGATTCCAGGCTTGCTGATCTCGGTAGCAGCCGCCATGGTGGTGTCACGCGTCGGCAAAGAGCGTGATCTGAGCGGGCAGATCGTCAACCAGATGTTCATCTCGCCACGGGTGCTGGGCATCACCGCCACCATCATGGGCATTCTGGGGATCATTCCGGGCATGCCACATGTGGTGTTCATCGGCATCGCCTTGTTGCTGGGTTATGGCGCCTGGGCGCTGGCGCACAAGCCCGCACCCGTTGAAGAAGTCGCTGCGGCACCCGTCGCCGCAGCGGATGGCGAAGCCAGCTGGGACGATTTGCAGCCGGTCGACCAACTCGGCCTGGAACTCGGTTACCGGCTGATCACCTTGGTGGACAAAAATCGCCAAGGTGATTTGTTAACCCGTATCAAAGGTGTGCGCCGCAAATTCGCCCAGGAGGTGGGCTTTTTGCCACCACCGGTTCATGTGCGTGACAACCTGGAACTCAAACCCAGTGGTTACCGCATCACCCTGCGCGGCGTGATTGTGGGTGAAGGCGAGGCCTTTCCCGGCATGTTTCTGGCCATCAACCCGGGGGGCATCAGCACCCCGTTGATCGGCACCCCCACCACCGACCCGGCATTTGGCCTGCCCGCCCACTGGATCGACGCGCAGCAAAAAGAAGCGGCACAAATGGCCGGATTTACCGTGGTTGATTCCGAGACTGTGATGGCCACGCATTTGTCACACTTGATGCAAGTTCAAGCGGCGAAATTGCTCAGCCGAACCGAAACCCAACAACTGGTAGAACACGTGGCCAAGCAGGCACCCAAACTGATTGAAGAAGTCATTCCCAAAATGGTTCCGATTGCCGTCTTCCAGAAAGTGCTGCAACTGCTGCTGGAAGAATCCGTGCACATTCGGGACATTCGCACCATCATCGAGTCACTGGCCGAGCATGCTGGTGCGACCAACGACCCGGCCGAGCTGGCCAAGCGGGTGCGCGTGGCCCTGTCACCTGCCATCGTGCAGCAGATTTACGGCCCAACCCATGAGCTCAACGTGATTGCCATCGACCCATCTCTGGAGCGCCTGCTGGTGCAGGCCCTGGGTAACACCACCGGTCAAGGTCAGGCACTGGACCCGGGTGTCGCAGACATCCTGACCAAAAAGGCCGCCGAAATGGCCCTCAAACAAGAAGAAATTGGTATACCCGCCTGCCTGCTGGTACCAGACCAGATCCGCAGCGCCATCGCCCGGCTGGTGCGCCGTGTCGCGCCGCGCTTGCAGGTCTTGGGTCACAGCGAAATACCTGAATCACACACCATCCGAATTGGCCCCATCCTTAAAGGTGCAGCATCATGAACATCCAACGCTTTACTGCCCCCACCGCCCGGGAAGCCCTCGCCAAAGCACGCATGGCTTTTGGGGACGGCACCTTGATTCTGTCCAACCGCCCCACCGCATCAGGTGTGGAAGTGGTGGCTACCGGAGAAGACACGCTGGAAGCGCTGGACCGCAACGAGGAAGCTCGGCAAAAACAGCGCCAGACCCCGTCCAAAACGGCGCCATCCGTCAACCCGGACAGCCAGGTGATCGAGGACACCGCCCAGCTCGCCATGAGCACCCTGTCGTTTCAGGACTATGTGCGCGAACGCATGCTGCGCCGCCGCCATGAAGCTTTGGCCGTTCAAACCGCACCAGCGCAAGCGCCACAGGAGCTGTCAGAACCACCCGCACGTGCGCCGATCCGTCCTGCACCCATGCCGATTGCTCGCAACGTGTCGGTGGCACCAGACATTGCCCCGATACAGGTTAAGAAGGCGGCCCCGCGTGCACCACTGGCCACACCCAGCGCCGCCCCGTCGCAAGGTATTGTGGACGAACTGCACGCCATGAAAACGCTGATTGAGGACCGCTTCAACACCCTGACCTGGCTTGGCCAGGCACGGCAGAACCCGATCCAGTCCAACCTGATGCTCAAGCTGATCCGCTCCGGCTACTCACCTGCGCTGGCCAGAACCATCATGGAACGTATGCCGGAAGACCTGAATGCCGCCGACGCCACACGTTGGGTCATGGACGTGCTGACCCGCAATCTGCGCACCGATGCCGCATCCAGTGCCATCCATGAACAAGGTGGCACATACGCCCTCGTGGGTGCCACCGGTGTCGGGAAAACCACCACCGCAGCCAAGTTGGCCGGCTTGTGCGCACGCACCTACGGCCCGGCCAGCGTGGGTCTGATCACACTAGACACCTATCGGGTGGGCGCCCATGAACAGTTGCGCGCCTATGGCCGTATGCTAGGGGTGGTGGCCCATCTGGCGCATGATCGCGCCGCCTTGCAAGACCTGCTGGGCCTGTTGTCCAATAAAAAGATGGTGTTGATCGACACCACCGGCATTGCCCCCAACGATCCGCGCAAACGCGACATGATGGATACGCTGGACCTGCCAGAAATCCATCGCCTGCTGGTCCTCAATGCGGGCGGCCACGGGGACACCCTGGATGACATGGTCAACTCGTTCAAAACAACCGGCCTGCAACAAACGATCCTGTCCAAAACAGATGAGGCCGCCAAGATTGGGCCGGCACTGGACGCCACCATCCGTCACCAGCTGGTACTCAGAGGTGTCACCACCGGCCAAAAGGTTCCTGAAGACTGGGAACGCGCTGATGCAAGCAACCTCGTCGCGATGTCGATGCGTGCGCCCGCCAAGTCGGCGTTTGACCCCAAGATGACAGACTTGGGCTTCTTTTTTGCCGAGTCCACCCGGATGCAACCGGGACAACTCCATGCTTGAACCGTGCATCAATCAGGCCGCAGGCTTGCAAAGCCTGGCTTTGCAACAGGTGCCCCGACTGATTGCGGTCACCAGCCATGGCCAGCAGCAAGGTGAATTGCCCTTGCTCTGGGGTCTGTGTACCAGTTGGGTCAGCATGGGGCTGTCGGTGATGGTGCTGGACGGCCACACCCCAGAATCGCCGGACAACCCGGGTCTGACCCAATGGCTCAACAACCCGCTGGATCGCCAGGGGGATGAAGGCAACCCGGTCTCCTGGACCGTCATCCCTGCGGCACAAGGCCTTGCCCGCTTGTCGGTGCATGGTTTGCTGAACAGCCCCGTGGGAGAATTGTTCAAAGCCTATGCGGTGGTGCTGGTGTATGCCGACGCCGAATCTTTAACACTCTTGCTGCGCGGCAGCGCCCTGGCGCCGCTGGTGGTCGTTCCACCGGCCCAGGCGGCCACGATCACCGCCTACCAGGCCTTGAAACACCTGTTGGTCAATGGCCAACTGCGACCAACTGTTGCTAATATCGTGGCCGACGCCAACACCACCATGCCCAAGCCACTGTCCTCACCCGCCCAAACCGTGATGAACTGTGCCTCGAACCATTTGGGCTACAGCGTCAAACCGGTGACCATCACCGCCAGCGCCCGGGCAGACCGCTCACAGGACGATGTCACCCGGCTGGCCATGCAACTGCTTGAAAGTGCCATCCAGCTGAACCACGCGCCGCTGGGGAGGGTGCATTGATGTACACCGCCAAGGGACAACTGGACCGCAATGCGCTGATTCGCCAGTACCAGCCCTTGGTGCGCAAGCTGGCGCACCACATGATGGCCAAACTACCTGCCAACGTGCAAGTGGATGATTTGATCCAGGTCGGCTTGATTGGTCTGTCCGAAGCGCTGACACGGTTCGAGGCCACCCAGGGTGTGCAGTTTGAAACCTTTGCCACCCAACGCATCCGCGGCGCCATGCTGGACGAGCTGCGTGAAAACGATTGGGTGTCACGCGGCACTCGCAAGAGCCAGAAGGACATCGAAGAGTCACTGCGCCGGCTGGAGCACCGACTGGGCCGCAGCCCGCTGGAGAGCGAGATTGCCGCCGACCTGGGCATGAGTCTGAGTGACTACCAGAGCCTGCTGGGCAAGGTCAAAGGTACCCAGCTGGTCTATCTGGAAGACATGAACCACAGTTCAGATGACGAAGACAGTTTTCTGGACCGGCATATGGGTGACACTGAAGCCGACCCCCTGAACATGTTGCGTAACCAACGCCTGCGCGAAGCCCTGGTGGCAGCCATCAAGAATCTGCCCGAACGCGAACAGTACATCATGAGCATGTACTACGAGCAGGACATGAACCTGAAAGAAATTGCAGCTGTGCTGGACGTGACCGAGTCACGTATCTGCCAGTTGCACAGCCAATCGATTGCCCGCCTGCGGGCCAAAATGCGCAGCCACTGAGCTGAAGCGGTATTGGCATGCCTGCCAATCAGGCTCGCAGCCGCCGCGTCCGGACACCCGTGCCCCACACTTTGATGCACCCAAGGGTGCATCAAGTCAGCAGCAATAGGACGGTTAGGCGCTGATCACCTGGAATTCACCACTTTGACGACCGGCGCTGCCATAGGGCTGGCGGCGGAACCTGCCCGCTGCGGGCGCATAGGTGTGGTTGCGGGTGGCTGGAATCAGGTTGCCCAGCGAGATCTCGGCGAGAAAGCTGCGGCGCATCAAAGCCTCCCGACAGGCATCAAACGACGCCATCGTTTGGAGCATGCGCAGCTTCAGGGGCGACGGCAGCTGCGTATCCAGCGCAGAAATCTGCGGCAAACGCGACAACTCAAGAACAGCGGCCTGTAAATTGGCACTGGCATGGACCAGATCGCCAGAATCCGGATCGAGCAAACAACGGGAGACTTGGACGAGGTGGGTATCAATGGTATCCAGATGTGACTGGATCAAGCGGTTTGGCATGGTGCACCCCCTAAGCTAAAAGCCAGGGCAGTGTCACTGCCCCGAATCAAACGCTGCTGCGTTTCAACATATCCTGTGCATTGGACAACAACTTGTCGGCAATCACTCCGGGGTTGACCACATAGGTGCCATCCGAAATGGCTTGTTTGATGGTGCTGACCTTGGCCATGTCGACATCTGCCACGTCGCCGGACCCGTCCATTTCCAAGGATCTGGCCAAACTGGACACAGTCACCGCCACACCTGCCGTTGGCGCGCTTTTGGGAGCACTGGCACCAGGTTTCACCTGCGCGCCCACCGCCTGACCACTCTTGGCAGGGAAAGATGCAGCGGTGCTGCTGATGGCAACGTGGTTGTCTGTGGGTTTGATGGTGGTCATGGTGGTCTCCAAAACTACTATAAGAGTAGCCTCGTAGGAACACTTTCGGCAGAAACAGCCGCAACTTTAAACCTATTTGCAAAATCGCCTCAGAACTCACAACACAACCCTCACGGTGCGCTCGTCTGACACTGTCCCGGTGATGACTTGGCCGTTGTCCATGCGGACCATCGCATTCTGGCCAATCACCCCGGCAGACAAGGCTTGCGCCCGGGTGGCGATCTCAAAACCAACACCCACCGCCACCACACGCACCTGGGCGCCGGTCTGAAACACCTGCGCGGCCTTGACCATGTCCTGGCGCAAGGCCTGGCCCGTGGACAGCAGTCGGGTCGCGGCCTTGCCCACCCAGGCGCTCTGGTTGGCCACAATGGCTGCGTTGCCCTCAGCCCAATCCACCTCCATCGCCATAGCATCAGAGGCCTGCAGTGTGGCGCCGGGCGCCACCTGGCCTTTGATCACCCAGGCCGGGCCCATCGCCTTGACCGTGATCGGCAAAAAGACGTTCCACTTGACAGCACCCTGAACACAACGCAAACCCAGGCGCGTCTTGCCCCACAGCCGGACATTGGGCGGCAAATAGGGTTCTACGTGGGCACAGGGGGCCAAGCTCAGTCGGCGGTCCAACTGGCCAACCACCACCTCCATGCGCAGCGGCAACTCATAACGCTGCTGCGACAACATGTCATTGACCCAACGTTGCGCCGACGCATACAGATCATCACCCTGAGCACCAGGCGTGACCGGCTGGGCGTGGCTGGCATGCCATGCCCCAGCCGCCACCCACAAGGTGGCAAGCATCAGGCGGCGAGACCATCGCAAGAAGTGATTCAACATGACGTACCCCTACACAATGACAAGCACTTTAATCGTGACACCCCAGGGCAGACGGCACAAGTAAACGGGGTTTGCCCCTTTATTCGGGGTTTAGAAAAGCGACGGCGTTTTCATAATCTGCCAGACCGTGATCCGTCTGCCTCACAAGCAGCGGCTCCACATCACAGAAAGCAGAGGTGTTGCATGTTCGCGAAATTAACCAGTGGTTTGGACTTTCATGCCAAAGCCTTGGTGCTGCGTGCCGAACGCCAACGCATTCTGGCCAGCAACATGGCCAACGCCGACACCCCCGGCTATTCCTCGCGTGATTTCAACTTCAAGGAAGCCCTGAGCCAGCAGACCCAAACAAGTGATAGCGAACTCTCCAGATCTGGCAAGGGCTTGAGCCTCAAAAGCAGCACAATTGCCACGGACAGCAGGCACCTGCAGTTACCCGCTCTGGCCAGCAGCGAACTGAGTGGCAGCAACACCATGGGGTACGGCGTGCAGACCCAGCCCAGCGTGGACGGCAACAGCGTCGACATGGACCGCGAACGGGCCAACTTTGTTGACAACTCGGTGCGATACGAGTCCACCTTGCGTTTTATCAACGGCCAGTCCAAAACCATTTTGAGCGCCATTCAGGGTCAATAGCCCTGAGACCTGCGGAGCAACACCATGTCGATGTTTTCAATTTTCAACGTCTCTGGCAGCGCTATCAGCGCCCAGTCGCAACGGCTCAACGTGGTCGCCAGCAACCTGGCCAACGTGGACGCGGTGGCCGGCCCGGACGGCCAGGGCTACAAAGCCCGCCAGGTGGTGTTTCAGACCACCCCCATGGGTGGTGACGCCACGGCGGGTGTCAAGGTCAGCTCGATCACGGAGAGCAATGAACCGTTCAAACGTGTGCACAACCCGAACCATCCCTCGGCAGATGCCGATGGCTATGTGAACTACTCCAACGTGAACCCGGTGGAAGAGATGGTGAACATGATCTCCGCCTCGCGCTCTTACCAGAACAACATCGAAGTGATGAACACCGCCAAGTCCCTGCTGCTCAAAACGCTGCAGATGGGCCAATAACTTTTTAAGGATGCCCTCATGTTGACCGGAACCTCCTCTGCCACAAGCACCAGTTCATCGACCGTTGGTGCCAGCACCACCACCAAATCCAGCTCGGAAGTGGCGCAAGACCGTTTCCTGAAGCTGCTGGTGGCGCAACTCAACAACCAGGACCCGATGAACCCGATGGACAACGCCCAGATGACCAGTCAGATGGCGCAGATCAACACCGTGACCGGTATCCAGCAAGTGAACGACACCCTCAAGAGCATGGGTGACCAGTTCACCGCCATGCAGGTGCTGCAGGGCTCCAACATGGTCGGACACGATGTGCTGCTGGCTAGCAACACCCTGTCCATCAGTGAAGGCAAAGCCGCCGGTGCGGTGAACCTGACGGGGCGTGCCGAGAGCGTCAAGGTCGATATCCTGTCGCCAGCCGGGACCGTGATCGACACCGTCAACATGGGCGCACTGGAGGCCGGCCAGCACAACTTCTCCTGGGACGCTTCCAAATACAGCTATAGCGGCAACCCCACGTTCAAGGTCACCGCCACCCTGGGTGGCAAAGCCATCGACAACACCGCCATGGTCCGAGCCAAGGTGCAATCCGTCAGCAGCGAAGACGGCGTCATGAATGTGCAACTGGCGGGCCGCAGCGCGGTCCCCTACAGCAGCATCAAAGCCATTTTGTGATCCCCCATTGATTTAACAAGGAACCCACCATGTCATTCCAAACCGGACTCTCAGGGCTCAACGCCTCCAGCCGCAGCCTGGACGTGATCGGCAACAACATCGCCAACGCCAACACCACTGGCATGAAATCCTCGCGCACCGAGTTTGGTGACCTCGTTGCCTCGACCCTGGGCGCCGCAGGCGGCGGCGGCGGCGCAGGCATTGGTGTGGCCGTGTCGGCGATTGCACAGCAGTTCACCCAGGGCAACATCAACACCACGGGCAACAGCCTGGATGTGGCGGTCAACGGTGGCGGCTTCTTCCAGCTGACCCAGCCTGACGACTCCACCGCCTACACCCGAGATGGCTCCTTCAAGTTGGACAAAGATGGCTACATTGTCACCAACACTGGCGCCAACCTGATGGGCTACCCCACGGACACCGCAGGCAAAACCACCAGTACAACCGTCCAAAAAATGCAGTTGCCAACCACCGCGCCGATTCCGGCAAAAGCGACCACTGCCATCACGGCGGAGTTCAATCTGGACGCTAGGGCGGTGGAAGCTGCATCAGTGACCCCACCTACGCCCAGAACCACCTACGGCACCTCACTGACGGTGTATGACTCCCAAGGCGTCGGTGTTCCCCTCAATCTCTATTTTTCAAAGGCAGCCACCACCACCACCGACAACTGGGACGTGTATGACGTCGCCACCGGTGGCACGCCCTTGTTTCAATTGCAGTTTGATGGCAACGGCAAACTGGTGTCACCCCTGACCGCCCCTACCCTGACGATTGCAACACCATCAACGACCACCCCAAGCATCACGGCCACGCTGGACATCAGCAAGGTCACGCAGCGTGGCTTGGCCTTCTCCGTCTCGGACCTAACGCAAGACGGTTATGCCCCAGGTGAACTCACCGGTTTAACGATTGGTGAAACCGGTGTCATCACCACCCGCTACTCCAACGGACAAACCCAGTTCAAGGGGCAAATTGCCCTGACCGACTTCCGCAATACCCAAGGTCTGCAGCCGCTCGGTAACAACGCCTGGGCCGCCACCTACTCGTCAGGCGATCCAGTTCAGGGCGCACCCGGTGCGGGGCGCTTCGGCGGCTTGCGCGCTGGCGCCCTGGAAGAATCCAACGTCGACCTGACCTCCGAGCTGGTCAACATGATGACCGCGCAGCGCACCTACCAGGCCAATGCCCAAACCATCAAGACACAAGACCAGATCATGTCCACGCTGGTCAACCTGCGTTGATGCAACTGAACCCCTTGCGAGTTTGACCAGGAGCCACCATGGACCGTCTGATTTACACCGCCATGACCGGGGCCAGTGCCGCCGCCAACCGGCAGGCCGTGTTGTCCAACAACCTGGCCAATGTCTCCACCAATGGTTTTCGGGCCGAGTTGTCCACCTACCGCGCCGTACCGGTGCGTGGTGAGGGGTCCACTACCCGGGTCATGGCGCTGGAAGCCACACCGGGCTTCTCTGACCTGCCCGGCGCTCCCCAGCGCACCGGGCGCGGCATGGACGCCATGACCACCGGAAACTCCTGGTTTGGGGTGCAAGGACTCGACGGAACCGAGGCTTACACCCGCAACGGCTCTCTGGAAGTTGACTCCGAGGGAACGCTCAAGACCAATACCGGCTTGACCATTTTGAGTGACGGCGGCGCACCCATCGTGGCCCCCATCGGCGCCGAGGTGACACTCGGCAGCGACGGCACGGTCACCGCCAAGGTGGGCAACCAGGCGCCCACCGGCATCGGCCGACTCAAACTCGCCACGCCGGATGCCGAAGACCCGCTCAAACGGGGTGAGGACGGCCTGTTTCGCACCACCTCGGGCGAGCCGATGCCCAACGACGCCAACGCCCGCCTGCAACTCGGGGTGATCGAGGGTTCCAACGTCAACGCGATTGAGACCATGGTCGGCATGATCCAGACCGCCCGCCAGTTCGAGGCCCAAACCCGGCTGATGCAGACCGCCGAGCAAGACGACCGCGCTGCGGCTCAGTTACTCAGCATGCAAGGCTGATTTTTTCCAGGACACACCATCATGATCAACTCCCTGTGGATTTCCAAAACCGGCATGGAAGCCCAGCAAATGCAGCTGGATGTGATTTCCAACAACTTGGCCAATGTGTCCACCAACGGTTTTAAACGCGCCACTGCGGTGTTTGAAGACCTGATGTACCAGAACCTGCGCCAGGTGGGTGCCAACAGCACCGAACAATCCACCCTGCCCACCGGCCTGCAAATCGGTCTGGGCGTGCGCACCGTGGCCACCAGTCGCTCCTTCACCCAAGGCAATATGCAGCAGAGCAACAACAAGCTCGATGTGGCGATCCAGGGCGACGGTTTTTTTCAGGTGACGATGCCCGACGGCACCACCAGTTACACACGTGATGGCGCGTTCCAGATCAACTCGGCAGGCGCCCTGGTCACCGCCACCGGACTGGCGATTGCCAACGGGGTCACCGTGCCGGCCAATGCCACGGCCGTCACCATCGCCGGTGATGGCACCGTGTCCGCCACGATCCCGGGCTCCACCGCACCACAAGGCATTGGCACGATTGCACTGGCACGCTTCATCAACCCGGCCGGTCTGACACCATTGGGTGGCAACCTGTATGCCGAGAGCTTGGCCTCGGGTCAACCGCAAGCGGGCACTGCGGGCGCGGATGGCATGGGCGCCCTGATGCAGGGTTTTCTGGAAACCTCCAACGTCAATGTGGTGCAGGAACTGGTAACCATGATCCAGACCCAGCGCGCCTATGAAATGAACTCCAAGGCCATCCAGACCTCGGACCAGATGTTGCAAAAGCTGGGCCAACTCTAAGCGCGGAGGTTCACCATGCGCACACATGCTAACTATTTTCATAGCAACAAGCCCTTTAATTTATTGGGCTTGGTCTGCTTTTTATCAGCATTCATGAGCGGGTGTTCATCCTTGCCCCAAACGGTGGCTGTGGAGTTTCCCGACACCACGCCCAGCCGCCCCATCGCCTCCACCGAACCGATGGCCGGGCCAGCCAGTGGCAGCCTGTTCCAGAAGACCAGCTACCGCCCGGCCTTTGAGGACGCACGAGCCCGCGTGGTCGGTGACCAGATCACGGTACGCATTGTGGAGAAGGTCACCGCCAAGCAGGTGTCGTCGTCCACAGCCAACCGCACCACCTCGGGCTCTGCCAGCGTGAGTGCATTCCCGCTGATCTCGGATGTCGACCTGGCCAAGCTGAGTGCCGGTGTCGGCACCAAATCGGCCAACGACTTCTCGGGTAAAGGGGGCACCGAGAGCGCCAACACCTTTGAGGGCACCATTTCTGCCACCGTGATCGAGGTGCTGCCCAACGGCCACCTCCGGGTGGCGGGTGACAAGCAGATTGGTGTCAACCAGAATGTGGACGTGATGCGTTTCTCCGGCACCATTGACCCGCGCCTGATCCAGCCCGGCAATCTGATCAACTCCACCCAGGTGGCCAACGCCCGCATGGAGTCCAAAGGCCGCGGCGCACAAGCCGAAGCGCAAACAGTTGGCTGGTTAACCCGGTTCTTTTTCAGCTTTTTGCCGTTCTAAAGTTGCGCAGAATCGTGCCGAGGGGTAATCCAAATGCACGCAACAGCCAACACATCACAGCCAGTTTTTGCCACACGCTCACGCGGGGTGTGGTTTTTTGCCGGCTTGGCTTTGTGGCTGGCAGTCAGCCTGCCAAACACCGCCCACGCCGCGCGCATCAAGGAAGTGGCCGCCGTTGAAGGGGTACGCAGCAACCAGTTGACCGGTTTTGGGCTGGTGGTGGGTCTGGACGGCACCGGTGACCAGACCACCCAGATGCCCTACACCACCCAAGGCCTCACCAACTACCTGCAGCAACTGGGCATCACCCTGCCTGCGGCCAATGTCTCGCAGCTGCAGATGAAAAATGTGGCTGCGGTACTGGTCACCGCCGAACTGCCCGCCTTTGCCCGCCCGGGACAGGCCATCGATGTGAGTGTGTCCTCCATGGGCAACTCCAAATCCCTCAAAGGTGGCATGTTGATCTCAACCCCGCTCAAAGGGGCCGATGGTGAAATTTACGCCGTGGCCCAGGGCAGCCTGGTGGTGGCCGGTGCGGGCGCCTCAGCAGGTGGCAGCAAAGTCCAGGTCAATCACCTGAGTGCCGGGCGCATCCCCAATGGTGGACAGGTGGAGCGGGTGGTACCGACGCCGCTGCAGGAAAGCAACGGCATCACCCTGGGCTTGCAAGCATCCGACTTCCAGACCGCGCGCGGTGTGGCGCTGGCCATCAACCGGCGTTTTGGCGCGGGTTCGGCCCAGGCGCTGGACGGCCGCACCATCCGGGTCAATGCCCCCACTGAGCCCGATGCCCGTGTCACATTCATGGCGGAACTTGAAGAGTTGCCACTGGAGAACTCTGTGCCCTCGGCCAAAGTGGTGATCAACTCACGCACCGGCTCGATTGTGATGAACCAAGCGGTGAGCCTGGGGGCCTGCGCCATCGCCCACGGCAACTTGTCGATCAGCATCACCAACACGCCCACGGTGAGCCAGCCCAATGCACTGTCACAAGGGCAGACCGCAGTCACCAACAAGGCAGATATCCAAATTCGCCAGGAACCAGGCATGCTGATCGAGTTGCCTGCCGCCCCACAGCTGTCTGACGTGGTGCGTGCCCTCAACTCCCTGGGTGCCACGCCGCAAGACCTGTTGGCCATTCTGCAGGCGATCAAGGCCGCAGGTGCACTCAACGCCGAGCTGGAGGTGATCTGATGAGCATCGGTCAAAGCACGTCTGTGTCCAATGCCCTGGCGGCGGATGCCAACTCGCTGGGCAAACTCAAACTGCAAGCGGGCCAGGACAGCCCGGCAGCGATCAAGGAAACCGCCAAACAGTTCGAGTCGCTGTTCATGCGTGAACTGATCAAGAGCATGCGTGAGGCCACCATGAAGTCCGGCATGCTGGACAACCCCGGCAGTGATCTGGGCACAGATTTGCTGGACCAACAGTTTGCGGTACAGATGTCGGGCCAGCCCGGCGGCCTGTCCGACATGATTGCCGCGCAGCTGTCGCGTCAGATGGGGGTGGAGATGCCCGACGGTCCACTCAATGCCGGTAAATTGACGGCCCCGCCCATGAGCACGCTGCAAAAATCGGCGTCTCTGGCAGCCTACAGCGCCAACGCGGTCAAACCGACCAGCAGCCAAAGCGGTTTTGTGGCGCGCCACACCGAGTCGGCGATCCGCATCGAAAAAGAAACCGGTATTCCGGCCAGCTTCATGGTCGGACAAGCTGGTCACGAAACCGGCTGGGGTAAACACGAGATCAAGCTGCGCAACGGTCAGTCTGCCAACAATCTGTTTGGCATCAAGGCCGGGCCAGGGTGGAAAGGCAAGGTGGCCGAGGTCACCACCACCGAGTATGTCAACGGTGTGCCCGAAAAACGCGTGGCCAAATTCCGCGCCTATGCCTCCACCGATGAGGCATTCCGGGATTACGCCCGGATGATCACCCAGTCACCGCGTTACGCCAAGGTCAGCCAGCAAACCGATTCCGCCTATGCCTTTGCCAGCAGCCTGCAAAAAGCCGGCTACGCGACCGACCCCAACTATGCGGTCAAGGTCAGTCGCGCCATTGAAACCACCCAGCGTCTGCAAGCCCGCACCCAGGTTGTGGCCCAAACATCATGAGCGGTATTCTCAACGTCGCCACCCGCGCACTGATGGCCAACCAGACCATCCTGCAAACCACGGGCAACAACATTGCCAACGTCAACACCCCGGGCTATTCGCGCCAGAACGCGGTGTTACAAACAGTGGAGGGGCAATTTACCGGTGGCGGCTACATCGGCAAAGGCGTGGATGTCACCACCATCAAGCGCAACTACAGCGAGTTTCTGACGCGCCAATCGGCCTTGGCGGGCGCAACCGCGTCAGGAGACACCGCCCGCTCGGACAAGCTCAAACAGCTCGAAGCCCTGTTTCCCGGCGGCACCAATGGCCTGGGCGCAGCGGTCAACGACATGCTCAACGCCTTTGCCGATGTGGCCAGCGCGCCCACCGATTTGACTGCGCGTACCGTGGCACTGACACGTGTGGATGAAGCGGCATCACGCATGCGCAGTGCATCCACCACGCTGGACGACCTGCAGCTGGCCGTCAAACAGGAGCTGGAACAAAAAGTCAGCGCTGTCAACAGCCTGGCCACCAGCATCGCAGCGGTCAATGATCAGATCGCCCGCGCTCAAGGCACCGGTCAGGCACCCAACGACTTGCTGGACCGGCGCGACCAACTGGTGCGCGAACTCAACCAATACATCCAGACCACCTCCATCCCCGCCACGGACGGCACGGTGGGTATTTTTATCGGTGGCAGCCAGGCCTTGGTGTTGGGCACCAATGTGGCCCCATTGAGCATCGTCGCCGATGATTTTGGCGACCCCCTGAAGAGCAAACTGGCCATCACCCGCAACGGGCAAACGACCACATTGGATGAAAACATGCTTGGGGGCGGTGAGCTGACCGGCTTGCTGAAGTTTCAGAATACCGACTTGACGGAGGGCCGCAACCTGCTGGGTCGGTTGACCCTGGCCATCAGCACCAGCATGAATGCACAACATGCACTGGGACTGGATCTGAACGGCAATGTCGGCAGCGACTTGTTCACAGCCACCGACCTCAACACCTCGGGCAACATCCTCAAACCAAGCACACAGGCGGCCAGCACCACCTTGACCCTGGGCATTGCCGATGTCACCCAATTTGCAGCGTCCGACTATGAAATCACCTTCACTGGGGCCGCAACCGGCAGCATCACACGCAAATCCGACGGTGTGGTAACCGCTTTCACGGCCGTCCCGATCACCATTGATGGCCTGACCATTTCAGCCACCGGCGCGGCCAATGCGGGTGACCGCTTTTTGATCAAACCGTTCAGCACCGCCGCCAGCAACATCCGCTCCGAGTTTTCCACACCACGCTCTTTGGCTGTTGCCAGTCCGATAGCGGGGAAGATGGGCTCCACCAACACCGGCAGCCTGCAACTCACCAACCTCACGGCTAAAACCAATACTCCGACCCCGCCCCAGCCCACCCCCGTGACGATCTCGTTCACCGGTGCCAACAGTTATACCCGCAGCGATATTGCAGGCACGTTCACCTTCACCTCGGGACAAGCCATTGCGTCTGCAGATTGGTCGGTGGTTTTGCAAGGCGTGCCCAAAGCAGGGGATACCTTTACCGTGGTGGGCATCAAGGACACGGCCAACAACAACGGCATTGACTTCAAACTGAACGCAGGCAACGCTTCTTCCATGATGGGACTGCGCGACACAGCCATGTTTGACGGCGCCGCATTGACCGATGGTTACGCCAGCATGATTGCGCAAATTGGCATCCGTAGCCAAAGTGCCAACTACGCCGCCGAAGTCTCCGGCACCATCGCCGCGAACTTGGAAACCGACCGCACGGGCGTATCGGGCGTCAACCTGGATGAAGAGGCATCCAAGCTGCTTCAGTACCAGCAGGCCTACCAGGCCTCGGCCAAGGTCATCCAGATCGCACAGGGCATTTTTGACACCCTGATCCAGACCATGAGCCGCTGAACCAGCGCCATCCGGAGCAAGACATGAGCAACTTCAGCCGCATTGGCACAGCCAACACCTACGACAGTGCCATTCGCAACATTGGCAACCGGCAAACCGCTTTGTCCGCGCTGCAGGAAAACCTGACCTCAGGCAAACGTGTGGTGCGTGCCAGCGACGACCCGACCGCCGCCGCCAATGCTGAACGTGCCATGACTCGCATCAGCCGCATTGCGACTGACCAGCGGACCCTCGAATCCCAGCGCAACGCCATTGCGCAGGCCGAAAGCACGCTAGGTGAAGTAACCGATGTGCTGCAGCGATTTCGCGAGTTGGTGGTCAGCGCGGGTAACGGCGTACACAGCAGCGCCGAGCGCAGTTCTATTGCGGTGGAGTTACAAGGGCTGCGGGACCAAGTGTTTACGCTGGCCAACACCAAGGACACCAACGGGCTGCCGCTGTTTGGTGCGCTGGCCAGTGCGCTGGCACCGTTTGTCGGACCGCAGGCGGGCACTCCAGACTACAACTTCCAGGGTTTGCCAGGCCAATCCGCCAGCAACGAGGTGGCCATCCCCTTCACCCTGGATGGAGATGCCGCGTTCATGCATGACCCAACGCGTGACCGGGTGTTCAACGTCAACGTCAGCAACTCGGTGGACGGCTTGATCTCAGCAGACCGAACCCTGACCACCAGCGCCATCACGGTGACCAACTCGGCCACCGTCAAGGCCACCGCTGACGCGGCAGCGGCCGTGGCAGCACCCAACAACGTGCCCTACCCCAGCTACGCGATTGCGTTCACGGCGGTTGACTCCACCACCGTGCCCGGCACCACCACCGCCACCTACAGCATCACCGAAACCCCGTCGGTGACGCCGCTTGGCGCTCCGGCACCGTTTGCCAATGTCACCGTCAGTTTCACGACCGGCAGCACGTTCGATATCACCGGCATTCCGGGCATGTCCTTGACGGTCAAGGGCACGCCCAAGGTCAACGACACCATCACCGTCGACTCCAGCGCCAGCGTCTTCAGCGTGCTCGACGATGCCATCAAAAACATCCGGGGAGCCCCCAACAACAATGGCGCGGCACAGGCCGTGAGCCAGGCCTTGAACAACATCGACATCGGCATGGAACGCATCTCGGCAGCACGTGGCCAGGCGGGCGATTTGCTCAACCGCGCCGACCGCATCACCGCCAACCAGGAAAACCGCAGCATCCAGCTGGAAGCTGACCGTTCCCGTGCGGAAGACCTGGACATGGTCCAGGGCATCTCGGACTTCAACAACCAGCAAACCGGCTACCAGGCGGCATTGCAAACCTACGCCAAGGTGCAGCAGCTCTCGCTGTTTAACTTCATCGGTTAAACCATGGCGGCGGGCTTCATGAACGATGTCTCTTTGGCCTACCAGTTTTTGTGGAACGCGCAGCGCCAGCCGGAGCAGGTCTGGCTGTACCTGGAGCCACTGACCGGTGACCCGGTGAACGTGCGTCATCTGCTCACGGCTTTGAGCCGGCAGTGGTCGGCCCCATGCGTCAAGCTCACCCTGTCAAGCACCGACACCGGCTTGCTGATGGACTTGCTGGCGCAGACCCCCCCCGATCTGGCCCAGGTTGAAGTCCCTGAGCGGCTGCTGGCAGACCCGGCGATCACACAACAGGTGTTGCGTGCCCAACAACGGGGCTTGCAACTGGTCTGGCGCGGTGAACCAGGTGCACGCCCCCTGCCCGACCACACCCACAGCTTTGCACAAACCCTGCTGAGCCTGAGCGCAGAGGACGCGCTGCAGAACCTGCGTTTGCTGCGCGCACAGTCCAGATCGGAGCTCCCTACCAGGGTCTCACCGGGCACGTTTGCCAGTCACATACTGCTCGACGGCGTAGCCAACGCCAGTTTGCTGAACTACTTCCTCGACCAGCAAGGTGCCAGCGCCCTGATGGGCTGGCCCTGTGAGGAGGTGTTGTTTGCTTACCGCCAGACATCCGCCCAACCCGCTTGGCACGCACTGCAGGGCTTGCTCGCGTTGATCGAAGACGATGCCGCGATCGAGGACGTCGCCTGTGCCCTGAGCCAGGAGCCGCTGCTGGTTTACCGGCTGTTGCGGTTCGCCAATTCAGCCGGACTGGGGCTCAAACGCGAGATCACGGCCCTGCGCCACGCCCTGATGGTGCTGGGTCTGGGTCGCATTGTAAGCTGGCTGAAGGCGCAGTTGCCACAGGCCTCCCGAGACCTCAACCTGCACCCGGTTGCCACGCTGACCGTGATGCGCGCCCGTTTCATGACCGAGCTGCTGGAGGCGGGCGCGGCCAGTGAACTACAGGATGAGTTGGCCCTGTGTGGCCTGCTGTCGCAGATGGACCTGCTGATGGGTGAGCCGCTGCAGCTGGTCTTGCAACCGCTGGCTTTGGCGCCACGGGTCAGTGCGGCATTGCTGAACCACAGTGGCCCGTACTGGCCCTATCTGGATCTGGCGATCACGCTGGAAAGTGGTCAAGCCCAGGCCACCCAGGCGGCCTGCCTGCGCCACGGGCTGGATGCAGAGAGCGTCAACCTCGCGCTGTTGCGCACCATCAGCGCACCGTGCGCCAGCACAGCCGCACCCCGGGGCTTTGTCAAGCCACCAGGGCCAGCGCGCCAAAGTCACCCACACGCTCACCCAGGCCTGCACTGACCAGCTCACAGCCCTCGGTCAGCGGCGGCAGCTTGCCCTGCACCGCCGCACGCAGGCGTGGCAGCAGGTAGTTGCGGTGGTGCCAGTAAACACTGCCGCCAATGCTGATGCGGGCCAGGTCGAGTGTGGCAATCATGCTGTAGAGCATCCGCCCCATCACCTGGCATACATCATCAATAATGGCGATAGCCCTTTCATCACCCGCATAGATTGCTTCAAAAAGAATAGCTGCATTGGCGTAACCCTCAGGAGCAAAACGGCGCGCCAGGGCATTGCCGGCGATCAGGCCCTCGACATCACCCACGTTGCCGCAGCCACACAAGGCGTTGTTGTTGTCGCTGACAAAAATGTGCCCAGCGTGACCCGCATTGCCGTTTTTGCCACGCAGCACATGGCCATCGACACAGACCCCGGTGCCAATGCCGGTGCTCCAGGTCACATAGGCACAATTGGCCATCGGTACACCCTGGTCTTGCAAAGCACCCCAGCGCCGCTCGGCCTCCAACGCGCCAATGCCATCGTTTTCAACCCGCACATGGCCAAAGGCCGCACGCAGCGGAGCTTCCAGCAAAGCGGTTTTCCAGTCATTGGGCAGCCCCCGGGCCGGGCCGGCCTGGCCACCACAGATGTTGGGTGCCGCCAGCTCCACCAGGCCCTGGTTCAGCACAAACGGGCCGCAGGACGACACACCGACCCGGGCAATGGCCTGCACCGGCACACCTGCCGCCGCACAGCTTTGCCCCACCAGCCTGATGATCTGCAAGGCCAGCGCGTCATTGCCACCGGTGGTGGCGGTCGGTTCGGCCACTTTGCCACGTACACCCTGATCATCCACCACCTGAACGGCCACCTTGGTGCCGCCAATATCGACACAGGCCACCGGCGGGCTGCCAACCGGCAAGGCAAAACTCTCGATCGTGGGGGTGATGGGATGCGTGTTCATGCTGTGTGTTCTCAAAAACGAGGGAAGGTAAGGACGGTCAGATGCGACCGTAATCATCGCTCAAACGGATGATGTCATCCTCACCCAGGTAGTCGCCAAACTGGACTTCAACAATTTCCACAAGACCCGTGCCCAGGTTGGCCAGCCGGTGCACCTGGCCCAAGGCGATGTCACAGGACTGCCCCACACCCAGGTCAAACACCCGCTCGTCCAGCGTGACCCGTGCGGTGCCCTGTGCCACCACCCAATGCTCGGCGCGGTGAGCGTGTTTTTGCAGGCTGATCTGTTGACCCGGGAACACACCAATGCGTTTGATTTTGAAACCGGGCGCTTCAGACACAGTTTCAAACCATCCCCAAGGGCGTTGCGTCCTTGGGTTGTTAGGCAAGTTCAGGGGCGTCATGTTCCAGGCCATCTTGGTGCGTAGGCCCTGATGCTAACCCTTTCAACACGCGCTGATTACAGCGTGATTTCAGCGACCAGCGGTTTGGCTTGAGGCAACGATCCTCCAGAGTGCTGCCTTGCTGGCGCCAGCTCAACGGGCTCGGGAACGACCTGTGCTCAGCGCGGCAGATTGACCTGCGTCCAGCGCACGATGTCAGCCGCCCCCATGGCACCCGCCTGGCGCGCCACCTCGCGCCCACCGACAAACAGTGCCAACGTTGGAATGCTCCGGATATTTAAGCGCGCACCCAAGTTCTGATGAGCCTCAGTATCGACTTTGACCACCCTCACCTGCGGCTCCAGCTGTTTCGCCGCCTGCTCAAAACCCGGCGCCATCTGGCGGCACGGGCCGCACCACGGCGCCCAGAAGTCAACCAGCACCGGGATCTGGTTGCGGCCGATGTGTTTGTCAAAACTGGCCTCGTCCAGCGCGGTGGAATGCGCTTCAAACAAAGGTTTGTGACAACTGCCGCAGTCAGGCGCGCTGTCCAGTTGGCTGCGCGCTACCCGGTTGGTGGTGTGGCAATGGGGGCAGACGATGTGGAGGGAATCGGTCATAGGAGCACCTTTCTGCCCTTCATGTGTCGTCTAAACCCAAGAAATCAAGCCTTGATCAGCTCACAACACTCTGGAAATACCGGCCGCAACCAGACTCAGAATGATCGTGGTGGCAAAAGGCAGAAAAATTTCCTTGCCAAAAATCTTGAAGCGGATGTCCCCTGGCAAACGGCCAAAACCCAGCTTTTGCAACCACGGCGTGAAGCCGTTAAGCACGATCAGCGCCAGCAGCACCACAATCAGCCAGCGGATCATGGCCGGGCTCCAGACAAAGTGCGCAAGCTATGACGAGGCATGGTGTCAGAGCCTGTGGGTCTTGTCGCCATGCTCAAAACCCATTGCCTGCCAGGGCTCCCCCTTGTAAAAACCGATCACCTTGAACAACTCGCCCATTTCGTGCTCCATGATCAGTTTTTGCGCCATCACCCGGGTTGGCAGGTCGGCGGCCTCCATGTAGGTCAACAGGCCGCAATTCATCAGAAAACGCGCCTGGTTGCAGTACCCCAGCACGTCCAGCCCGGCGTTGTTGCCTGCCAGCGCCACACCGGTGAAATTGACGTGGGCGGTGATGTCCTTGTGCCCCACAGCCACCAGCGGGTCGCTGTCGGCCTGGTGCGCCTGGTGACACATCAGGGTGCCCATGTGGCGCTGCGAGTGGTAATACTCGGCTTCGGGAAAACCGTAGTCCAGCAAAAACACCGCGCCCGCGCTGAGTTTGTCACCCAGGGTGCGGATGAAGGACTCACCCTGCTGGTGGATTTCGGTCAGGTAGTCGTGGCCGCCGGGGATGTCCAGCGGTGGCCGCAAATCGGTGGGGCGGTCCTGCCAGACAAAGCTGGGGGTGCCATCGGCTGCAGGCTCACCCAGGACCACACCCCGCTCGTGCCACACGCCCTGCACACGGGCCAACAATTTGACCGGCATCGCATCGAGCACCTCGTTGCCCAGCACCACGCCTTGCATCGTGTCGGGCAGGGCATCGACCCAGCACACCACATCGGCGAACTCAGCCAACTTGGCTTGTTGGCGCGCGCGCAGGCTGCCGGAAATATCCACGATAGTGTATTTTGATAGCAGCACACCCTGCTCTTTCAAGGCCTGCAGCATTTGCAGTGCCAAAGCACCGGAGCCCGCACCAAACTCCCAGACCTCCGATGTACCCGTCACCTGCAGCGCCTGCGCCACCTGGTTGGCCAGCGTCCAGCCAAACAGCGGTGTCATCTCAGGCGCGGTAACAAAGTCGCTGCCCGCCTGGCGCTGGCCGTCCGACACGGTGTAGGGCAAGGGGCCAAATTTGGCACTGCCGTGCGCGTAGTAGCCCAGACCGGGCGCATACAGCGCCTGGCCCATGAAGTGGTCAAAAGGGAGCCACCCACCAGCCTGCGAGAGGCCTTGGGCGATGTGCGCTGCGAGCGTGTTCGTTAAACTTGGGGCTGTTGTCATCACCACCGGATTGTCCCCGAATGTCCACCTCCACGCCCCCAGCCCCTCGCCAACGCACGGTTTTGATCACCGGCGCGGCCAAGCGCCTGGGCCGTGAGATCGCCCTGACCTTGGCCAAAGAGGGCTGGCGCGTCGCGGTGCACTACCGAGATTCGGTCGAAGAGGCAGCAAAAACCGTAGCAGACTGCAAAAGACTGGCGGGGGCTTGCGCCTCTTTCCGTGCCAATCTGGCCAGTGAAACCGCGGTGCGCAACCTGCTGCCCACGGTGATTGAAGAATTTGGCCATGTCGACGCGCTGGTCAACAGCGCCTCCACCTTTGAGCACGACACCGCCGCCAGCTTCACCTTTGCCGCACTCGAAAAACATGTGCGCAGCAACGCCGGGGCCGCCATTTTGCTGAGCCACGCCTTGTTTGAACACTTACAAACCCAAGGTAACGAGGCCCGTGGTGTGATCGTCAACCTGCTGGACCAGAAGTTGTGGAACCCGAGCCCGGATTTCATGAGTTACACCCTGTCCAAAGCCGCACTCGAAGCAGCCAACACCATGCTGGCGATTGAGCTGGCGCCACGCATGCGGGTGGTCGGTGTGGCGCCGGGCCTGACCCTGGCCAGCCACCTGCTGCGCCCGGAAAACTTTGACACACTCAACAAACTCTCGCCGCTGGGCCACTCCTCCACCGCGGCCGATGTCGCCGCCACGGTGTCCTTTGCCCTGAACAACAAGTCGATGACCGGCACCACCCTGGTGGTGGATGGTGGCCAGCATCTGGTCCGCGCGGCATAGTGGTCAAGACCGTCCTGATCACCGGAGGGGCACAGCGGCTGGGTGCGGTGCTGAGCCGCTGCTTCGCCCAGGCTGGCTGGCAGGTCTGGTGCCACTACCAGCACTCGGGCGCCGCCGCCGAAGCGCTGCGGGCTGAGCTGGCAGAACACGGGCAACAGTTCTACACGGTGCAGGCTGATCTGGCCGATGAGGTCCAGCGCCAGCAGATGATGGACCAGATTGTGGCGACCACTGGGCCACTGCACTGCCTGGTCAACAACGCCTCCAGTTTTGAGCCCGACACGGCAAAAGACTTCAACATCCAGGCCGCACGCCAGCAACTCGAGGTCAACCTGCTGGCGCCGATGGCGCTGACGGCAGCGCTGGCCCGAAGCATTCCGGCCGATGACACCAGCGGTGAACGCAGCGTGATCCATGTGCTGGACCAGAAGGTGTTCAACCTCAACCCCGACTATTTCTCCTACACCAGCTCCAAGCTCGCGCTGGAGCGGCTGGTGGCGTTGCAGGCCCAGGCACTGGCGCCACAATTGCGGGTCTGTGGTGTGGCTCCCGGCCTGATGTTTGTCAGTGGCCCGCAAACCCAGGCCAACTTTGAACAGGCCAGCCGCATCAACCTGCTGCGCCGCCCGATCGACCCGGCGCAGGTGGCAGCAAGCTGCCTGTTTCTGGCCACCAACCCCTGTGTCACCGGTGTCACCCTCACTGTGGACAACGGCCAACATCTGCTGCCGCTGCCACGCGACGTGATGTTTGTGGTGCAGGACCTGCAGAAAGGCGTCGCATGAACCCCCTCGACCCGAGTACCTTGGCGCTGAGCTGCCGCAGGCTGTTTTTGCGCGACCACGTTGTGGACATGACCATCGGCGCCCATGCCTTTGAAAAAGGCCGCAAGCAGCGGGTGATCTTCAACGTCGAGTTATTTGTGCCCTATGCCTGCTCCACACCAACCACCGACCAGTTGGACGAGGTGGTGGACTACGACTATGTCCGCGAGGTGATTCACCAGCGGGTGCAGGCCGGGCACATCCAGCTGCAGGAAACCCTGTGCGACGACTTGGCCACCCGCCTGCTGGCGCACCCGCAGGTGCTGGCGGTGCGGCTATCGAGCTGCAAACCCGACGTGTACCCGGACTGCGCCGGGGTCGGTGTTGAAGTCTTCCGCGCCAAACCATCTCTTTGACAAGCGACCACCCCGCCATGAGCACCTACACCCAAGGGTTACAGACCCTGACCCTCTCCGGGCTGCGCTTTGATGCCAGCCTGGGCATTCTGGAAACCGAAAAAACCGCACCACAACCGATCCTGGTGGATGCCGAGCTCAACCTCGGCCCGCAGCCTCTGATGCCCCGTGACGACGACATCACCCATGTGCTGGACTACCGCAAAGTGCGCAAAATCATCATTGACGAATGCACGGCCGAACACGTCAACCTGCTTGAATCGCTGATCGGCAAGTTGGCCAACCGCCTGATGCAGTTGCCCAACGTCAAAGGTGTGCGCGTGAAAATTGCCAAACTTGAAATTTTTGCCGACTGCGAAGTGGCCATTCGTATGGAAACCGGGCAATGGTGAAGGACAAACCGATGACAACTCTCTGGACTGAATCCACCAACGACAGCAACGACACGGCCCTGGCCGACGAGGCTGTGTCGCCCGCCCCCACCGCGCACAAAAGTGAGCACGAAGCCGCCGTGCGTGCGGCACGTGAGGTCCACAAGCTCGAAAAACGCCTGTGCCGCCAGGTCGGACAGGCGATCATCGACTTCAACATGATTGAAGAAGGTGACCGCGTCATGGTGTGTGTCAGTGGTGGCAAAGACAGCTTTGGCCTGCTGGACATCCTGATCAAGCTGCAACAACGCGCGCCAATCCACTTTGACATCGTTGCGGTCAACCTCGATCAGAAACAGCCCGGTTTCCCAGACCACATCCTGCCCGAGTACCTGAGCAAGCTCGGCATCGAATTCCACATCGAAACCCAGGACACCTACAGCATCGTCAAAAAAGTGGTGCCCGAGGGCAAAACCATGTGCAGCCTGTGCAGCCGCCTGCGCCGCGGCATCCTGTACCGGGTGGCCGACGAGCTCAAGATCACCAAGATCGCGCTCGGTCACCACCGCGACGACATGTTGCACACCTTCTTTTTGAACATGTTTTTTGCCGGCAAGCTCAAAGGCATGCCGCCCAAGCTGGTCAGTGACGACGGCGGCCACATCGTGATCCGCCCGCTCGCCAATGTGGCCGAGAAGGATTTGATCGCCTGGGCCGAACACCGCCAGTTTCCGATCATCCCGTGTTCCTTGTGTGGCAGCCAGGAAAATCTGCAGCGCCAGGAAATCAAGCGCATGATGCACCAGTGGGAACGCCAGTGGCCCGGCCGCACCGAGACCATGTTCACCGCGCTGCAAAACGTGGTGCCGTCCCACCTGATGGACCGCAAACGCCACGACTTTCACAACATCCAGGTCACCGGTGTCGCCGATGCCAATGGCGACAAGGTGTTTGACGAAGAAGATCTGCCCTTGGCGACGTTACCAGGCATTGGCCTGGTGACCACCAAGAATTAAACACAAAACCGACCTCACGCCCTTATGTACAAAGCGCTATCAGCTCTGCTTTTTGTAGCATTTTTGCTGACCGGCTGCAGCGGCATGCGGGTGGTGGACAGCCAGGTCAATAGCTTTGCACCGGCCACGGTGGCAGCGGGCAGCCGCTACCGGTTCGATCGCCTGCCCTCACAACAAAGCAACCCGGCTGCGCAGGAGCAGCTTGAAGCCATGGCCGAGGCAGCGCTGACCAAGGTCGGCCTGGTCCGTGATGACCAGGGCGCCAGCCTCAGCGTGCAGGTGTCGGTCACCGAACGCGCCGAGCAAAGTGCGATGGATCACCCGGCACTTGGGTGGAACCTGGGCTGGCGGGTTGGCAACGGTGGTGTGTGGATGGGCCGTGGCCCGCTGTTTCCAGGGCTGGATGTGCGCACCAGCTACTGGCGTGAGGTCGGGCTGGTTTTGCGCCAGCGCAGCACCCAGGCGGTGGTGTTTGAGTCACGCGCCAGCCACGATGGCCCCTGGGCTGACAGCGAGGCGGTGTTGCCCGCCATGCTGGACGCCGCGCTGCAGGGTTTTCCGACGCCACCCACCGGCCTACGCCGCGTCAACATCGAGATTGCACGCTGAAACAGTGCACCGCCTGAACCCATCCAGCGCCCCGTGGGGCGTTGTTTCGTTTGTATGATCAGGCCAAACTAGAGAATTCGTCGTTCATGGAAGAAATCCTGTCTGAAAGCATTGATGTCGCGCAGTTGTTGCCCGGCATGTACATCGAACTGGATGTCGGCTGGCTGGCCCATCCGTTTCCCACCAACCAGTTCAGGATCACCTCCCAAAAACAGATCGACACCATCCGTACGCTGGGTCTGCAGCAGGTGCGCATCAACCCGTCCAAAAGCATACGACCGGAGGACAACAGCAACCCCACCGT
>NZ_JAHFZF010000016.1 GCF_018619435.1 Rhodoferax sp. U11-2br | reverse complement strand
CCACCCACCTATTTAAAGGAACCCCCATGTCCATGACACCTAGCAACGACACATCTGGCAAGCTGATTGACCAGGCCTCCCAGTCTGCGGATCACGCCATCCGCGCCACCCAGCAAGCCGCCAACCAGGCCGTTGACAGTGCGGGCAATGCACTGCAAGACCTGCGCAAACAGACCACACCGGTGCTCGAGCGCGCCAGCGAACAGGTGAGCGCGATGGCCCACCGTGGCCTGGACAGCGTGCGTGAAACCAGCCACCAGTTGCGTCTCAAGGCCGAACACGCCTCGGACAGCACCGTGGGCTATATCCGCCAGGAACCGGTCAAAGCGGTGCTGATTGCCGCAGCCACCGGTGCCGCCCTGATGGCGCTGGTGAGCCTGGTGGCCCGCTCGCGTCACCACGACTGAATAGACCGACAGCGCAACAACTGATGAGCCCGCTTCTGGCCCTGCTGGCCACCCGACCACAACTTCTGGTGGACCATGCGCAGGCATACGCTGCGCTGTTTTCCGAGGAGTTGGGCCTGGCCCGCGTCACTTGGCAGCGCCAGCTGCTGTTGTACGCTGCGGCCTTGTGTGCCCTGGGTGTGGCGGCGGTGCTGGCGGGTGTGGCCACCATGCTGTGGTTTGCCACAGCGGCGCCCACGCAAGCCCTGTGGGTGTTGCTGGTTGTGCCCGCCGTCCCCCTGCTGGTGGCGGTGGTCTGCCTGCTGCTGGCACGCCAACCAGCGCCATCCGCCGCCTTTGCCAACCTGGGCCGCCAGATCAACGAAGACGTGGCGATGTTGCGCGCAGCAGGTGAGCCATGAGCCTGCAAGCCAGCCCCTGCGAACGGCTAGCGGCCTCACGTGAACGTTTGCGCCTGGCTTTGCAACAAAACACCCATACCGCTGCCAGCGCCGGCAGCCAGCCTGAGAGCCTGCTCGGTGGCCTGCTGAGCCATTTGCAAACCGGCCCCGGTGCTGGACTGGTGCTCGATGTGTTGCAAGCCTGGTGGCAAAAACAACCGATGCGCGTGGCCTTGCTGCTGGCGCTGGAGACCACCAAGCTGCTGGTTCAGCCCATCGCCCAACGTCATCCGTACACGCTGGTGCTGGCCGCAGCGGCGGTGGGTGGCCTGACGGTGATGCTGCGGCCCTGGCGCTGGATTTCAACACCCGCCCTGCTTGCTGGTTTGATGCCACAGATCCTGTCCGAGGTCATGAAACACCTGTCACGCAAGCCGCCAGCCAGCGGCACAGCCCCCCCATAACCGGTCCATGCACCCAGAACCCACACCGCTGACACCTCGCGACAACAAGCGCGCCCTGCCCACTCTGCTGTTGCTGGTCTCAGCGGCGCTGATGCTCATCCTGCTGCCGTTTTATGGTGCCCTCATGTGGGGGGTGATCATTGCCTTGTTGTTCACCCCTTTGTTTGTCTGGCTGCTGCCCCGGGTGGGCCAACGGCCCAGCGTGGCGGCGCTGCTGACCATGCTGGTGGTACTGGTGATTGTGGTGCTGCCGCTGGCGCTGATTGCCGCGTCCTTGGTACAAGAGGCCGCGCTGGTGTACAGCCAGTTGCAAAGTGGTGAACTCGACCCGGCGCTCTACTTTCGCGGTCTGTTCAACGCCCTGCCCAACTGGGCCACCAGTGTGCTCGACCGTTTTGGACTGGTCAGCTTCAACACCCTGCAGCGCCGCCTCACCGCCACGCTGACGCAGGGAGCACAAGTCATCGCCACGCAGACCTTCAGCATCGGGCAAAACACCTTTGAGTTTGTGGCCAGTGTGTTCATCACCTTGTATCTGGCGTATTTCCTGATCCGCGACGGCCAGAGTGTGAGTGTGGCCCTGCGCCGCGCCCTGCCGCTGGCCCCAGAGCACAAAACGGTGCTGCTCGACACCTTCAGCACCGTGGTGCGCGCCACCGTCAAAGGCAACCTGCTGGTGGCAGCCATCCAGGGTGCGCTGGGTGGCCTGGGATTCTGGGCGCTGGGTGTCAGTGCTGCGGTGTTGTGGGCGGTGTTGATGGCTTTTTTGTCGCTGCTGCCATCGGTGGGTGCGGCCCTGGTCTGGGCGCCGGTGGCGGTCTATTTTTTGCTGGTGGGTGAACTCGGCAAAAGTGTGGCGCTTGTGGCCTATGGCATGCTGGTGATCGGCCTGGTGGACAACCTGCTGCGCCCGATGCTGGTGGGCAAAGACACCCGCTTGCCCGACTATGTGGTGATGATCACCACGCTGGGCGGCATGGCGGTTTTTGGCATCAACGGTTTTGTGCTCGGGCCGGTGATTGCCGCGATGGCCATGGCGACATGGCAGATCCACATCAGCAACCAGAACAGCACGTTGCCAGAAAGCTAAGACACAAATCCCCCGGCTGCGTGTCGTGGCGCACAGATCAGACCCCAGGTGAGTCTGACACTGGTTGACTATCAACAAGTTTGAAAGCAAGCTATGAAAACCGACAGCCAACTACAACATGACGTGATGGAGGAACTGGGCTGGGAGGCGTCTGTCAACGCGGCGCAAATTGGCGTCTCGGTGAAAGACGGCATTGCCAGCTTGTCGGGTGACGTTGGCAGTTTTGGCGAGAAATGGGATGCCGAGTCGGCTGCCCAGCGCGTAGGTGGCGTCAAAGGTTTGGCGGTAGACATTCGGGTCACTCTGCCCGGATCGGACAAGCGCAACGACGCCGACATAGCACAAGCAGTAGAAAACGTCCTGCAATGGACCAGTTTGTTGCCACTCGATAGCGTCAAGGTGCTGGTTGAGAACGGTTGGGTCACCCTGGCAGGTGAGGTCGACTGGGACTACCAGCGCCGTTCAGCCACCAGAGCGGTGCGCTACCTGATGGGGGTGACCGGTGTCAGCGACCAGATTGCCCTGAAACCAGCGGTGTCTCTGAGTGTGGTGAAGGACGATATTGAAGCCGCCTTACGTCGCCGCGCCAAGGACGATGCCAAAGACATCACGGTGCAGGTGAGCGGCACCGACGTCATCTTGAGTGGCACCAGCCACAGCTGGGCCGAAAGTGAACTGGCCCGCAACGCTGCCTGGAGTGCACCCGGTGTGCGCCAAGTGGTCAACAACATCACGGTGACGCATTGAATTGAACTGGTCAAAACCTGAGCCCGGACGCACCACGACCAGCGCAGGTAGGGGTACGTTCTTCAGCGTTGGGACCAGGAGCACAGTGACACCATGAAATACAAAGACTATTACGACACACTGGGGGTGCCGCGCGACGCCGATCTGGACCAGATCAAAAAGGCCTACCGCAAGCTGGCACGCACCCACCACCCCGACATGTCCAAGGCGCCAGACGCCGAGGCCCGCTTCAAAGAAGCCGCCGAAGCCTACGCCACGCTCAAAGACCCGACCAAACGCGCCGCCTATGACGAGCTGGGCCACCCGCAGCCGGGCGCCGAGTTTTCACCCCCGCCGCAATGGCAACACGATTTTTCAACCGGTGGCCAGTCGTTTGAAGACATCGACCTGGCCGACCTGCTGGCAGCCATGGGCCAGGGACGCCGGGGCGCGGGACGGACCACCATGCCGATGAAAGGCCGTGATTTCGAGACCAGCATCACGATCCCGCTGGCCGACGCACGCCAAGGCACCACCGTCAAACTCACTCTGAAAGACGGCGCAGGTGCGCGCGAACTGGAAGTCACCATTCCGCCCGGCGTGCGGCAAGACCAGAAACTGCGCCTGCGCGGCAAAGGTGGCCCGGGCCAGCATGGCGCACCCGATGGCGACATTTACCTGCACATCAGCCTGGCACCGCACCCCATTTTCCGGCCCGACGGGCTGGATCTGTACTTTGACCTGGCGCTGACTCCCTGGGAGGCCGCTTTGGGTGGCGGGGTGGAGGTACCCACGCTCGATGGCCCGGTGCTGCTGACCATTCCTGCGGGCACCCGTTCGGGACGCAAGCTGCGCCTGCGCGGGCGCGGTCTGCTGGCGGGCCAAAGCGACATTTACGCCCTGGTTCACATTGACGTGCCAGCCACCCTGAGCGCGGCAGAACGCGCGCTGTTCCTGGAGCTGGCGCGTATTTCACACTTCAATCCACGCGCCACCACGCCCAAGGAGAACCCGACATGACACAAGCAACAGCCCAGTGGCGCGCAGCCGACAGTCTGGAGACCATCAGCTTGGCCGAGTTGAGCCATTGCTGCGGCATGACCGAGGCCGAGCTGGATGAGTTGGTGGAGTACTGTGCGCTGCTGCCGGTCAGCCCTGCGACACCCGAGCGCGTTTTCAGCGCCCAGTGGGTGATGCCGCTGCGTCATGCCGCCAAGTTGCGGGTGGACTATGACCTGGACCTGTTCACTGTGGCCATTGTGCTGGACAAGCTGACGCGTATTGAAATACTGGAGCGTCAGGTGCATTCACTACAAGCCCAACTGCCTTCTCACCTGCGCTCCGACATGGGTTGTTGACCGGCACACCATGTCCAACCCGATCCCATGGCACCAGCGCGAAACCCAAGAACTCCTGACCGAACAATCGGTCGACCCGGCCCAGGGTCTGAGTCAGGATGAGGTCACCCATCGCTTAGAGCGCTTTGGTCCCAATGCGCTGCAGAGCCAAACCCGACGCGGGCCCTGGCGCTTGCTGCTGGCCCAGTTCACCGACTTCATGGTGCTGGTGCTGCTGGCGGCCGCCGTGGTGTCGGGCCTGATTGGGGACCTGATCGACACAGTGGCGATTCTGGTGATTGTGTTGCTCAACGCGGTGATCGGTTTTGTGCAAAGCTGGCGCGCCGACCGCGCCATGGCGGCGTTGCAGGTGCTGGCCACCGCCCAGGCTCAAGTGCTGCGTGACGGTCAGGTGCAAACGGTGCCCTCCCCGACCCTGGTGCCGGGCGACATCGTGCTGCTGGAGGCCGGCAACCAGGTCCCGGCCGACATGCGCCTGATCGACATCGCGCAACTGCAGGTAGATGAATCGGCGCTGACCGGCGAGTCCGTCACCGTGGCCAAACAGCCCCATGTGCTGCCGAGCGACAGCAGCAACGCACTGGGTGACCAGCTCAACATGGTGTTCAAAGGCACCACCGTCAGCCTGGGGCGGGCACGCGGGCTGGTGCTGGCCACCGGCATGGCCACCGAGCTGGGCAAGGTCGCGCAGTTGCTGGACCAGGACGACCGCAGCACCCCGCTGCAAAACCGGCTTGCAGCCTTTGGCAAGCGTCTAGCCCTCGTGGTAATTGGCATCTGCGTCATCATTTTTGTAGCAGGTGTGTGGCGCGGTGAAGCCCCGCTGCTGATGGCCCTGACCGCCATCAGCCTGGCGGTGGCCGCCATTCCCGAAGCCTTGCCCGCAGTGGTCACGGTGCTGCTGGCACTGGGGGCCAAACGCATGGTGGCGGTGCACGCCCTGGTGCGGCGTCTGCCGTCGGTGGAAACCTTGGGCTCGGTCACTACCATTTGTTCCGACAAAACCGGCACCCTGACCCAAAACAAGATGTTTGCCGAACAACTCTGGGTCCAGGGCGCCGCATGGTTGCCTGGCGCGCCTGACCCGACGCCGGAGGTTCTGGAAGCCTTGCGTGCCGCCGCCCTGTGCAACGATGCCCACCACAATCCCGGCGACAACAGCGCCGAGGCCTGGCAAGGCGACCCGACCGAAACCGCGCTGGTGCTGGTGGCACAAGGTGCTGGGCTGGACAAAACCCAGCTTGAGACCGACTTGCCACGTCTGCAGGAGCTGCCGTTTGACTCAGACCGCAAACGCATGACCACGCTGCACCGCAGCGGCGAGCGTTTTATCGGCTACACCAAAGGTGCACCCGAGTCGGTATTGGCCTGTTGTGATGCGCAGTGGGCTACGGATGGCGCCCAGCCGCTGGACCCCCAGGTCGTGATCGACCAGGCCAACACCCTGGCGGCACAAGGCCTGCGTGTGCTGGCCCTGGCGCGACGCGATTTTGCAACTCTGCCCGAGGGTGATGCCTTGGCTGGGGTCGAGAGCCAGCTACAGTTTCTCGGGCTCATTGCCCTGATTGACCCGCCCCGGGAAGAGGCCGCCGCCGCCGTGCGCGACTGCATCAGCGCGGGCATCACCCCAGTGATGATCACCGGCGACCACCCGGCCACCGCGCGGGCCATTGCCCAACGACTCGGCATCGTGCCGGACGATCAGGCCGAGATACTGACCGGGCAAGACCTGACCGATCTGGACGATGCCGCGCTCCTGAATCGTGTGGCCAAGGTGCGGGTCTACGCCCGGGTCGACCCGGCGCAAAAAATCCGCATTGTGGAAGCCTTACAAGCCAGCGGTCAGATCGTTTCCATGACCGGTGACGGTGTCAACGACGCCCCGGCCCTCAAACGCGCCGACATTGGTGTGGCCATGGGACAAGGCGGCACCGACGTGGCGCGTGAGGCGTCCAGCATGGTGCTGCTGGACGACAACTTCGCAACCATCGTGGCGGCTGTGCGTGAGGGGCGGCGCATTTTTGACAACATCCGCAAGTTCATCCGTTACGCCATGACCGGCAACTCGGGCGAAATCTGGACGCTGTTCCTGGCCCCGCTGCTGTTGCTGCCGATCCCGCTGCAGCCGATCCACATCCTGTGGGTGAATCTGGTGACCGACGGCCTGCCGGGCCTGGCGCTGGCGGCCGAACCGGCTGAGCGTGGTGTCATGCAGCGCCCACCGCGCGCGCCAGACGAAAGCCTGTTTGCCAACGGCATGTGGCAACACATCCTGGGTGTCGGGCTGCTGATTGCTGTCCTGTGTCTGGGTGTGCAGGCCTGGGCCTTGTCGACCGGCCACGCCCACTGGCAAACCATGGTGTTCACCGTGCTGACCCTGTCCCAGATGGTGCATGTGATGGCCATCCGCTCCGAGCGCGACGCGCTGTGGACACAAGGCCTGGGCAGCAACAAACCTTTGCTGGGTGCGGTGTTGCTAACCTTCTTGCTGCAAATGGCGACCATTTATGTGCCGGTGCTCAACCCGATCTTCAAAACCCAGCCCCTGAGCCTGATGGAGCTGGGCATCTGCCTGGGCGCGGCAGCGGTGGTAGGGGTGGTCGTGGAGATGGAGAAAGCCTGGCGCAGGCGGTCGGCCACACCTCTTGCCATAACCTGATCACGACGAGTCACTTTTATTTGAATAGCAGCCAGTCCTTATTGAATAAGGGATAGAGGCAAAAAAATGCTGAGACTACTCCGAATCAATGCTCTGCTGAAAGTGCACCCGCTCCTGCGGACCAAGCCGTACCGCTCAGCCGTTGGTGCTCCGCTTGAACCAGGGTCATCGGGCCGAGGCCACAAATTCATGCAAGGCAACCACCGCTGAACCGAAGTTCGTATAGCGGCAATCCGTTCTTGGCAATTGTCTCGCTGCCATGAAACCATTCAAGTGAACCTTTGACTTGGCAGGTGTAGAGCATGTCGTCAGACTGAAGTGTGGACGGGCCGCGAATTGGAATGATCTCATTCGGGTCCAGCAATGCTTTACGCAGGAAGGCGTAGATGGGCTGGGCAGAGTCTGGCGCCACGTCAGGAGACAAACCACCGGCATAACCCATCGACCAGATAGCACTCCCGCCGGAATAGACGACCTCGTGACCAACGAAGCGGAGCATTCCGAAATAAATATCCCGATAAAGAAACCTGCCTTCACCATATTCAAGCTGCTTCGCATCTTGCAGAACTGGGGCAACAGACGCTTGGTCTCCCTGAGCGGCGTAGGTCGCGGTTTTTGCAGTGCGGAGAAATCGACCGAACTCGTGCGGTAGTGTGCTCATGGGTGAGATGCCCTTTGCCTGAGTTAGGCCGAACCGCGAAGCAGCTGTGACTCCAGTGAACTGCTGGGTCATCGGATCGCCAGCGCCATGTCCACCCGATGCATGCCTGCACCCCAGCCGTCTGGGATGAATCCGTTGATCACGGCGCCAAACTTGGTGAAGAACGGCGCGGACTTGTGGCTCGCGGCGATCTCCACCAACTCCAGCCCGAGGGAAATGGCGAGCCTGATCAAGCGGGCCATCACCGCCGAGCCAATGCCCATGTCTTGAAAGGATGGGTGCAGCAGCAACCAGCTCACACTGCGGCACAGACGTCCATGGCCCGTCAACCCAAAAGCACCCACCACCTGGCCCTGGACCTGACACAGCTCGTAACAAGCCGAGCCGGTGTCAAGAAAACTCGCATAGTCAAGACGCTCACCCGGCGCAAAAAATTCCGGGCAGTTGGCATCAAAAAGGCCCAGGCAGGTCTCTCTCTCGTTGCGCGAATAGGGCCTGAAGTGAACTTGGATGTCCATAACTTTGTTGATGGTGTCAGAGGTAAGTCAAGTTGGTGCACGCCTGAGCATTCTGCAAACAATCTGCTTGCCGCCAAGAGGTGCTGGCTGGCATCGCCTGTCTGCCCATTCTCAGTGGCTCGGCCCGATTTGGATATCCCCCGTTTGGGGGAAGTGTTGCAAAAAACGCGGATGTGTCTCTGCACCCGCTCCCACAAACAACGCTATTTCTGAAATAGCTGCCAACCCTTATTCCAAAAGGGCTGGAGGCCAATTTCTTATGCAAGGGCTTGGCAACGCCGGGCACGATAGAGCTCAGCCGTTGGCCAAACTTTGTGTGCTCAAGTGCATCTAGAATGCGCCCCGGGTGTTTACATTGCGTGTTGTGGTGTAGCAGGTTGTTAGCGCTGGTCGGGCCGCCACGCGGAGTAACTTCGACCATGTCTCTTGCACCCCAAACCGTCGCCCTGGTGGCCCCGGCCCTGATTGCCGTTTTTGTGGTGGCCTACGCGGCCATTGCGCTGGAACACCCCCTCAAAATCAACAAATCGGGCTCGGCCCTGGTTGGCGCTGGCCTGATGTGGACGCTGTACGCGCTGTCGGTGGGTGACCACCACCTGGTGGGTGAACAGCTCAGTGAGTCGCTCATGAGCACGGCACAGATCGTGTTTTTTCTGATGGGGGCGATGACGATTGTGGAGGTGGTGGACGCCCACAACGGTTTTGAGGTGATCACCTCACGCATCAAGACCGCCAAGCTGTCCACGCTGATGTGGCTGGTGGGCTTTGTCACGTTTTTCCTGAGTTCCATCCTGGACAACCTGACCACCACCATCGTGATGATTTCACTGATGCGCAAGCTGCTGGCCAAACGCGAAGACCGCCTGTTTTTCGCCGGCATCATCGTGATTGCCGCCAACGCGGGTGGCGCCTGGTCACCCATTGGTGACGTGACCACCACCATGCTGTGGATTGGTGGGCAGATCACCAGCCTGGCGATCATCCAGGGCGTGTTGCTGCCCTCACTGGTGAGCCTGCTGGTGCCACTGGCGATCGTGGCTTATATGCTGCGTGGCCGGGCTGCGGTGGCACCCGCCAAGGCGGCTTCAATGGCCGGTTCACACACCACCCTGTTTGAACGCAATCTGATGTTTTTCCTGGGGTTGGGCATTCTGGTGGCGGTACCGGCGTTCAAGACACTGACCCATTTGCCACCGTTCCTGGGCATCTTGTTTGGCCTGGGGCTGTTGTGGGTGGTGGGTGACATCGTGCATCGCCGCAAGGAAGACGAGGCCAAACAGCATTTCACCCTGGTCCATGCCCTGAGCAAGATCGACATGGGCTCGTTGGTGTTTTTCATCGGCATCTTGCTGGCGGTGGCCACGCTGGAGCACACCCACGTGCTGACCTCGCTGGCACAGTGGTTGAGCCAGGCCGTCGGGCGCCAGGACATCATCGTGATGATCATCGGCCTGGCCAGCGCCGTGGTCGACAACGTGCCGCTGGTGGCCGCATCCATGGGCATGTACAGCCTGGAGCAGTTCCCGCAGGACCATTTCTTTTGGGAGTTCCTGGCCTACTGCGCAGGCACCGGTGGCTCGATCCTGATCATTGGCTCTGCCGCCGGGGTGGCCGCCATGGGGCTGGAAAAGATCCAGTTTTTCTGGTATCTCAAGAAAATCGGTGCTCTGGCTCTGGTGGGTTATCTGGCCGGCGCTGGGGTGTATTTGTTGCAGTACCAATTGATGCATTGAGGCCAGCCGCTGCAGCTGGCGCTGCAGTTTTTTTGGGTTGTATTCAGCCTGTTTGACCTGGCGCAAAGAACCTCGCTTTAGCCCTCAGGATGCCACTGACGGCCCATTTTGCCCCGACAAAAGCCCCCTATCATCCTGCGGCCAACCACGGATGGCCAAGTCGTTTGTTCGACGCGCATCCACCCACCGATGACGATGCTCATCCTCAACGTTGCCAGCGTGGTTATCTATTTTCTCAACGACCCAGAAAGTATTTCGCATGAAGAAGTTCATTGCACTCGCCGCCGTCACCCTCAGCCTGGTTGGCTGCGCCTCCGTCAACATGGGTGATGCCAAACAGGACGCCTCGGCCAAGAAGTTCACAGCCCCTAAGGACAATACCGCTGTCTACATTTACCGCAACGAATCCATGGGGGGCGCAGTGAAGATGGATGTCGAACTGGATGGCAAACCCATCGGTCAGACCGCCGCCAAAACCTTCCTGTACAAAGAAGTGGCACCAGGCAAACACACGCTGAGCTCAAAGGCAGAAAACACCGACTCTCTGGAGATCGACGCCAAACCCGGCGCACTGCTCTACATCTGGCAAGAGGTGAAGATGGGCGTGTTGTATGCACGCACCAAGCTGCACCTGGTGGATGCAACACAAGGTCAAAAAGGCGTGCTGGAAAGCAAGCTCGCCAACACCAAGTAAACACCGCTGCCCCCTGCAGAACAAGGACTGGGTACTCTGACGGCTTTGGGGGCGGCTGACTTGTCGCCATCAGCCTGTCCCAGGTGTTTGAGGCTACGCTTGCGTTGAGGCTCACGGAGCTTGTCCACCCAAGCACGCTTACCGCAGGGACACCACCTCCTCTGGCTGCCAGGCACCCAAGGCCAACTGCACTTGGGAAAAACTCTCGATGGCGGTCGCCTGGGCGACCAGGGTGGCGCGCTGGGCTCGCAACTGCTGCACCCAGTGGTCCTGTGCCAGGCTGCCTGGCTCCAGCCCGGCACGGGCTCGCACACCACTGTATTGAGCGGTGGCCCGGGCCGCTTGTTCTGCTTGTTGTGCGCGCTGCAGCATCAGCTGGGCGGCCACCCAGCCACGCAAGGCGGACTCGCTGTCCTCCAGCGCTTTGAGCACCGTCTGCTCCAGACCATGCCAGGCGCGTTCACTGCCTGCCTGCGCCGCTGCGGCCTGAGCTTGGATGCGGCCCATGTCGAGCCAGTCCCATTGCAGCACCGGTCCGGCGGCATAACGCAGTGCACCCGCGCTGCCCAGCTTACCCGCCAGAGCGTTGGCTCCGACGTTAAGGTTGAGGCTCAGCCGTGGCAGGTGGGCCCGCTCAGCCAGCACCACGTTGCCCAGGCTGGCGCGCAGCAAGGCGTCAGCCCGGGCCACGTCGGGCCGATTGGCCAGCAGGTCATTGGGCTGCACCAGACCGGCCGAGCCTGGCACCGCTGGCAAATCAGCGACAGCCAGCAGGGCTTGCCAAGTCGCATCGGTTTGGGTCGGTGCGCGACCTGCCAGCGTGGCCAGAGCCGCTGCGGTGACGTGTGTCAATGCCTGGGTCTGGGCCTGCTGCGCCCGCAGTTGCGCCAGCTCAGCTGTCACAGCCAAGGCTTCGCGCTGATCGGCCAGACCGGCAGCCACCCGCGCCTGCATCTGTGTCTGGCGTTGGCCCAAGGCGGTCAACTCCTGGTCCAGTTGCAGGAGTTCCTGCTGGTGCAGGCGCAGTCGCACATACTGGCGCACAACTTCGGCTTGCAACAAGGCAGTGGCCGCATGGGCCTCGGCGCGGGCCGCATCAGCCTGGCGCTCAGCGACGGCGCTGGCCGTGCCAAGGCGGCCAAACAAGTCAAGCTCCCAGGACACCATCTGTCCCACGCTGGCCAGCGACTGTTCGGGTGGACGTGGCAGCCCCTGTTGATAAGGGTCCACCTCTGCGATGGAGGCGCGTTGGCGCTGCACCTGGGCGCTCAGACTGCCTTGGGGCAGGCTCGCCCGCTCGGCCACACCGGCCATCGCACGGGCTTCCTTGACGGCGGCCAACGCGGCCAGACGCACGTGGTTACCTGCCATGGCCAGATCCATCAGCGTATTGAGCCGGGGGTCAGCCAGGTCTTGCCACCAGCTGCGACTGGGCACGCCCAGTTGCAATCCGGCTGCCGCTGCTGCCGGTGTCAACTGCTGTGCCACGCCACTGCGTTGGGTGATGTCGGGCAAGTGGCTGGCTGGCGCCACATTGGCGCAGCCTGTGAGCACAGCCAGCAGGGTTGACAGGCCAAGCAGTGTTGCTGCGCTGCGCGCGATATCAGGGGGGTTCTTCAACATGGTGTTTCTCACAATTGGTTGGCCGACACCCGGTAGGCAACGGCGTACAGTGCCGGGATCAGACCCAGCGTGATCAGGGTGCCCAGCGCCAGACCGCCCATCATCACCACCGCCAGACTGGTCCAGACCACACCACCAAACAGGCCCAGTGGCACCAGCCCCAGGGTACAAACCAGACTGGTCATGACGATCGGACGCAGGCGCTTGGCCGCCGCTTCTTCAATGGCCCGCGCTGCAGGCAGTCCGTTGCGTCGGGCTTCTTCGATGGCGTCGAGCAACAACACGCCGTTGTTGACGATGATGCCCGACAGCGCCAGCAAACCCAGCGTGCCGACAAAGGTCAGCGTGGTGCCGGTGGCGGTGAGCGCCAGCGCTGCGCCAATGCCCACAAACGGGATGCTGGCCAGAATGATCAGACTCTTGCGCAGGCTGTCGAACTGCCACACAAACAGCAGGAACATGGCAACCACGCAGGCAGGCAGCAGCGCCATGATGGTGGCATTGGCGTCGGCGTTTTCCTCGATCTCACCACCCAGAGCGATCTGAACCTTGCCGCTGGCCAGAATCTCGTCCAGCACCGGCTGCACCCGATCCACAATGCCTTGTGCGGTGAGTTGCGGGTTCTTGGCGCTGACGGTCACCGTGCGCTGCTGGTTGTAACGCTGGATCACCGAGGGCTGACTCACCAGGCGCAACTGGGCCACCTGACCCAGTGGCACGCTGCCACTGCCATCGGCTTTCTGGACGGGCAAGGCCGCCAGTTGTTCCACCCGTGTGCGCAGTGCGCCGGGGCCGCGCAACAGCACCGGCAACACGGTGTCACCGTCCCGGTATTGTGAGATGGCCGAACCGGCCAGCAACAGATTCAGGCTACTGGCGATATCGGCACTGCTGACATGCGCAGCCAGGGCGCGGGCCTGATCGACGCGCACGTCGAGTTGGCGAATCTCGTGCTCGGCATCACTGTTCACGTCCACCATGCCTGGCTGGGACTGCAAGGCAGCCAGCAGCTTTTCGGCGGCAGCGCGGTGGCTGGTGCCGTCCGCACTGGTCAGACGCACGACCGCCAGCCCAGCGTCAGATGACCCCATCGAAAACCGTTTTGGTTCGAACTTCACATCAGGAAAGCGCTGAGCCAGGCCACTGCGCAGGAGCTCCATCGCCGCCGCATGGGTGGCGCCGGGAGCCAGCGTGAGCACCGCATAAGCACGGTGTGCAGCAGGTGTGGGCGGGTTCAATGCCAGGATGAAACGCGGGCCACCGTCACCCATGTACAGCGCATGACTGGCCAGCTCAGGGAAAGCCTGCTTGTCACTGAGTGCACGGCTGATCTCATCGGATATGGCAAGTGTTTTGGCGCGGCTGGCGTCAGGGGACAACTCGATGGACATTTGCAACTGCTTGCGCTCGGAAGCGGGCATCAATTCGGACGGAACCTGGGTGAACAACCAGCCTGCCAGCCCCAGCAAAACGACCATGCTACCCACATACAGGGCTTTGTGGCCCAGCACCCAGCGCACCCGGCCACGGTACCACCCGGTGAGCGCCTCCACCACCCTGGCGGTACGGCTCAACTCGACATGGTGTCGTGCAAAACGCTGGCACAGCAGCGGCGTGACCGTCATGGCCAGCAACAGCGACAACAATAAGGCGATGGCCATCACAATGCCCATGCTGCGCAGGTATTCACCGATCTCGGTTTGACTCAGAACCAGCGGCATGAAGGTCAGGATGATGGCCAGTGAGGACACCAGCAGCGGCACAAACATGGTGCGCCCAGCCTCTGCGGCGGCCGTTTCGCGCGGCTCGCCCAGGCTCAGGCGGCGCTCCATGTCCTCGGCCACCACAATCGCGTTGTCCACAAACAGGCCCAGCGCGATGATGATGGCACCAATTGAGATGATGTGCAGGTCAATGCCAGCGAGCTTCATCAGCCCAAGCGCTCCTAGCACCGTGGTGGGCACGATGGCGCCCACGATCAAGCCGGTGCGCAGCCCCAGGAACAGCACCACCACAGCCATCACGATGACGGTGGTCTCGATGAACACCTGGCCCACTTGTTTGAGCTGTTTGGTGACGATCTGCGCCTGATCGGTAATGGGCACCAGCGCCATACCTGCGGGCAGCGTGGACTCCAGACTTTGTACCTCGTCACGCAGGCGCTCGGCAAAACTGACAACATTAAGCCCGGGGTCCATCGACACCGCAATCACCGCTGCGGGCACACCATTCACAAAAGCACCGACCAGCGGTGGGTCTTGAGCTACCCGCTCGACACGAGCGACCTGGCTCAGTGGCACCACGCCGCCGCCGGGCAAGGGGATGGGGGTGTTGCGCAGCTGATCCAGGTTAGCCACATCACCACTGACCGACAACGCAATCTCGGTGCCTGCCACATCCATGGCGCCCGCGGGCGCAAGCACATTGCGCCGGGCCACCGCCTGCGCCACCACCCCTGGGCTGATGCCACGCGCCCCGAGGGCTGGCACATCCAGCAGGATCTGCACCTGCTCGTCGCGGATGCCATGCAGGGACACCCGCTCCACACCTTTGAGCTGCAGCAGCGTATCACGCATGCGACGTGCGTGTTCACGCAGCTCACCTGCGCTGTAACCTGGCCCAGTCAGACCCATGGTGAGTACCGCAACACTGCCAAATTCGTCGTCCACCAAAGGCCCGACCGTGCCCTCGGGCAAGGACGGTTGCAGGTCGTTCATGCGTGTGCGCAGGCGTTGCCAGACGGCTGGCAACTGACTGGCAGAGACGGTTGGATCCAGCTCGACATAGGTGAATACAAAGCCCGGGCGCACCGTGGTTTTGATGCGTTTGACCTCGGGCAGGCCTCGAACGCTTTCTTCGGTCGGGCGCGCTATCAATTGCTCCATGCGCTCCACCGAAGCGCCAGGCACAAAACTCAGCACGGTGGCGGTGCGCACCGTGATTTGAGGTTCTTCAGTGGACGGAAAATCCAGCGCCAGCCACAGGCCAGCCAGGATCAGCGCCAGGGCAGCGAGCAAGGTGAAACGAGGGCGGCGCAAGGCCGCGACAGTGAGGCTTGTCATGGCGCGCCCCTTAGAGTTTGGCCACAACCGGCTGGACCTTCATGCCCGCACGCAAGGCCAGGGCACCGGCGACAACCACCTGCTCACCCGCGTGCAGACCCTGTGTCACCTCAATCCAGTCACCCACCACCGCACCCAGGGTCAAAGTGACCTGCTCCAGGGTTTGCCCGTCGGCAGCCAGCCGCAGGGCGCTGCCGACCTGGCTGGTCTTGCCTGGCAGAACAGCCCGCAACGGCACCTGTACCCCCGCCTGGGCATCACCACGTTTCAGACTGTGCAGCGCGACAGACCAGGTCGAGCCAAGCTGCGCGGCTTCTGGCACGGCCAGCCAGACCTGGCGCACACCGCCAGCATCGAGACGTTCGGCGCTGCGCAGTACCCGACTCGGCCATGTCTCTCCCTGGCCATGCAGGGTGATGGCCTGACCGGGTTTGAGGTTCAGGTTGCCCGGCACCTGAATCACGAGCTCACGTCCACCCCCCTCCACCGCAAGTACAGGTGTACCAGGGCCGGTGGCCTGACCAGGCTCCAGGCTACGCAGGGAAACTACACCGTTGATCGGAGCACGCAGACGGGCCTGCTCGACAGCCCAGGCGGCTTGCTGGCGCTGCGCCTGGGCGGCATTCACAGCGGCCTGAGCGCTGGCCAGCTCCAGCTGAACCGCACCCCATTCGGTAGCGCTGGCGGCGTCGGCCTGCTGTGCCGGGCGCATCCGCTCCACGCGATGCTGCGCTTCTGCCAGCTGGGCTTGACTGCGCTGCAGTTCGGCACTGGCCGCAGCCAGTTGCGCTTGCAAAGGCTGATCGTCCAGACTGGCCAGGACTTGCCCCTGGCGCACCACATCCCCCACCTGCGCAGTCACGCTGGTGACCAAACCGGCCACCGCAAACGACAACTCCGCACGTCGAGCAGCACGGACATCACCGACAAAAGTCTGCAGGGCTTCCTCGCTGCTGCGGGCTGTGGCCACATAGGCTGGGCGGACCGGATCGGCCACTGCAGCAGTATCGCTGTGGGAGCATGCGGACAGGACAAAAGCCAGGGACAGCATGCCAGCCGTCAGCGCAGCTGGGCGGGCTTGCCAGAGGTAATTGGGGTGAATGAACACGGTGCTTTGCTTTCCTAGTGGGTTTTGATGGAGGACCAAAGACGTGTTTTGGCCAGCGGACGCACTGTAGGTGCTGGTTAGGTCGAACATGGGGACCAAACGGGTCATGCATGGTGTTTGTTTCGGCCACAGTAGAGTCAGATGGATTGCCTATACCCTGGCTAGTGACAAATCTGGCCATGCAGGGGGCTATTTCGGACGAATTTTGGTTTCTCCGTTTCCTTACCTGAGCCTTCGGGCATCATGGAGGTGTCCCAGTCACCCTTTCTGGCAAACCATGAAACACCCGACCGAGCGCCAACACGCACAACCGTCATCCGTGCCACCCCAAATGCAAGCCGCGGCCAATATCGTGCCCTACACAGCGCGCTCACTGCTGGGCTTGGTGGAAGACCGCGGGCTGTCGGCCGAACGCATTTGTCGCGGATTGGGCTTCAGCCATCAGGATTTGCAAAACCGCGAGATGCTTCTATCTCACCTTCAGGTACGCAGCTTGATCCTGCGTGCGCAGAAGCTGCTGGGGGAGCCCGCGTTGGGTCTGGCCGCAGGGGGGCGTCAAACGCCGGTGTCATGGGGTCTGCCCGGCCTGGCCATGTTGACTTGCGAGACTTTTGGCGAGGCCATCAGCTACGGCCTGAGTCGGCAGACCGAAGCGGGTGCAATGATGCGCCACCTCTTTGAGGACCATGGCCGTGAAATGCACCTGGAGGTGGTACCCCGCATTTTTGACCTGACGATCGAACCCTTTTTGATCGAGGAATCGTTTGCAGCTGCGCTGTCGGTCAGCCGTTATCTTGTCGGTCCCTCATTTAAGCCGGTACGGGTGGACTTGGCATTCGACGGCGGGGCGCACAAGGAGGTGTACACACACTTCTTTCGCTGCCCGGTTCGCTTTGACGCGGGTTGCAACCGCGTGACCCTGGAGTCACACTGGCTGGGCGCGCGCCTGCCCGGCTACGACCGCATCACCTGCGGACTGATCCGCGAGCAGCTCAATTCTTTGCTCAAGCAACCGGTGGGGCGCCATGATCTGGTGGAGTCCTTGTCCAACCGCATCCGTTTTGGCATCGAAGATCGCCCCAGCCAAAGCGACCTGTCACGCCAGCTGAACCTGAGCGAGCGCTCCTTGCGCCGTCGTCTGGACAAACAGTCGGTCGGTTTTCGTGGGTTGCGTGACGCCGCTCTGTTCGAACGTGCCCGCGATCTGCTGCAGAACTCGTCAAACACTATCGCAGAGGTCGCGCAGGCGGTCGGTTACTCGGATGCCAGAGCTTTCCGACGCGCTTTCAAGCGCTGGTCTGGTGAACTGCCAACGGCTTTTCGCGCCAGGTGTTGACGCCAACCCATTTACCCTCACAATAGCTGCGGTTACTTCCCGGTGCCACGGCGACTGCAAACGACTGGTCTGTTCTTCCCATCCTCAGGAGTCGGTTTATGAACATGGTGTCTTCGTTGAAAATTGGTGTGCGTCTGGCGCTGGGTTTTGCCCTGGTGTTGGCCCTGGTGGTGGTGATCACCGCCTTCAGTGTGGTTCAGCTCAACAGCTTGGCTCAAGCCAGCCAGGACATGATGCAGGAACCGCTGGCCAAAGAACGCTACATCTCGGACTGGAGCCGCAACATCAATGTGGCAGTGATCCGCACCACAGCCGTGGCCAAAAGCAGCGACGCCAGCCTGGTGCCATTTTTTGCAGCCAATGCAGCCGAAATCACCAAAAGCACCAGCGAACTGCTGAAGAAGATCGAACCGCTGATCTCGTCTCCAGAGGAAAAAGCCCTGTTTGCCAAGATCTCCGAGGTACGAAAACTCTACTTGACCAGCCGCGACCAGGTCACCAAACTCAAAAGTGATGGCCAGGTCGAGGAAGCCAACAGCATCCTTGAGAAAGATTACCTGCCCGCAGCCGACGGTTACATGAAGCTGGTGGGTGAATTTCTGGCGGTGCAGCGCCAGAACCTGGACACCCGTGCCAAAGAAATTGCCGACATTGAGCACACCAGCCGCAATCTGCTGATGGCTCTGGCCATGAGTGCCCTGGCTTTGGGTGCGCTGTGTGCCTGGCTGCTCACGGTGGGCATCACCGGACCGCTGAAAAACTCGCTGGCGGTTGCCACCCGGGTGGCCGAGGGGGACCTGAGCGCCGACATCCAGGTGGTAGGCCAGGACGAAACAGCGCAGTTGCTGCAAGCCCTGTCTACCATGAAGAACCAGTTGGCGGGCATTGTGAACCATGTACGCCAAGGCTCCCAAGGGGTGTCGGTGGCCAGTGCCGAAATTGCCCAGGGCAACAACAACCTGAGTGAACGCACCGAACAACAAGCCAGCGCGCTCGAAGAAACCGCCGCATCGATGGAGGAGCTCAGTGCCACGGTACGGCAAAACGCCGACAACGCCCGCCAGGCCAACCAGTTGGCGCAAAGTGCCAGCACGGTGGCGATCCAGGGCGGTGAGGTGGTCAACCAGGTGGTGGCCACCATGAAGGGCATCAACGACAGCTCGCGCAAGATCGCCGACATCATCGGCGTGATCGACGGCATTGCCTTTCAGACCAATATCCTGGCCCTGAACGCTGCGGTGGAAGCCGCCCGCGCTGGTGAACAGGGTCGCGGTTTTGCGGTGGTGGCCAGCGAGGTGCGCAGCCTGGCTGGCCGCTCGGCCGACGCGGCCAAGGAAATCAAGAGCCTGATCACCGACAGTGTGCACCGTGTCGAACAAGGCTCCGCGCTGGTGGACCAGGCCGGTGTCACCATGGCCGAGGTGGTCAGCTCGATCCGCCGCGTGAACGACATCATGGGGGAGATCAGCGCCGCCAGCTCCGAACAAAGTCAGGGCGTAGCCCAGGTCAGCGAGGCGGTGACCCACATGGACCAGGCCACCCAGCAGAACGCCGCCCTGGTGGAGGAAATGGCCGCTGCGGCCAGCAGCCTCAAATCTCAGGCGCAGGAGCTGGTGGAGGTGGTGTCGGTCTTTAAACTCTCGACCAACCCCCAGATGGGTTGACCTGAGCAACCGTGACGCCAAACGCTATTCCATATGTAGCTACTTCCCCTTTATCCATAAGGGCTAGAGGCACATTTCTTTATCATCCTGATTGACCTGGCAGGCCACACATCCATGGACATGCACCTCTACCCAGGTTATCTGCCTGGCACCATCGGCAGAATCGCCGAATTACACGCGTCGTTTTATGCCGAACACAGTGGGTTCGGCGTGGCGTTCGAGGCCAAGGTTGCCTCTGAACTGGCCGAATTCTGCGTCAATATGGATCCCACCCGCGATGGGATGTGGCTGGCCGTGGCATCCGGTGAGATCCTGGGCTCAATCGTCATTGATGGTGCAAAGGCCGAAGACAAAGGCGCGCATCTGCGTTGGTTCATCGTCTCTGACAAGCTGCGTGGCTCAGGCGCGGGCAAGCAGCTGCTGAGCGCCGCCATGGATTTCTGTCGCAGCAAGTCATACCGCAAGGTGTACCTCTGGACTTTTGACCAACTCCATGCGGCGCGGCATCTGTACGAAAAGTACGGTTTCCAGCTGGCCAAAGAGCAACTTGGCCATCAGTGGGGCATGGAAGTGAATGAGCAACTGTTTATCAAAAGTGAAGTCTGATGGCTTCAGTGGGCGCAAGCACCTATTCTCTAACCAAACACATAAAGAATCACGTCATGTTTGTCATTTTGCTGAACTACATCAAGCCACTCTCTGAGGTTGACTGTTTTGTGGCGGAACACAGGGCCTATCTGGCGTCTCACTACGCCAGCGGTCACTTTTTGATGTATGGGCGCCAGGAGCCGCGCACGGGCGGGGTCATCTTGGCCAAAGCGCCAACCCGAGCCGAGATTGAGCGCATCATTCAGAACGACCCGTTTCATCGGGAACAGATTGCTGAGTACAACATCGTTGAGTTCTTACCCTCCATGACGGCCACCGAGCTGGACAGTCTCAAGGAAGGTTGATGTAAGCGCTGCTCGCAGCAACTGCTAACCGTCTTTTTTCACATGCGTTTGACCATGACACGCTGGCTGCCGTGCACCCTTACCGCTTTGTTCACCGTCACAGTTGGCGCCCAAGAAGACGACCGAGCCAACTACTTCAACGACCCGTTCCTGCAAGTCACCGACGCCATACCAAGCTGCCCGAAGCAAGAGAAGCCCAAGATCACCGTCGCGCAGCGGCAAGCCGAAACGCATTGGCGTGCGGAGCGTGGCACCAGTTGCTACCAGTCAGGCCGTTGCCGACTGTCAAACGCCTACCTGTATGACCAGGAGATCATCCCGCGTGTTAAAAAGGCGATCCTGGCCGACGGTCGGTTTGCCAACACCAGCATTTGGGTCGAGGGTCAACGCCGCTGGGTCTGGCTCAAAGGCTGCGTGGCCAGCGAAGAACAGAGTCTGCAGATCGAGCAACTGGTCCGCAATATCGATGACGTCGAGGCCGTCATCAATGCGCTGGTCACCGTGCCACGATGAGAGCGCTATCACGGTACTCAACAGCGTCAACCACACACCGAACAGATCAAAGCTTGCCCGCCACCGGGAGCGCTTTTTCGTCAAGCGCCACATCGAACAAAGCCCATCATGAAAATCGACCACATCGCCCTCTGGACCAACAACCTTGAACGCTGCAAGCAGTTTTATGTGTCGTACTTCGGTGCTACGGCAGGCAGCGGCTACACCAACCCCAAGAAGGGTTTTACGTCTTGCTTCCTGAGCTTCATCGACGGTGCCCGGATCGAAGTGATGACAACCACAACGCTTGATCCGGTTGTGATTGAGCCGGGTGCCCAGCGCATGGGCTTGACACACTTTGCTGTCTCGCTCGGTTCAGAGCAGCTGGTGAATGCGCTGACCCAGCGCCTGAAAAACGATGGCTACCCGGTGCTGGATGGCCCGCGGCGAACCGGTGATGGTTACTACGAAAGTGTTGTGCTGGACCCAGACGGCAACCGCATCGAGATCACGGCCTGAGTGGTGCCTATGCACGGCAACTACCTGATCTACGACGCCTTGTACGAAGAAGCCCGGCAACATGGCTGGCACGGATGGGGTGGCAACAGCCGCATCGCATCTGGGCCAGAGCAGGTGCAGCGCATTCTTCAGAAACCCTATGTTCCCCACAACGGCCGCGTCCTGGAGTTGGGTTGCGGAGAGGGCCATTTGTGTCGGCTGCTGGCCGCCCGGGGATTTGATGTCATAGGAGTCGATGTTTCTAAGGTCGCCATTGACTGGGCGCGTGAGAAACTGTCAGAGTTTCCTGTTCAGTACATTCATGCAGACCTGAGTCAACCCGGCGTGCTTGAGGGCAAGACCTTTGATTTGATCGTGGATGGCAATTGCCTGCACTGCATCCTTGGCGCGGATCGCGTGGTGTTCTTAAACAATGTCTATCGCCTGCTGTCACACGATGGCATCTTCTTCGTCAGCAGCTTATGCGCCCGTGATGCGGAGTCAGTCACCACGCAGCGTGAAGGTCAAGCCTACCGTTTTGTCCCGAGCGTTGAATATTTGTTACAAGAGCTGGACCAAGCACAGTTGGCGGTTGTGGAATGGGACGTTCAAGAGCGCGATGGCTTCCATCACATCCATGTGTTCGCTAAAAAAGAGGCTGCCACCAAACCATTGGCTTAGGTGGTCGCATTTATCTTGTTATGTATTTTTGAAGCTTTTACGATGCCCACTACCCCACTCGAAGTGATCCAGCGCCAACTGGCGGCCTACAACGCCAAAGACATAGACGCCCTGTTAGCCACCTATGCGATGGATGCCGAGCAATACACCCTGCACGGGGAACGCCTGGCCAAGGGGCATGAGGACATACGCGCCCGCTTTGTGACACGATTCTCGGAACCCGATCTGCATGCCCGCTTGTTGTCTCGCACCGTGATGGGCCAGATCGTTGTGGATCTGGAGTTGATCACCCGCAACTTCCCTGAAGGGCTTGGCACCGTGGAAATGTTGTGTGTATACGAAGTCAAAGATGGCCTCATCCAAAAGGTGTCATTTGCCACGGGCGACAAGCGACTGAACTGACTGCTGACAGCTGTGAACCGGTTGTTGCGGCCACAGACAGAACATCCACCCACTTGTAGACGACATGACATACACACTCGCAATCACCGATGTGGCGGACGAGAGCATTCGGCAAGCCATTCTTGCGCCACTGCGGGCCTACAACGACAGCCAGGCTGGCCCCAGCCAAGGCAGGCCACTCGTCATCCAGGTGAAAGACGAGATGGATGCAACCCTTGGCGGACTGTGGGGCTATACAGGGTATGGCTGGCTCTTCACCCAACTGCTGGTGGTCCCGGACAGCCTGCGCGGCCAGGGCATCGGAACCCAACTCATGCAGCTTGCAGAAACCGAGGCCATCACGCGAGCGTGTCACAGCGCCTGGCTCGACACCTTCGAGTTCCAAGCGCGCGGCTTTTATGAACGTTTGGGCTACAGCTGTTTTGGTGAACTGCCCAACTACCCGGTGGGGTTCTCGCGGTACTTCATGAAGAAAAATCTCGCGGCGTTGAACACGTGATATACGGCCTGTTCTGTCAACAACATAGGCAAGCGCCCAGGGCCAAGACGCATATGAAACAAAGGCAAGGGTATCGGGCCAGCACCAAGGCTCGGGATCGCTATCAGACTTGATAGCGATCTTTTTGCAACCCGCTTGTTAGGCGGCTGCCGTCGTCTGCAATCGAACCGAGGGCTGCACAGATGCGCGTTTGAATTCTGTGATGGCAACCGCCAGTGCCGCGACACCCCAAAAAACGGGGTATTCATAACCGCCGGTATTCCAGGTCCACCCAAAGCCTTTCACAACTTGTAGCGCGTAAACAGCCATGGCCATCACAAAAGCGGCACCAAGCGCTGCCCACCGGGTGCACAGCCCAAGTACGAGCGCCATACCTGTAACAAGTTCGGCACAGGCTGCCATGTAGGCCCAGACTTCTGGGGGGTTGAAGCCAGCCTTGCCAAAGAAGGCAATGGTTCCTGCCGTTAGGCTACCAGCCACAAATTTGCCAGCGAAATGCGGAAGCATGAACAGACCACAGATGATACGAACGACGTTGTGGCTGTCAGACAAATCGAAATTCTTCGCCTGGATACGGAAGTCTTCTCTCTTTACAAACATGGTTTATCCTAAAAACTGGTTGAGTTGAGATTGATTCTCGTTGACGATGTTATCTGTGAATTGACTTACATCAAGATAATGCCTCTTTGCTGATGAGAGGTGCACGCCTAAGAGCCAACAACCCGTGGAACGCTCAGCCAACATCGCGCCTTCTTGACCAGCTAGGGTCAGCCCAAGGACACCAGAAAACTTGTCCCGGCGCGAAGTCATGGTTGCATTCTTGTTCAGTTTTTGGGCAAACGAGCAATCTCGGTGGTGATCGCATCCATTTGTGTTCTCAGCAATTGCGCCACAGAGGCGTTTGCACACACCTGGTCCTTCTGGAGCGCTTTGCCGTATTCATTGCGCAGTGACTCCTCACCATCACGCACCGCTGGCAGGACATCGCGGTCCAGATCGGTCAGCCAATCCCGCAAAATCACCACAACTTTGTTCACGGTACCCTGCAAGGAAGAGTCGTCCTGGCCTGACTCGCGCAACAGTTCGAGTTCAGCCACTTGCTCAGCGGCATGCTTTTCGTGCATCGCGATGAGCCGAGCGAGCACCGTCTGGATTTCGGGCTCTGCCCGCGCCGACATCTCCCGGTACCCTTTTAAAACGTCGTTGGTGGCGGTGTGAATGTCATGCAATGCGTCAGTCGTTCGGTTGCTCATGGTGGCTCCTGTATGTAAAAAAATGATTGTCAAAGCAGCCCGTTGCAGTCGCCTGCGCAAGACCAGAGTGCCTGTCCGTTCAATAACACCAGCGGCGGCATCACGAAGTGATTGCTGCCGTGTCTTACCGCTACCAACAGCGGTCGACGAAACAGGCTGAGATGTCAGTTTCACGGCCCAATGCGGAGGGGTCTGTTCGATGACGTACACAGGCGTTGGACAGTGAGATGCGCTGCCCAAATTGAATAGGGTTGCTCCAGCGCAGCGTCTGACTTGCCTGCACCTATCAGGCACACTGTCGTGCCCACGCAGACCCAATCTCGCCATGCCCATCCCAGAATGCCCGCTCTTGCCTGTTCCCGACATAGATGATGCGGCGCACTTGCTGTTTGTCATCAACGCCGCTTCGGGCCGCCATGATGCGGATGTGACCCGTCAGGTCATTGAGACAACGCTGCAGGCCGCCGGAAGAACCGGTGAGCTGTTGTTTGCCCGCCCCGACGAACTGGCACGTGTCGCCCAGCGGGCCGCCCGGACCGCCGCCGAACGGCGCACGGCGGTGATTGCAGTGGGGGGCGATGGCACGATCAATTCGGTGGCGCAAGCCGCGCACGCCCAGGGCTGTCCCATGGGTGTGATGCCGCAAGGCACTTTTAATTACTTCGCCAGGACACACGCCATCCCCACCGACCCTGCGGCGGCAGCGCAGGCTTTGCTGGGTTGCGAGCCCGTGGCGATACAGGTGGGTTTGATCAACGACCGGGTTTTCCTGGTCAACGCCAGCGTCGGCCTTTACCCCCAGTTGCTGGAAGACCGAGAGGCTTACAAGGCCCGCTTTGGCCGCAGTCGGCTGGTGGCCTTCGGCGCTGGTCTGGTGACCTTGCTGGGTCGGCATCACCAGCTGCGGCTGCGCATTGAACTCGGCCCCAACGCGCGTGAGATCACCACCCCCACCCTGTTTGTTGGCAACAACCGGCTGCAGCTGGAACAAGTGGGTTTGTCCCAGGCAAGTTCACTGGACGAGGGCTGTATTGCGGCGGTGATGCTGCGCCCCATCGGCACGGTGGCCATGCTGGGGCTGATATGGCGTGGGGCCATGGGCACGCTCGGTGAGGCCGACACGGTGGAGAGCTTCAAGTTTCAACGCATGCGCGTCAAACCCAGGCGGGCATGGGGGAGCCGCACGGTGAAAGTGGCGTTCGACGGCGAGGTGAGCCGGATGCCCATGCCGCTGCAGTTCCAGGTGTCCCCCAAACCGCTGTACCTGCTCAAGTCGGCGGCCGAACCAGCGGTGTCCGATGCCGAACAGGGTCACGCATGAGTGTTCTGCTGCAGATCTCCGACGCCCATTTCGGCACCGAACAGGTCTCGGTGGTTGAAGCGCTGGTGGCTTTGTCGCAGCAACAACAGCCCGATGTGCTGGTGCTCTCAGGCGACATCACCCAGCGTGCCCGGGCTTGCCAGTTCCGCGCGGCACGCGCCTTGGTCAATCGGCTTGGCAAACCGGTATTGGCTATTCCGGGCAATCACGACATCCCGCTTTTCAACATAGGTGCGCGCCTGCTGCACCCCTATGCCCAGCACTGTGAAGCTTTCGGCGAAGAGCTGGAACCTGTGCACACTTCGCCCGAATTGCTGGTGCTGTGTATCAATACAACACGCTGGTATCGGCACAAAAACGGGGAGGTCTCGCCCGCGCAGATAGAGCGGGTGAGCAAGCGGTTGGCCAGTGCCGAACCAGGGCAATTACGTGTGGTGGTGGTGCATCACCCGGTTGCTGTGCTGCGCGCCGTTGATGTGCAAAACCTGCTGCGTGGCCACGCCGCCGCACTGCAGCGCTGGGCCGCCGCTGGCGCCGACCTGGTTTTGGGTGGACACATCCATCTGCCATACGTGATCGCCCTACCCGACCTGACGCGGCCCATGTGGGCAGTGCAGGCGGGCTCCGCGGTGTCGTCACGCGTGCGCGACGGCGTGCCGAATTCGGTGAACCTGCTGCGTTGGGGCAGCGACGCGCCTGCGGGGCGCTGCCTGATCGAGCGCTGGGACTACGCAGCCTCCAGCCAAACCTTCGTTCGCACGGCTGTCAACGACGTTCAACCGGCACGCACCGGTAAACCAGCCGATGTGGACTGACGCCGAGTGGCTCGCGCAAGTCGCGTTCTGGGCGGGCCAACACGCGCTGCCGATCAGTCTGGTGCTGCAGGCACTTTTGCTGACAACCACCTGGGCGGGCTGGTGGCTGCTGCGGCCAGGCACCCTTCTGCGCGAGCCAAGAGTTCAAGGGATCCTGCACACCGCACTTGGCATCACCACCGCGCTGATGGGTGCGGGCGTTTTCACGGTGCTGGCCAGAGCGCTGCTTATGGGCCCTGAATTGGGCTTGGTCGACCAGGTGTTCGCCGACGCGTTGCGCACCCATGTGCCGCCGTTGGCACTGCCGGTGTTTGCGTTGCTCACACACTTTGCCGACACGGCCGTGCTCACCGGCCTGGGTATCGGCGTGGCGATGGCGCTTTTGGCCCGGCGGCGACCCGGGCTTGCCGTCGGTTGGGTGGCTGCAGTGGGCGGCAACAGTTTGCTCAACCACAGCCTCAAGCAGGTGTTTGCCCGCACCCGACCGCTGGATGCCGACGGGCTGGCGCTGGCACCAGGATTCAGCTTCCCGAGCGGACACAGTTCCGGCGCGGTGGTCGCCTATGGCATGTTGGCTTATCTGGCGCTGAGGTTATTGCCGCCCAGGTGGCACCTGCCAGCGCTGCTGACGGCCGTAGGCATCGCCTTCTCGGTCTGCGTCAGCCGACTATTTTTGCGCGTACATTTTGCAAGTGACGTTATCGCCGGTTGGATGTCGGGCAGCACGTGGCTCGCACTGTGCATCCTGGGTGTGGAGCTGCTACGTCGTTCCGCCAAGGGCTGAGGCGAGGCTGGGCCCCATCATCACTGCCCGTTGGGTAGCCTCGATGTTTGTAAGTTGGCACACGGGGGGTTCTTGATGACTGCCACAGCTCGAGTAAATCGGAAAGCTGGCTGATACGTTTGGGGTCTGAAACGTGTACCCGCAGTGCAGCGCAAGCAGTCATCTGTGATGGACTGCTGGACGGCAAGTCCGGGCCAGTTGCCGTCATTCGCGAGTGGCCGCTATATGGTCTTGAAATTGGCTCTGTTATGAGTCAGTTGCGGAATGGGCAAGACGACCGCTCTGGCGCAGTCCATTTTCACAAAATGGCGTGCTATATCGCTGGAACTGCTGCTGGCTTACCAAAACGCAGGCCAAGCACCAGTGGCACCATGATCGCGTAAACGACAAGAGCCGACAGCCAGATGGCACCGGGCCATTGCGCTTTGACAGCGAAATACACACTGGAGAACGCCAGCGGGCAGACGATGGACGCCAGACTTACGGCCGATGCGAGCACCCCTTGAAACTGGCCCTGCTGGCTCTCATCAACCTGCCTTGTCGCCAGCGACTGCAGAGCGGGTGCGCCAATGCCGCCGAGGGCAAAGACCGGCATGATGGCGAAGATCATCCAACTCTGTGTGGCGAAAGCCATCACGATCAGCGCCATGCACGCGCTCACGATGCCGGTCAGAATGGTCCCGCGTTCGCCCAGCAATTTCACCGCTGGGCCAGGAAGAAAGGCCTGGGCCAGCGTCTGACAGACACCAAAGGTGCCAAGCGAAAGTCCAATCCAAAGTCCATTCCACTGGAAGGTGTCATTCCCCCAGAGCGCCCAGCAGGTCCCATAGACTTCACCTGCAGCGCTAAAAATGAAGAAGATGACGGTGATGGGCAGCAGGCGCTTCTCCGAGAACGCCCAACGCAGTGGTCGCAACGGGTTCAGCGCCGCTAGATCGATTTTCTGATGGCTCGGTGCACGCGACTCCGGAAGCATGAAGAACGCCAGCAGGAGATTGCAGGTGTTCAAGACTGCCGCTGCGATGAAGGGCAGCCGCAGCCCATAGTCACCGAGTGCGCCACCGAGTACGGGGCCGATGATGAAGCCTATGCCAAACATTGCGTTCAAAAGGCCAAAGCGGCGCGCGCGCTTGTCCTCCGGAGAAATATCGGTGATATAGGCGGTCGCCACAGAAGTGTTGGCACTTGTCAGGCCAGCAATCGCACGGCCAAGCAGCAACATCCAGAGATTCGACGCCAAGGCCAGGAACAGGTAGTTGATGGCCGCACCAGCGAGCGAGATCAGAAGCACCGGTCTTCGGCCAATCCGGTCGCTGAGTGAGCCGAGCACCGGTGCAAAAATGAACTGCATGGCTGCGTAGAGGGCCATCATGATGCCAATGTAGGGCGCCGCGCTTTCAGCATGGGTGACGCTCTGCAGCAGCGAAGGCAGAATCGGAAAGATGAGGCCGATGCCAATAGCATCCAAAACAATGGCAGTGAAAATGACGATAAGCGATTTATTCATGTACTTGAAACTAATATGTACTAAGTACATTAAATGTACTCGATACAATTAATCTATGTCAATCCCCTCCGACCGTCGCTCTCGAAAGCGCCTTGCCACGCGACAAGAGATTTCCAATGCCGCCACGCGCCTCTTCTGGGCGCGGGGCTTTGATCCGGTGACAGTGGATGAAATTGCAGAGGCTGCCGACGTAGGGCGGATGACGGTGTTCAATCACTTCCCCCGCAAGGAGGACATGTTTTTTGACCGCGAAGAAGAGGGCAGCGAAACTTTGCGCAAAGCCTTGCGTCAGCGTGATCCCCGCGTTACTCCGATTGAGACCCTGCGCCTGCTCTCACATCGCTTGGTTGCCGAACAGAGCCCTTACCTTAGTTTTACTGCCGAGGGTCAACGCTTCATAACGACCATTGAGGGCAGCGAAACTCTGAAAGCCCGGGCCAGAGCGATTCGTGATGAACTCTCGCAAGTCGTCACAGTGGCGCTAGCCGAATGCGCTGGGCGAGAATTCACCGATTCAGCAGCGCACTTGGCCGCTAACCTGTTCATGGCGACGTGGACCGTGGCGTTTATTCAGGCGCACCAAGCCTTTCGGCAGAAGGCAGATGCGGAGGAAGCAAAGGCACTTTTTCTGGCGATTGTTGATCAGGGAATCATCGGGCTGAAAGCTGCGATGGCGGGTACACCTTACGCCTAGACAATTAAGTTTGGCGGCCTCGAATTTGTGAAGCACGAATTACGTTTCGGGCCAGTTGGAGTCATCGGTCAATGACTGCTTTGGGCGTCATTCGTTGGCAAAGGCTTTTCCCTATAGGGGGCAGGTCACTTCAACCACTTGAAGAAAATGAAGAACGCGAGGAATAAGACTATCCATATGCCCACTTTCGCACGCAAAGAGCCAAGCACCATGGGTTTTTCCGCCCCCCAAAACTTCTTCAAACTTGCACTGAATTCGGTGTTGTAGTCCGCAAGCAGATTGTTAATGACCACTTGCTCGTCTAGAAGTACTTCCATGACGCTATGTCGCAACTCAAGTCGAGTACGCACTTGAATTTTTACACCGTGGGCGGTGAAAGTTGCGGTTTTGCCAAGAAGTGACCACTGATCTAGGACTAGTGAATCATCTACGTAGTAGCGCTCCGATCCTAGCCAATCGAGTTCTACTCGGCACTCGTGAATTCCATCGGACGCAGTAAACGGGAAGTGGAGGATTGGTGGTTTCATACGACCTAATGTTTAAGCTGAACCGCGAACTACCGGTTAGGGCTCTTTGCCGAGGCGTCTACAGACTGGAAGAAGCCAATCAGTCCTGTTCGGCTGTTCATCGTACCTCCTTGGAAGGCCAGTCCTGGATGTCCGCTGTCAGGCAATGAGTCTGGGCCAACCGGATTCCGCTTTGGGTCGCGGCCAGGCGATGGCAATCGACATGCCTGTGACTCCTGTCAGCCTGAACCTGACTTTCGTTCTGAGCCTACTGCCTCACAACAGTAGCTACAACAACGGTAGCTGCCAGCCCTTTTGGGAAAAGGGCTACAGGCCAAAAAGGCTTGTAACCCTCAGCAAAGTTCAGGCCTTCTTGACCGAGTTGCGCAGGCCCAGGGACACCAGGAAACCAGCCAGCAAAAAGGCAGCGCCCACGTAGAACGCGTAGGTGGAGGCATTGTCCGGGTAGTTGTCGCGCAGCCAGGCCACCAGTTGCGGGCCCACAATGCCGGCCGAGCCCCAGGTGGTCAGGATGGCGCCGTAGGCGGTGGCCATTTTCTTGGCGCCGAAGGTGTCCGACACAAAGGCCGGGATGGTGCCAAAACCGCCGCCATAACACAGCAGGATGTAACACACCAGCACCCCAAACACCCAGGGGCTTTGCACAAAACCCAGCGTCAGGAACGCGGCAAACTGGCTCAGCAACATGATGCGAAACGCGCTGACACGGCCCAGCTTGTCGGACAGGCTGCCCCAGGCAAAACGCCCGACTCCGTTAAACAGCGCGCTGAACGCAATCAACGTGGCGCCATAACTGGCCAGCTGCTCGGGTGTCAAGCTGGCGTCCTGGCGTTGCCACAACTCCTGCACCATGGGTGACTGAAAACCGATGAACATGATGCCCGCCACGGTGTTGCAGAACATCAGCAACCACATGGTGGCAAACCGGCGCGAGGTCAACAAAGCGCGGGTGCTGGCAAACTGCACCTCACCCTCGCCCGAGCCGTAACCACCGCCCTGGGTGCTGCCACTCGGTGGGTCTTGCAAGGCCCAGGCAATCGGTGTGGCCAGCAGCAAAAAGGCCACACCCAGCACCGCAAACACCAGCGGAAAGCTGTGATCCAACAGTTGCAGCAACATGGGTGCGATCAACTTGGACATGATCATGGCACCCAGGCCAAAACCCATGATGACCATGCCGGTAGCCAGGCCCTTTTTGTCCGGAAACCATTTGGCCACGGTGGCCACCGGGGGCACATAGGCCAGCCCGATGCCAGTGCCGCCAATCACGCCATAACCCAGGTACAAAAACGGCAAGGACTTGAAGTACAGCGCCAGTGCCCCCAACAGGTAACCACTGCCAAACAGCACAATGCCCAACACCGCCAGTTTGCGCGGGCCATAGACGGGCAACTTGTTGCCACCTACCGCAGCGCCCAGGCTCAAGAACAGGATGGTGGTGCTGAACACCCAGGCCACCTGGGTGTTGCTCCAGCCATAGGCCTCGATCAGCGGGTTTTGGAAATAACTCCAGGCGTAGACCGTGCCAATACACATCTGCAAAGCCGTGCCGAGCACGGCCATCCACCAACGGTTCATGCCATATCCTTGTTTTTTTGCGGTCCCAGGATGTCGGCCAAGTTGCCTTCCTGGTGAAAAGAGTCTTCGATCAGGTTCAGGATGTGTTGCAACAGGTCACGTGAATAAATCACGCCCAACGGGTGGCGGTAAGCATTGATCACCGGCAGGTGGCGAAAGCCACGTGTGCGGATGATCTGGATACATTCCTCCAGCGGGGTGTCTTCGGTCACAGCCACCGGGTTGGGGGTCAGCACCATGCTCACGGTGGTGCTTTCGGGGTCGCGACGGCGTGCGACCACACGCTGCAAGATGTCGCGCTCCGACAAGATGCCGACCAGGCGGTCGTTGTCCACCACCAGCAGCGCACCCAGATTGGCCTGCACCATGCGGTCAGCCGCTGTGAGCACGGTTTCATACGGTGTGACGGTGGTCAACCGCCGTTTCATCAATGCCGCAGCGGGCCCCAGCTTCATCGTCGTCATGGCTATCTTTCTAGACGTCCACCGTCAAGTTGTACTTGCGAAAAGTCTCCACCACCTCTTGCACCTGCGCGGCGCTGGGTGATGGTGTGTCCTTGAGTTCATAGTTAAAACCCATGCGCTCCCATTTGTACTCGCCCATCTTGTGGAACGGCAGGATTTCTACCTTTTCGATGTTGGTCATGGGCGCCAAAAACTGGGCCAGACCTTCCACATTGGCGGCCGAGTCAGTCACACCGGGCACCAGCACAAAACGGATCCAGGTCTTCTTGTTGATGCTGTTCAAGTACTCGGCAAAACGCAGCGAGGGTTCCCGCGGCACACCGGTCAGCCGGGTGTGGGTGTCGGGATCAAAGGCCTTGATGCACAACATCACCAGGTCCACGTGTTGCACCACGTCGGCGGCCACACTCTGGTGGGCAAAGCCCGAGGTATCGAGCGTGGTGTGGATGCCCAACTCCTGGCAGCGGCGAAACACCTCGCGGGTGAAGTCACGCTGGATCAGCGGTTCACCCCCGGTGAGGGTGACCCCACCGCCGGTGAACTTCATGTAAGACCTGTACTTGGTGATCTCTGACATCAGCGCGTCCACACTGATCTCACGCCCGTCACGCAGGGCCTGGGTGTCAGGGTTGTGGCAGTACAGGCAGCGCAGCGGGCAGCCCTGCGTGAACACCACAAATCGGATGCCCGGGCCGTCCACCATGCCACCACTCTCCAAAGAGTGGATTCGGCCGGTGAGCGGCGTGGATTCGGATGGCGCCAAGACGTTGGTCGCCATCCTGGCCCGCATATCGGCCAGATGGTGCGTCGACATCAACCGCCCCGCTTAGATACGCTCGTGCAGGGTGCGGTTGATCACATCCAACTGCTGTTCACGCGTGAGCTTGATGAAGTTGACCGCATAGCCCGAGATACGGATCGTGAGCTGCGGGTACTTCTCAGGGTGCTCCATCGCGTCCTTGAGGGTCTCCACATTGAACACGTTGACATTGATGTGGTGGCCACCATCGGTGAAGTAGGCGTCCAAAATGCCACACAGGTTGTCCACGCGCTCCTTGTCGAGTTTGCCCAGCGCTTTGGGAACGATCGAGAAGGTGTACGAAATGCCGTCAGCCGCGTACTCGTAGGGCAGCTTGGCCACCGAGGCCATCGAAGCCACCGCGCCGTTGTGATCCCGCCCGTGCATCGGGTTGGCACCCGGCGCAAAGGGTTCACCGGCCTTGCGACCGTCTGGCGTGTTGCCGGTGGCCTTGCCGTACACCACGTTGGAGGTGATGGTCAGGATCGACTGGGTCGGTTTGGCGTTGCGGTAGCAATCGTGTTTGCGGATTTCGGTCATGAAGCGAGTCATGATGTCCACCGCAATCTGGTCCACACGGTCGTCGTTGTTGCCGTACTGAGGGTATTCACCTTCAATCTCGTAGTCCACCGCCAAGCCCGCTTCGTTGCGGATGATCTTGACCTTGGCATATTTCATCGCCGAGAACGAGTCCGCCACCACCGACAGACCGGCCATACCGCAGGCCATGGTGCGCAGGATGTCGCGGTCGTGCAGCGCCATCTCCAGACGTTCGTAGCAATACTTGTCATGCATGTAATGGATGACGTTGAGCGTGTTGACGTACAGGCGAGCCAACCATTTCATGAACTGCTCGTAGCGGTACATCACCTCGTCGTAGTCCAGGTAGTCACCGGTAATCGGTGAGAACGGTGGGCCAACTTGCTCGCCGGATTTTTCGTCAATACCGCCGTTGATCGCGTACAACATGCACTTGGCCAAGTTGGCGCGGGCACCAAAGAACTGCATCTGCTTGCCAATCGTCATGGCCGAGACGCAGCAGGCAATGCCGTAGTCGTCGGTGTAGAGCGGGCGCATCAGATCGTCGTTTTCGTACTGCAACGAGCTGGTGTCGATAGACACCTTGGCGCAGTACTTCTTGAAATTGGCTGGCAGGCGCTCGGACCACAACACCGTCAGGTTTGGCTCCGGCGCGGCACCCAGGTTGTACAGGGTGTGCAGGAAGCGGTAGCTGGTCTTGGTGACCATCGGGATGCCGGCTTGCGACATACCGCCCAGGGCTTCGGTGACCCAGGTCGGGTCGCCCGAGAACAGCGCGTTGTATGCTGGCGGACGCAGGAAACGCACCATCCGCAATTTCATGACGAAATGGTCGATCAGCTCCTGTGCGGCCGACTCGGTGAGTTCACCGTTGACCAGATCGCGCTGGATGTAGATGTCCAGGAAGGTCGAAACCCGACCCAGCGACATGGCGGCACCGTCTTGTTCCTTGATCGCGCCCAGGTAGGCAAAATAGGTCCACTGAATGGCTTCACGGCCATTGCTGGCAGGCTCGCTGATGTCAAAACCATAACTCTTGGCCATGGTGATGAGTTCTTTGAGCGCGCGGATCTGCTCAGCGGTTTCTTCACGCTTCTGGATGGTGTCGCTGTCCATCACGTCAAAGTCGAGCGAGGTCAGCTGCGCTTGTTTGTCTTCAATCAGGCGGTTCACCCCGTACAGAGCCACGCGGCGGTAGTCACCGATGATGCGGCCGCGGCCATAAGCGTCGGGCAGGCCGGTGATGATGCCGGAACTGCGCACCGCCATCATCTTCTTGGTGTACGCATCGAACACGCCGTCGTTGTGGGTCTTGCGGTATTTGAAGACACGTGCGGTCTCAGGATCCATCTCGCGGCCATAAGCCTTGAGGGCGCTTTGCACCGTGCGGATGCCACCAAACGGCATGATGGCGCGTTTCAAAGGAGCATCAGTCTGCAGACCCACAATCTGCTCCAAACCTTTATTGATGTAACCGGGACCGGAGGCGTCAATGCCCGCGATCACTTTGGTTTCCACGTCCAGAATACCCTTCTGGATCTCTTCCTTCATGAGTTCCTTGACCTGGCCCCAGAGTTCGTCGGTACGTGGTGTGGTGGGTGCCAGGAAAGCGCTGTCGCCGGTGTAGGGCGTGAAGTTGTCCTGAATGAAGTCGCGCACATTGATCTCGCGCGTCCATTTGCCCTGTTTGAAGCCGTCCCACACAGACATTTTTTTGTCCGGGGTGCTCATTGCCAACTCTTTATCCACTGAACCCATCGTTAACTCCTTTTCAAGAAATTGAAGGTGTGAGATATCTGCCCGGCCACGAGAGCCCTGGGTGCTCCGCCTGAGCTGGCTGCTCGGCACGCGGAAAAAGACTGTATCACCGGGAGATCCAACGGCATTTTTATTTCACCGTATGAAGTTTATTGTCGCTTAATGGAAGTTTTACACAAGCCACCCCAAACCACGAAACCCAATTTCGCTTGATCAGGATCAATATTAATTAAAAAATAATTAACACTCCATGTCTGGTATGTCTGGCCCGACATCTTGTAACAGGCCACCAAGACCATACGACTTGTTGGGTCAGCATGTCCCCATGGTCAGCACCATTACTCGTGCCGCAGCGCCTCGATCGGGTCCATCCGCGCCGCACGCCGGGCCGGGAAATAGCCAAACAACACACCGATGCCCGCCGAAAAAACCAGCGCCAGCACATTGATGGCGACATCAAAGACATAGGGCACCGCCATGTAGAGTGACAGCCCATAAGACGCGGCGGTAGCAATCACCACACCAATGACGCCGCCAAGTGCCGACAGGACCACCGCTTCTATCAAAAATTGTAGCAACACCTCCCCTTCCAGTGCGCCCACAGCCAGGCGCAGGCCAATTTCACGGGTGCGCTCGGTGACACTCACCAGCATGATGTTCATGATGCCGATGCCACCCACCAACAGGCTCACAGCGGCCACCGCGCCCAGCAGGTTGGTCAACACCCCCATGGTGCTGGACAAGGTTTCGGCCAGTTGCTGGGTGTCAAAAATGTTGAAGTTGTCGTCGTCCCCCGTGGCCAGTTTGCGCCGCTCGCGCAGCAGCTGGCGCAGGCTGGCCTTCAGCGGAACACTGTCCGCGCCGTCCTGCATCGACACCGACAGGATGTCCACCTTGCGGCTACCGGTCACACGCCGCTGCAGCGTGTGCAAAGGCACCACCACGGCGTCGTCCTGATCACCCATGCCGCTCTGCCCTTTGGCTGCGAGGATGCCAATCACACTGCAGGAGAACTGCTTCACACGCAGTTGTTCACCCAGGCCGGTCAGACCCACCGTGCCACCAAATATTTCGCGCCGAACCGTTTCGCCAATCACACACACAGCGGCGCCACCGAGTTGCTCGTCAGGTGAAAAAGTTCGCCCAGCGGCCAGCTTCCAGTTGCCGGTGTTGAACCACGCGTTGGTGCTGCCGGTCACCGTGGTGACCCAGTTGCGGCCATTGCCCACCACCGTGACGCTGGCGCGGCCCTGGGGCGACACCGCCGCCACCCCGCCAATTTGGGACGCGATGGCCGCAGCATCACTCTCGGTGAAATGCGGCACTCCGCCAGCCGCACTGCCACCACCACCCGGTCCACGCTGGCCGGGCATGATCAGCAGCAAATTGGTGCCCAGGCCTGAGATCTGCGCCTGGATCGCGGCGGTGGCGCCGTTGCCCAGCGTGACCATGGTGATCACCGCGCTGACACCAATCACAATGCCCAGAATCGTCAGGAACGAGCGCAACATGTTGCGCTGTACCGAACGCAAGGCCAGTAAAAAAACGCTGTACAACATCAGGTGCTCTCGCTGGTGGCCAGATCAGCTGGGGCGGCGGTGACCGGGTTGGCATTCACCTCGTCCCGGGCCAGGCGGCCATCCAGAAAATGCACCATGCGCCTGGCATAAGCCGCCATGTCGGGTTCATGGGTGACCATCAGCACGGTGATGCCGTGGTCACGGTTGAGTGCCAGCAGCAGGCCCATGATCTCGTGGCTGCGCTGGGTGTCCAGGTTGCCGGTGGGCTCGTCGGCCAGCACCACCGCTGGCTCGGTGACGATGGCGCGTGCAATCGCCACCCGCTGCTGTTGGCCACCTGAGAGCTCAGCCGGGGTGTGGCGCTCCCAGCCCCCCAGGCCGACGGACTGCAAGGCCTTGGCTGCTGCCACCCGGCGTGTGCTGGCGCTGTCGCCACGGTACAGCAGAGGCAGCTCCACGTTTTCCTGCGCCGAGGTGCGCGCCAGCAGGTTGAAGCCCTGGAACACAAAACCCAGGTAACGGCGGCGCAGCCGCGCCCGCTGGTCACGCGTGAGTGACTCAACATGGGCACCCTTGAACAGATACTGGCCGCTGGTGGGGGTGTCCAGGCAACCCAGAATGTTCATGGCGGTGGACTTGCCTGAGCCGCTGGGGCCCATGATCGCGACGAACTCACCGGCGGTGATGTCCAGGTCGATACCTTTGAGCGCCAACAGCTCCGAGGCTCCGCTGCCGTAGCGTTTGGTGACAGCACTCAGCTGGATCAGTGCCGGGGCCGTCACTTGAGGGCCGTCTTCTGATCGGTGATCACCGCCATGCCGGCCACCAGCTCACCCCCGGTGATCTCGGTCATGTGACCATCGCTGATGCCCGGCGTCACCGCCACGGCCACCGGCACTCCGTCCTTGGGCAACACCCAGACTACTTTGGCCAAAGCGGTGCTGGCACCAGCGGCCGCTGATTTGCGGGTGTTGTTGCCCGGCATACGCGGTGTGAAGCTGGACATCACACCGCCTTTGGCCGCCTCTGGGCTGGCCGCCACCGTGGGGGTAAAGCGCAGTGCGGTGTTGGGCACCAGCAGCACGTTGGTGCGTTGTGTGGCGGTGATGGTGGCGGTCGCGGTCATGCCCGGGCGCAGGCTCAGGTCGGCGTTGTCCACATCCAGATAGGTCAGGTAGGTGACCACGTTGTCGGTGATGGTGGAGCCAAAGCCCACGCGGGTGATACGCGCCGGGAACTGGCGGCTCAGGTAGGCGCTGACGGTGAAGTTGGCGCTCTGCCCCAGTTTGACCGCGCTCACATCGGCCTCGTCCACATACACCCACAGGCGCAGTTTGCGCAGGTCCTCGGCCACGGTGAACAGGGTGACCGCCTGCAGCGAGGCAGCCACCGCGTTGCCGGGGTCCACCGTGCGCGTCAGCACCACACCATCGGCCGGGGAGCGGATCGAGGCTTTGGACAAATTGGTCTGGTCGGTGGACAACGCCGCCCGGGCGTCGCGTACACCGGCCTGGGCACTGGCGTCGTCTGCACGGGCGCGTTTCAGGGTGGCGCGGGCGCTGTCGAGTTCGGCTTTGGACGGCACCTTTCCGCCAGAGAGTTGCGCCACTTCTTCATACCGCCCCAGGCTGGCGGCGGCCTCGGCCACAGTGGCCTGGGTCTGCTCAACCTTGGCGCTGGCGGCCGACAGCGTGGCCTGGGAGCGCAGGATCTGGTCACCCAGTTTGGCGGTGTCGAGCACCAGCAGCACCTGGCCTTTCTTGATCTGGTCGTTGACATCGACATTGACCTTGAGCACCGTGCCCGAGAGTTCGCTGCCAATGTTGATGGAGCGGGTGGGTTGCAGGGTGCCGTTGGCGGTCACCGTGAGGGTCAGGTTGCCACGCCCAACGGTCTGGGTGTTGTAGACCGGCGCGGCGTTGGCGGCTTTGCGTGCCTGCCACCACCAGATGCCCCCCATCAACAACAGCAGCGCCAACACACCCGCCCACACCAGCGGGCGGCGGTACCAGGCCCGCTTGAGTGGTTCGTCCAACAAGGTGGCCGGGTCCACCTCGGCACCGGGCTCCGCTGGGTTGGCGCCAGGCGGCTTGGCGGCGCCAGCAGGAGGTGGCGTTGCAGGGATGGGGAGCTTCGGATCGGTCATGACGGTGGTGTTTGGGTGAGATGGAAGGCGGGTGCGGCTGTGGTTTCCAGGCTGTCGGGCAACCAGCCGCCGCCCAACGCCTTGTACAGACGCACATGGTCAGCACTGACCGTGGCGCGGGCCACGGCCAGACTGTCCTGGGTAGCCAGGCGGGTGCGCTGGGTCTCCAGTACCGTTTGAAAATCCACCAGCCCACTGCTGTAACGCTGGTTGGCCAGGCTGGCAGCGATGTCCGCGGCCGCAAAAGCGTTCTGCAGGCGCAACTGGCGTTGCTGGTCACCCTGCAGCGCCACCAGGGCGTCTTCCACCTCGGTCAAGGCGGTCAACACTGTGGCCTGGTAACTGGTGTTGGCCTGGGCCAGCGCCGCTTGTTGTGCCCGCAGTTGGGCCCGGCTTGCGCCCCCATCAAACACCGGCCACGACAGAGTGGCCAACACGGCGGCGGCCACCGAGGCACCATCGGTCAGCGCGCTCATCGTCAGCGCACTCAGTCCCAGCGAGCCACCCAGCGTGAAGCTGGGCAGACGTGCCGCGTCGGCCTGGTTCACACGGGCGGCAGCGGCAGTCACCTGGAACTCAGCGGCAGACACATCACTGCGTTGGCGCAAGGTGTCTGCCGGGAAAGCCAGGGCCAGGTCATCCGGCGCCAACGGCAACGGGCCGACGGCGGCCAATACCGTTGACAGCGCAGCTGGCGGTTGCCCAGTAAGCACAGCCAGTGCATGGCGGCTTTGTTCAAGGGTGGTTTGCAGGCTGGGGATCTGGGCGGCGGTCTGTTCCATCAAAGCACGGGCCTGCTCGGCTTCGAGCGAAGTGACCAGCCCGGCCTGCAGCCGCCAGCGGGTGAGTTGCAGGGTTTCCTGCTGGCTGGCCAGGTTGGCCTGGGCGATGGCCAGACGCTCCTGGGCGCTGCGCAGGGCCAGGTAGTCCAGCGCCACCTCGGCAGCGGTTGACACCTGCACCTGACCGAGGCTGGCGGCGCTGGCCAAGGCGGTGGCATCCAGGGCCTTGACCGCGCTGCGGTTGGCACCAAACACATCCAGCTCCCAGCTGGCGTCGAGTCCAAGCTGGAAGGTACTGCTGGTGACATCCACGCTGCGGCCACGCCGGGCCGACACCGAGCTGCCCAGTGTGGGCCACAAGGCTGCGCCGGCCACATCACGCAGGGCACGGGCCTGTTGCAGCGCCGCCTGGGCACCGCGCACGCTGGTGTTGGCGGCCAACGCTTGTTGGATCAGTTGGCTCAGCAACGGGTCATCAAAACGTTGCCACCAGTCGGCCAGTGTGTTGGGAGCCAGATCGGATGTGATGACTTGCCCAGCGGCGCCAGACCAGGCTGCTGGCAACTCAAAACCCAGCGGATCGACTGCGGGTGTGTGCACCGAGGCACAGCCGTACACAACCCATGGCAGCAGTCCAACCCACAGTCGCCGTGACCACGGCGTAGCCTGGGTCGAGTGGTGCCAGGCCCAGCAGACCAGAGTTTGAGGGCTTTCAGGCCTGTAGCCCTTATGGAATCTAGTCATAAAACTATCAATTCAGCAGCAAACAGCCAACTGAACCGTCGGCAAAAAACGCTCGGCGCGGGCGGCAGCAATGACGTCTGCTGCGGCAGTCGCCATCTGGTCTGCGGGCAAGGCGTCCTGCAGCCAGCGGTTGGGCCGTGCAAACCAGCTGGCCACCTGCCAGTCGTCATACAGCCCCACCAGCTCCGCCAACACCTCGGCCAGACCACTCTGGCGGCTCATGTCGGCACGTTGGAACTGGAACACCGGCAACCAGATGCGCGACAGCCACTCGAAACTGAGCACCTGGCGGTGTAGCACCCAGCCCGCCAGGGTGTGTACATCGGTGCCACTGTGCGGCCTGCAACGGGCGGCCACATCTGGCGCACGCAACAAACCACCGCTGTGGCGGTAGGCTTTGAGCATGTCCATGAACTGCTGGTCAGACGCGGTTGGCAAGGTCAGCGGCGGTGCCAGAGGCGTTCCGACTGAAACCAGTCGAGGCACCTTGCGGTAGCCCATCTGTGCCTGGGTTGCGACCTTGTCCAGTTCAGCCATGCTGCTCTCCCATAGAAGAGCCTGACCTTAGTGAGGCGGTGTGGGGAGGTCTGTACGCTGGGCAACACAGGCGCATCAGCATCCCGGATCGCTTCAATAAACATAGCAACAAGCCCTTTTTACAAAAGGGCCATCTGCCAGTCTGTTACATACCATCTGGACAATATCCAGTGGCGCCCGGCACCCCGGGTGCAGCAGTGTTCGGCAGCGCACAGACCCCAGCCGCAGTGCTGGGCACACTCCAGCCCAAGACCTCCCAAGCCCTTGACGGCGCACCCCAGCGGCGCGACGTCATCCGTCCAACATAACCCAGGGCCTCAGCATGATCCACTTCACTTACCCAGCCCAAGGCTGGAGCACCGCCTCCAATGGCCTCGTTGCCGACACCTCACCGGGTGAACTGGAGGCGCTGGGCGAACACCTGGACAGCTGCCAGAACAAACACCGGCATTTGCTCAGCCTGCACTGTGCCGCACAGAAGCTGCGCGGTTTCATGGCTGCACGTTTTGTCACCACAGTGGTCTTGGTGGTCGTTTTTCTGGGCGTGAACATCTGGTTGTTCTAGGTCAGCGCCATGGTGCGCAATACCTTGCCCACGCTGCTGCCGGGCGCGCCAGCGGCGCTGTGCCAATTGCTCGACAGCGCCCGCGGACCGATCCAGGTCCCGATTCGCTCCGAGATCTTTGGCCCACAACGCTTTGCCCAGCATGGCCGCAGCCTGGCCGAGACCCACCGGGCGGCACGCGCCACGGCAGGCTCGGCACGGTTTTTCCCGCGCATCCAGGCCAATGTGGTGGCCCTGCGCGAAGCCCACCAGTACCTCGGAACGCTGGCCAGCACCGGGTACGACATCAGCCCGGCCGCCGAATGGCTGCTGGACAACTTTCACCTGGTTGAAGCCCAGATCAAGGAGATCCGCGAGGGTCTGCCACGCAGCTACTACCGCGAGCTGCCACTGCTGCAGGACGAGCCGCTGGCCGGCCTGCCCCGCATCTACGGCGTGGCCTGGGCCTTTGTGGCCCACACCGACGGCGCCTTTGACGAGTCCCTGCTGGTCGAGTACCTGTGTGCCTACGAAGAGGTGCGCCAGCTCAACCTGAGCGAGATGTGGGCACTGCCCACCACCTTGCGGGTGGTGCTGCTGGAAAACCTGCGCCGCCTGGCCGAGAGCATCGCCACCCACAAGGCCGCGCGCGAAGCCGCCAACCTGTGTTTTGATGCCATCGACAAGCTGTCTGTGGAGGCACTCAATGACCTGTTGGCCCAGCTCAACACACGCGGTGTGGGCCGGGTGTTTCTGCTGCAGATGGCACAGCGCCTGCAAGACCAGCGCATTGGCCGCCTCGGCAACGAGCAGGCCAACATCCATGCGTGGCTCAACAACGCCCTGCCCGATTTGGCCAGCCTGCAAGCCCAGCAAGGGGCCGACCAGGCCGCCGACAACCTGAGTGTCAGCAACGCCATCACCTCACTGCGCGCCATTGGTGACGCCGACTGGCCCGACATCATTGCCCGCACCAGCGCACTCATGCGCCTGATGCTGACGCAGCCGGTATTTGCCTTGGAGGACAACACCACCCGCGACCAGAGCCTGCACGCCGTCGAGCAGCTGGCGCGGCGCAGCGGCAAGAGCGAAGTGCAGGTGGCGCAACAGCTGCTGGCCCAGATGGCTGGCGCGGGTGACCTGCACCCGCCCGGCGCGGTGGCCATGCACTGGCTGCTAGGCACTGGCCAACCCCAGCTGCTGCAAGCCCTGGGGCTGAGCGACTGGCGGGCCCGGGCCTGGCTGCTGGTGACACGCCACCTAGCGCTGCCGCTGTATCTGGGCACCCTGCTGCTGGTGCTGGGTGGACTGCTGTGGCTGCTGTTGCGCCACCACCTGAGCACCCCCGACTGGGGCCTGCTGCTGGTGGCGCTGCTGGCCTTGTTTCCGGCGTCCGAGGCGGTGGTGGCGGTCATCAACCGGCTGATCAGCGAGCTGGTGCGTCCGCAACACCTGCCGCGCTTGGCGCTCGCTGACGGCATACCGGCGGCACACCGGGTGCTGGTGGTGATTCCGGCCATGCTCAGCAGCCCGGGGGCAGCCACCGAACTCGCACACCGGCTGCACCTGCATTACCTGGCCAACCCCGAGCCACAGGCGCAGTTTGCGCTGCTGACCGACTGGCTCGATGCCGACAGCGAGCACACAGCCGCCGATGATGACACCCTAGCCAGCGCGCTGGCGCAGATCCAGGCACTCAACACCCGACACCCGCCCGAGGTGAATGGCACCGGTGCGCCACGTTTTATCCTGTTGCACCGCGAACGCCAGTTTTGCCAGACCGAACAGCGCTGGATTGGCTGGGAACGCAAACGTGGCAAGCTCGAGCTGCTGATCAGCGCGCTGGCCACCGGCAATAGCAACGCCTTTCTGGACCTGGGCGAGACCTCGCGCCTGGCCACCGGGGTGGCCTATGTGCTCACCCTGGACAGCGACACCCAGCTGCCACCGGGTCGCCTGCGCGAGCTGGTTGGGGTGGCAGCGCACCCGCACAACCAGCCGCAGCTCGATGCCAGCGGCCAACGTGTCGTCGCGGGCTACGGCATCCTGCAGCCGCGTGTGGCCACACCGCTGCCCGATTTGAGCGAGTTCACGCGTTACCACTGGTTATTTGCCGGCCAGTGTGGTCTGGACCCGTACAGCGCGGCCAGCTCCGAGGTCTACCAGGATGTGTTTTCCGAGGGCACCTTCACCGGCAAGGGCCTGCTGCATGTCCACGCGGTGCATGCGGTGCTGGCGGGCCGCCTGCCCGAGGGCCAGGTGCTCAGCCACGACCTGATCGAGGGCTCGATCGCCCGCTGCGCGGCGGTAACCGACATCTCGGTGATTGAAGAGGCCCCCTTCCATGCCGACGTGGCGGCCTCGCGGGTGAACCGCTGGACGCGTGGCGACTGGCAGCTGCTGCCGATCATGCTGCACCCCGGGCGCTATGGCCTGCGGCCGATCCACCTCTGGAAAATGACCGACAACCTGCGCCGCTCTCTGGTGGCGCCGATGTCGCTCGGGCTGCTGCTGCTCTCGCTCGCGGGTGCGGGCCTGTCACCCTGGGTGGCACTGCTGCTGGTGCTGGCGGCGTTTTCCGCCGGGCCACTGATGGGCGCCCTGGCCGGTCTGTCTCCCAGCCGCGACGACATTGCCAAACGACACTTTTACCGCGAGGCCCTGATTGACCTGGCGCGTGCGCTGCTCAGCGGCCTGTGGCTGCTGGCCGAACTGTTGCAGCAGTCGCTGGCCAGCCTGGACGCGATTGGCCGGGCGCTGTATCGCACCCTGGTGAGCCGACGCCATTTGTTGCAGTGGACCACCGCCGCCTCGGCGCAAGCCCAGGCCAAGTCCTCCCTGGCCGATGTGACACGCCAGCATTGGCGCGAGCCGTTGGTTGCGGCACTGCTGCTGTTGATGCTTCTTTTAGGCCCCCAGCCCTTATCCGTAATGGGCATCGTGCTATGTATTTTGTGGGGCGCTGCGCCGCTGTGGACCTGGTGGGTGAGCCGGGTGAGCCCACTGCTCAAAGAAGAACAACTGCCACTGGCCGACCAGGCCTACCTGCACGGTGTGGCGCGCGACACCTGGCGCTTGTTTGAGCGCTGTGTCGGCCCGGATGACCACCACCTGCCACCCGACAACCTGCAGGTGCTGCCACACGATATGGTGGCACACCGCACCTCACCGACCAACATCGGCATGTACCTGCTCAGTACCGCCTGCGCCCGCCAATTTGGCTGGATCGGCACCCAGGAGCTGCTGAGCCGACTGGACGCCACCCTGGCCACCCTGCAAGGCATGGAGCGTTACCAGGGCCATTTCATGAACTGGTACGACACCCAGACTGCCCTGCCCATGTTGCCGATGTATGTCTCCACGGTGGACAGTGGCAACCTGTGCGGCCACCTGCTGGCGGTGGCCCAGGCGTGCCTGGAATTTGCCGAGGCGCCCGACGACGCCACCGCCAGCCAGGTGGCCTTACAAGCCGCCCGGGCCCGGATCAAACCGCTGTTAAAACAGCGCCAGCAGTTGTCGACCAGCGCCCGCGACGAACTCAAATGGTTGCTGGCCGACCACCGGGCCACCCGGCGCTCGGCCCAGCTCGACGCGCTGGCGCCAGATACCGAACACACGCGCCAGCGGCTGCTGGCCATGGCCCATAACCTCAAAACCCTGGCCTGGCAGGCGGACTTCCGCTTTTTGTACTCCAGCAAACGCCACCTGCTGCACATTGGTTACCGCGTGGCCGAGCACCAGCTTGACACCAGTTTTTACGACCTGCTGGCGTCTGAATCGCGCCTGACCAGCCTGCTCGGTGTGGCCCGGGGCGATCTGCCGGTGCGGCATTGGGCGCACCTGGGGCGCACCTTTTTTGCGCGTGGCGCCGACGCTGGCCTGCGCTCCTGGACCGGCTCGATGTTCGAGTACCTGATGCCCAGCCTGGTGCTCAAGGAACCACGCGGCAGCGTGCTGTTGGCCGCCTGCCACACCGCGCTGCGCGAGCAGATGGCTTTTGCCAAAACGCTGGGGCTGCCCTGGGGCGTGTCCGAGTCGGCTTATGCAGCCAGCGACTACACCCTGGCCTACCAGTACGCACCACAAGGTGTGCCCCGGCTGGCATTGCGCCGCACCCCCCCCGACGAGCTGGTGGTGGCGCCCTATGCCACCGCGCTGGCGACCATGCTGGCACCGCATCTGGCGCGCAAAAATTTCGCCACGCTGGAGCAGCTCGGTGCCCGTGGCCGCTACGGCTTCATCGAGGCGCTGGACTACACGGTGGCGCGGCGCGTGGGCAACGAACCCTTTGTGCCGGTAGCCACCTTCATGGCCCACCACCAGGGCATGACCATCGTCGCGCTGGTCAATGTCTTGCTGCAGGGTGCCGCGCAGCGCTGGGGCATGGCCAACGCCCACCTGCAGGCGGTGTCTTCACTCTTGCACGAGCGTATTCCGCGTGAAATCTCCGGCCTGTACGCACCACCGGCCAACCTGCGCCGCCAGGCGCAACGCCGCCTCAGCCAAGGCCTGCTGCGCGAGGTCTTGCCCGGCAGCAGCGCGGTGGAGCCCACCCAGCTGTTGTCCAACGGGCGCTACAGTGTGTTGCTGCGTGCCAATGGCGCGGGCAGCAGCAGCTTTGAGCAGATTGGCATCAACCGCAGCCGCGATGACGCGCTGCGTGATGACCGGGGCAGCTTTTTTTACCTGCGCCGAGGGCCCAAAACACCGCTGTATTCACTGACCCAGCATCCGGCACCCGACCCGGCGGCGCACTACAGCAGCGCCTTCCACGCCGACCGCATGTGTTTTGACAGCGACTGGGACGACCTGCAGGCCCACATGACGGTCTGGGTCAGCCCCGAGGACGACATCGAGTTCCGCCAGGTGGAGTTGCACAACCTCGGTGATGCGCCGCTGGACATCGAATTGCTGTCGGCGTTTGAGGTGGCGCTCTCGGACGCGCGTGCCGACGAGGCGCACCCGGCGTTCAGCAACCTGTTTGTCAGCGCCCAATGGGTGGCCTCGCACCAGGCACTGCTGCTGGAGCGCAAACCACGCCTGGCCACCGAGCAAGGCCTGCGTTTGGCGCACTTTCTGACCGACAGCAGCACCCCGCTGCGCCAGGTACGCTTGAGCACCAGCCGCCACAGCTGGCAGGGCCGCAACCGCGCCAGCAGCCAGCCACTGGCTCAGCTGGCGCTGGCACCTGGTGGGGCGACCGAGCAGGCGATTGTTCTGGACACCGGCCTGGACCCCGTGTGTGCACTCTCCGCCCGCTTATTCATTGCGCCGGGGGCCAAGGCGCGGCTGACCTTTGCCACTGCCGTCTCCAACAACCCCGACACCCTGCGTGCGGTGATCGACAAATACCGCCAAAGCAGCAACGTGCAACGTGCCTCGCTGATGTCGGCCACGCTGACGGGCATCCGGCTGCGCAGCCTGCGCATCAGTGCCGAGAACTTCAGCACCCTGCAGACCCTGACCAGTCTGCTGGTGTTGAGCCAGCGCCGACCCCACGCCCGCGCCGTGCGCCCGCTCAGTGCCGCCACCGAGGTGTGTGACCGCCGTCTGCTTTGGCGCTTTGACGTCTCGGGCGACCGCCCGATCATCCTGGTGCTGGTCAGCGTGGTGCCGGGTTTGGGCCTGATCCGCTCCCTGGTGCAGTTGCTGAGCCTGTGGTTGTGGGGCAATGTGGCCTGCGACCTGGTGGTGATCAACGCCGAACCGGCCTCCTACCTGATGACGCTGGACCATGAGCTTGCGGCGCTGCGTGACCGCTTTACAGCCGACGCCAGTGCCAAGCCCGGGCCGGTCAGCACCCGGCTGCACCTGTTGCGCGCCGACGACCTGAGCCACGCCGAACTCAACACCCTGCACAGCCTGGCCCGCTGGGTGGTACGCGCCGATGGCCGCCCGCTGACCCACCACATGCAGGACTGGATGGCGCTGCAAGAGGCCGCCCTGACGCACCGGCAACACACCGCCACCACCGCGCTGAAGCTGAGCCCTCCCGTCGGCGCCGAACCCAGCAGCGGTGTCTTTGCACCAGACTCGGGCGAGTTCAGCTTTGCCGTGTCGGCGCAGTTGCGTCCGCCCAAACCCTGGATCAATGTGCTGGCCAACCCCGACTTTGGTGCCCACCTGTCCGAGGCCGGTGGGGGTTACACCTGGGCCCTCAACAGCCGGCTCAACCAGCTCACCGGCTGGTCCAACGACGCCTTGTCGGACCCGCCCTCAGAGTGGTTTTTGCTGCAGAACAGCCACACCCGGGAACTCTGGTCGGTGTCACCCGGCGCCGGTGTGAACCCGGGCTTGAGTTACCGCGTCAGCCACGGCCAAGGTTTCACCCGCATAGAGCACCAACAGGGTGAGCTGAAAGTCACCGCGACATGGTGTGTGGATGCCCTCAGCTCGATCAAACAGGTGCAGATCAGCCTGCACAACCACGGCAACAAAACCCTGCAGCTGCGCCTGATTGGACTGGTCGAGTGGCTGATGGGTGCCAACCGCAGCGACCGCAGCACCGTGCGCAGCAGCCTGCTGCGCCACCAAGGCCACACGGCCCTGCTGGCCACACAACGCGAATGCGCGGCCGGGTTTGGCCAGGGCACTGCCTTTTTGAGCCTGGGCCACAGCGCTGCCGCCAGCGAGGACTGGACCTGTGACCGCAGCGAATTTTTTGACGCCCGTGGTCGCCTGGTGGTGCCTGACTTTATGGGCCAAGGTTGCGGCGACGGGCTGGACCCGTGTGCCGCGTTGTCCACCCACATCAGCCTGCAGGCCGGGCAGTCCACCCAGTGCAGTTTCCTGCTCGGTTTTGCGCCCAGCGCCGAGCAGATCGGCCCGCTGCTGGACCTGGCGCTGGCCACATCAGCCAATGAGCGGCTTCTCCAGGCGCGCTCAGGATGGGACAGCCTGCTGGGTGCCACCACCGTCAAGACGCCCGACCCGCTGCTCGATGCGCTGGTGAACCGCTGGCTGCTGTACCAGGCGGTGTCGTGCCGCTTATGGGCCAAATCGGGCTTTTACCAGGCCGGTGGCGCCACCGGTTTTCGCGACCAGCTGCAAGATGCCATGGCGCTGGCCTGGGCCGCACCGAAGATGCTTCGATCACAAATTGTGTTGCATGCCTCGCGCCAGTTTGTGCAGGGTGACGTGCAGCACTGGTGGCACGCCCCCACCGGGGTCGGTGTACGCACCCATTTCTCGGACGACCGGCTGTGGCTGGTGCTGGCCTGTTGCCACTACCTGCAGGCCACAGGCGACACCAGCTTGCTCGATGAGCTGATGCCGTTTCTGGAAGGCATGGCCATCCCGGCCGGGGCCGAGGATGCGTATTACCAGCCCACGGTGAGCGGCCAGACCGCCTCGGTGTATGAACACGCGGCACGCGCCATTGACCGCAGCCTGACGCTGGGCAGCCACGGTCTGCCGCTGATGGGCAGCGGTGACTGGAACGACGGCATGAACCGGGTGGGCATTGAGGGCCGAGGTGAGTCGGTCTGGCTGGGCTGGTTTGTTTGCCGCCTGATCGGCGACTTTGCACCGCTGGCGCAGGCACGTGGTGACACCCAGCGGGCCGCACGCTGGCTGGTGGTGGCGCAAACCATCCAGACCGCGCTGACCAGCACCGCCTGGGACGGTGCCTGGTTCAAACGCGCCTTCTTTGACGACGGCCAGCCGTTGGGTTCACATACCAACACCCAGGGCCGCATCGACCTGATTGCCCAGGCCTGGTCGGTGCTGTCGCGCGCCGCCCCCGCAGCGCTGGCACAACAGGCGATGGGCGCGGTGGAAACCCATCTGGTGGACCTGGACGCCGGTCTGATCAAGCTGCTGGACCCACCGCTCACCGACGCACAACCGAGTGCGGGTTACATCCAGGCCTACCCACCGGGCGTTCGCGAAAACGGTGGCCAGTACAACCATGCGGGTATCTGGGCTCTGATGGCGCAGGCGCAAAGTGAGGCTGGGGGTGATGCCGCCTACCGCTATTTCACCTACCTGAGCCCGGCCCACCGCGCCAGCCACCCGACACGTGGCCCGGTCTATGGCCTGGAACCCTATGTGATGGCAGCGGATGTCTACAGCCAGCCGCCCTATGTTGGGCATGGCGGCTGGAGCTGGTATACGGGAGCTGCGGCCTGGATGCACCGCGCGGTGATCGAGTCGATGTTTGGCCTGACACAAGGCGCCCACTCACTGAGCCTGAGGCCGCAGCTGCCCAGCCACTGGCCGCAGGCCGAGATCACGCTGGAGCGCGACGGGCGCCGCATGCGTTTTGTGTTGATGCGCACCACCCCCGAGGCCGCGCAACAGGCGGCCACAGAGTGGGGGGCCAACCTGCTGGTGCCCGGTCAAAACGTGTCTTGGCAGGCCTTGCCAGCCCAATCCTGCTTTGTTTTGGCCTTGTGAGGCTGTGGGTGCGCCAGCGCACAGACGCACCCCACCCCTGACTTTTACAGTTCAGACATCAACTGGGGGGAACCCGGTTAATCGCCCAAAGATGGTGGGGCATACACCATCAAACTGCTGGAGTCCTTTATGAATATGAAACTTGCCCTTGCCGCTGTGATGACCGCTGCCGCCCTGCTCACAGCCACCGGCTGCGCCGTCAGCCGTGGCCAACAAACGGTGGGCGCTTACGTCGATGACGCTGGCATCACCACCCTGGTGAAGTCGCGCATGGCCGAGAGCAAGGTGGTCGCAGCCTCATCCATCAGCGTCGAGACGCTCAATGGTGTGGTGATGTTGTCCGGCTTTGCCAAAAACACGCTTGAAAAAACCGAAGCCGAACGCATTGCACGCGGCGTCAACAACGTCAAGTCGGTGCGCAACGAGATTGCCATCCGTCCGTAAGGACAACTCGCCACGTTCAGGAAAGGGGGTTCATACCAATCAGTGCCCTTTGACCTGTGCCTGAGCTTGGCCTAAACAGCTTGTCGCCCCGGATTCGCCTATCGGATCACGGGGCGTCTTCACGTGGGTCTGACCACTTGCCAGAGCCCGCCCGGCAAACCACCAGAGCCCACACCAACGGACACCACAGCCCCACTGCCCACACCATGCCAAGCTCTCTTTGCCAACGTTTTTACCTTGCTGTTTGTTTGTTGGTGGGTGCCCTGGTCGCCACCGGCTGCGCCAGCCTGCCCGACACCCAGGCCATTTTGGCGCGCCACAGCGAACAGGCGGCCCGGTTTGAGAGCGCCAAAGGCCCGGTGTCCGAGCGCAGAAGTGCGACCATCTTGGCAGCGCTCAAACGCAGCGCGGGTGACATCGACATCCTGGACAAACAGATTGCGCTGGAGCAGGCCATCAATGACAGCCCGCTGGTGCTGGGCAACAAGGTCACCCTGCTGCAAGACGGCCCGGCGACCTACGCAGCGATGCTGGAGGCCATAACCGGGGCGCAGGATCACATCAACATGGAAACCTACATCATCGAAGACGATGCCATGGGCCAGACCTTTGCGCAGGCCTTGATCAACAAACAGCGCCAGGGTGTGCAGGTGAACCTGATCTACGACAGTGTGGGCAGCCTGGGCACCCCCAAGGCCTTTTTTGACGAGCTGGCCCAGGAAGGTGTAGCGGTGCTGGAGTTCAACCCGGTCAACCCACTGGCCACACGAGGCAATACCTGGTTGCTCAACAACCGCGACCACCGCAAACTATTGATTGTGGACGGGCGCACTGTTTTTCTGGGTGGCATCAACATCAGCAGTGTGTACACCTCTGGCTCTGTGCTGCGGCGCAGCCCCAAGGCCAGCCAAGGTGACAACGCCTGGAGAGACACCGACCTGAGGATCGACGGTCCGGTGGTGGCCGACTTCCAAAAACTGTTCCTGCAGACCTGGGACAAACAAAAGGGAAAGGCACTGATGGCCAAAAACTACACCCCGGCTCCAGTGGCGGCTGGCAAAGACATTGTGCGTGCCATTGGCGGCACCCCGGACGACCCCTACAGCCTGGTCTACCTGACGCAGATCTCCGCCATCAGCAACGCTGAAAAGCAGGTGTACCTGACCAACGCCTACTTTGTGCCCGACCCCCAGCTGATCCAGGCCCTGGTGGACGCCGCCGCACGTGGTGTGGATGTGCGGCTGATTCTGCCCAGCTACAGCGACTCGGCCCTGGTGTTCCACGCCGGGCGCGCGCAATACGGCCCGCTACTGGAAGGTGGGGTCAAGATTTATGAGCGCCAGGGTGCGCTGCTACACGCCAAAACCGCGATGGTTGACGGTGTCTGGTCCACCGTGGGCTCCAGCAACCTGGACTGGCGCAGTTTCATGGACAACGACGAGGTCAACGCGGTGGTGCTGGGGCGCGATTTTGCGGCCCAGATGGCCGCCGCCTTTGCCATCGACCAGGCCGCATCAAAACCCATCGACGCCCAAACCTGGGCCAAGCGTCCGCTGGGGGTCAAGCTCAAGGAGTGGTTGGCCCAGCTGTGGGAGCGCTGGTTGTAAGACGCACTGTCAGGCCAGACCCCAAGCCCGCACAATGCCGTCAACCTCCATGACCACCGTGGTCAAAACGTGATCACCACGGAGGCAGAGCTTCGAGTCGCTTCACCGTGATAGACAGCTTCGATGTTGTTACCGTCTGGATCCAGAACGAAGGCAGCGTAGTAGCCAGGATGGTAAGCACGCTCACCGGGAGCGCCATTGTCCTGACCACCATGCGCGAGCGCTGCTTGGTGAAAACGGTCGACCATCGTCCGGTCTTGCGCCTGGAATGCCAGGTGATGACGACCCGTCAGCACCCCCAGCGCGGCCGGGCTGTCAACGGCGGTCACGAACAACTCGTCTGCCCAGAAGTACCCGTCACCCGTACCTCCCATAGGGACATGCAGAGACGCCAAAATGGCCGCGTAAAAAGTTTGGCTCTTCGAGAGGTCCCGTACCACCAGCTGGATGTGATCGATCAGACGACCCCGATGTAGTTCTTGCGTTTCCATCAAATACTCCTAGTGAACATACCAGTGCCTGGCGCGATGGACGTGCCTGTCGCAGCGCGCCTTCACGCCTCTGCCAAGATCGCCCATCGTTCATGGTCTCGCCACGCGCCATCGAGTTTTAGATAGCGGGGTGAGTACCCCTCTCGGGCGAAGCCCGTCCGTTTGACGAGGGCAATGGACTTTTCATTTTCAGGGCGGATGTTGGCTTCCAGGCGGTGCAGGTGCAACTCGGTAAACGCATGCTCGACAAGCAGCCGCAAGCCCGAGGCCATGAAACCTTGACCTTCATGCGGTGAGACGGAGAAGTAGGACAGATAGCCACTCTGGAAAACACCACGCACGATGTTCGTGATATCGATAAAGCCAACCAGTGCAGCGTCAGAAGTGCGACGAACCAGGAAGCCCAGATCGTTTGGACCCAGGCGCCTTTGCATGAACTCGCGCCAGGACTCAACTGTTTGTGGTGCTGAGTACCATGGCACCAGCAGGTCTTGGCTCTTGCTGGCCGCCTCTTGAAGTTCTTCAAGATCGGTGATTTTGAGAGGATAAATGCTGACGGTATTGCTAATAGTCATCGCGGGAAAAACTCGCCGGTGGGAGTACGTCTAAGGATGTCAGATCATACTGAGGCAAATGCGCCAATCTATCGGCAGGCGATGCAGTTCACGTGCCAATCAGCACCAGGTTGAACCCAGACGGCCCGGCTTTAAAGGTGTGTGCAAGGCTTTGCCGTTGTCACGCACAAGCCCTATCCCCGCCAGCCGCTCCGCTGCTTTCGCACACCAGCAGCTCACCAAACAAATGGCCACAAGCAATCTGTGGCGTCGACCAAGTTTCCCCGAAACAGACATCTCAGATATTGAACGCCTGGCCGAGGCAAAGTTGTGAATCCGCAAGGGGCAGCGAACATTCGCGCGACCGAACACCGGCATGAAGTGCGCCCAACCGATGCCATACTTGACCCCATGCGACTGAATTTCCTATCCGTTTCCCATGCTTGAGCTTCAGAGCATCAATCACCTGGCGCTGATTGGCAGTCTGATGCAGCAGATGTGCGTCTATCTGGTGATCGCCTACCTGCTCTCCAAGACGCCGCTGTTCGCGCCCTTGATGCAGGTCACCGTGCGCCTGCCCGACAAGCTGGTGTGTTATCTGGTTTTTTCGGCCTTCTGCATCATGGGCACCTACCTGGGCTTCCAGATCGAGGGGGCGATTGCCAACACACGCGCCATTGGCGCGGTGCTCGGCGGCATTCTGGGTGGGCCGCTGGTGGGTTTTGCCGTTGGCCTGACCGGCGGCCTGCACCGCTACTCATTGGGCGGCTACACCGATGCCGCCTGCGCGGTATCCACCACCGTCGAGGGGCTGATCGGAGGTTACCTCCACCTGTTGCTGCTCAAGCGCCATCGCGCCGACCGCCTGCTGAGCCCGATGATTGCGCTTGGCGCAACACTGGTTGCCGAAATCTCGCAGATGCTCATCATCTTGCTGATGGCCCAGCCCTTTGACCAGGCCGCGCGATTGGTGGCGCACATCGCACTGCCGATGATCGTCACCAACTCGGTGGGTGCTGCGCTCTTCATGCGCCTGATTCTTGACCGCCGTGAAACACGGGAGAAGTACTCGATTGCCTTTTCGGCCAAGGCGCTGCGCATCGCCGAACGCTCGGTTGGTGTGTTGATGCAGGGCTTCAATGAGCAAAATTGCACACGCATGGCGAGCATCATCCGCGAGGAAACCGGTGTTGGTGCGGTGGCGATCACCGATTGCGAAAAGCTGCTCGGATTTGTTGGCATTGGCGCCGACCACCATTTGCCGGGAACACCGATCTCGTCACCACACACCTTCTACGCCATCACACACAACGAAGTGGTGTATGCCGACGGCGCCACCCTCACCTACCACTGCTCGCTGTCCAAAGACTGCAAACTCGGCTCCTCGCTGGTCATTCCGCTGCGTGGCGAAGGCAACCGCGTGTTCGGCACGATCAAACTCTACGAACCCAAGAGCAAATTTTTCTCGTCGCTCAATCGCACACTTGGTGAAGGCATCGCTCGCCTGCTCTCCAACCAGGTGCTGGCGGGAACCATCGAGGAACAGAAGCGCCTGCTGGCGCAATCGGAAGTCAAGCTACTGCAGGCGCAGATCAACCCACATTTCCTGTTCAACGCGCTCAACACCTTGGCTGCGGTCATCCGCCGCAACCCCGAAGGCGCGCGCCAGATCGTTCAGTACCTGTCGACTTTTTTCCGCAAGAGCCTCAAGCGCGCCAGTGATGAGTCGACGCTCAAGGACGAGATCGAACACGTTGATGCTTATTTACACATCGAGTTGGCGCGCCTTGCCGGGCGACTCGACGTCGAGTTTCTGGTGGCCGAGGACTTGCTGCACCTGCGCCTGCCGACTTTCTCCTTGCAGCCTATCGTCGAAAACGCCATCAAATACGGCATTTCCCAGATGCTCGATCCAGGCAAGATCACCATCAGTGCGCAGCGCAGCGATGACGAACTGACGATCGTCATCGAAGACAGCGCAGGCCTCTACAAACCCATGCCCAACGGTGACGGTCTGGGCATGAACCTGGTGGATCGACGCATCAAGATCCGCTACGGCGCCGCCTACGGTATCGAGGTGAGTTGTGAGGCCGAGCAATGGACGCGGGTGAGCATCCGGGTGCCGGTTGAGCAGGAACTTGCCACATGCTGAGCGCGCTGATCATTGACGACGAAGCGCCCGCGCGCGAAGAACTCAAGGCCTTGCTCGCCGAAGCAAGCGATGTGGAGGTGATTGGTGCATGCAGCAACGCCATCGAAGGGCTGTCGGCGATCCACCGCTTGCACCCCGACGTGGTGTTTCTCGACATCCAGATGCCACGTGTTTCCGGCTTGGAGATGGTGGGCATGATCGAGCCCTCGGCGCTGCCACACATCGTTTTTGTGACCGCCTACGACGAACACGCACTCAAAGCTTTCGAAGAACACGCCGCCGACTACCTCTTGAAACCGGTTGATGCACAACGCCTGGCCAGAACGCTGGACTGGTTGCGCTCTGGCAAGCGCGCACCGGCGACGGCTTTTCCTGGCGCCGACAGCCCCCTGCGGCAGATTCCGTGCACACTTCGCAACCGCATCCTGCTGATCGCGCTCGAAGACGTCGAGTACGTCAACACCACTCTCTGCGGTGTGCAGGTCATCGCTTTGAACAAACAGGGTGTGACCGAACTGACACTCAAGATCTTGCAGGAGCGCACCGCGTTGCTCCGCTGCCATCGGCAATACCTCATCAATCTCGACCACATTGCCGAGATCGAACTGCTGGACAACGGTGCGGCGGAAATCATCACCCACAGCGGAAAACGCGTTCCGGCGAGCCGCCGTTATCTGCGTGACATCAAAGACAAACTGCTCATCGGCTGACTCCGGCAGGCACCGCTTGATACCGTTGGAGACCTCTGGATCGCTACCCGGACCTCTCGCCAGATAGTCCCTCCAGGCCGGGCCCAAACCCACTACATTGCGCCCTGCCCCCGTGCAGGAACGGTCATTAACCGCACGTTTCTGCACGTGCAGGAAGCAATCTGGGGCGGCATACCAACAAACGGAGAAACTGATGAATTCATTGACGCTGATTTTTGTGGCGGCACTGGTCTTCGCCATTGCCTACCGCTTCTACGGCATTTTCCTGGCCCAAAAGGTCATGAATCTGCGCGCGGAGCGGGAAACGCCGGCGGTGACCATGGAAGACGGTCACGACTATGTCAAGACCAACAAATATGTGCTGTTCGGGCACCACTTTGCGGCCATCGCCGCCGCCGGGCCACTGCTCGGGCCGGTGCTGGCTGCGCAGTTCGGCTACATGCCAGGTGCGCTCTGGATCCTGATCGGCTGCGTGCTGGCCGGTGGCGTCCATGACATGGTCGTGTTGTTCGCCTCGGTCCGTCACAAAGGCCGCAGCCTGTCGGTGATCGCCGAAACCGAAATCGGCAAAGCCGCCGGCAAAGTGGCGTCAGTGGCCATCCTGTTCATTCTGATCCTGACGTTGGCCGGGCTCTCGATTGCTGTGGTTAACGCCATGTTCAACAGCCCATGGGGCACCTTCACGGTCTTCGCCACGCTGCCGATTGCGATGATCATGGGCGTTTACATGCACTACATCCGCCCCGGTGACATCAAGGGCATGAGCATCATCGGCGTCGTTTTGCTGCTGATCTCGCTGTGGGTTGGCCCCTACGTTGCGGCCGATCCGGCGCTGGCCAAGATGTTCACCTTCACCAAGAAGGAACTCTCGGTGATCATTCCTGCATACGGTTTCATCGCATCTGTGCTGCCGGTCTGGTTCCTGCTGGTGCCGCGTGACTACCTGTCGACCTACCTCAAGATCGGCACCATCGCCGCGCTGGCACTGGGCATCGTATTTGTCCATCCCGAGCTGCACATGCCAGCGATCACACCGCACTTCTTCGGCGGCGGCCCGGTCATTCCAGGTGCAGCCTTCCCCTTCCTGTTCATCACCATCGCCTGCGGTGCGCTGTCTGGTTTCCACGCCATCATTGGCTCGGGCACCACACCCAAGATGATCGCCAACGAGAAGGACATTCTCTTCGTCGGTTACGGCGCGATGCTGACCGAAGGCTTCGTTGCCATCATGGCGCTGATTGCGGCCTGCGTTCTGGTGCCAGCTGACTACTTCGCGATCAACGCAGCACCCGCAGCGTTTGCCAAACTGGGCATCGCCACGGTCAACCTGCCCGAACTCGCAGCCCAGGTCGGTGAACAGGTTCAGGGCCGCCCGGGTGGCGCGGTGTCGCTGGCGGTGGGCATGGCCTACATCTTCTCGGCGGTGCCGTTCATGAAAGGCATGATGGCCTATTGGTACCACTTCGCCATCATGTTTGAAGCGGTCTTCATCCTGACCGCCGTGGACGCCGGTACCCGCGTTGGCCGTTATCTGCTGCAAGAAATGATGGGCAAGGTCTATGCACCGTTTTCCGACAACTCCTGGACGCCGGGCATCATTGTGACCAGCGCTCTGTTTACAGGCTCATGGGGTTACTTGGTCTACACCGGTGATATTTCAACGATCTGGCCGCTGTTCGGCATGGCCAACCAGCTGCTGGCTGCCACCGCGCTGATCATTGGCACCACCATGCTGATCCGTCTGGGCAAGGCCAAATACGCCTGGGTCACCGCTGTGCCCGGCTTGCTGGTGTTCCCCATCGTGATGTGGGCCGGTTACCTCAACATCACTGGCAACTACCTGCCCAAACAGCTGTACCTGCTGACGACCATGTCGGGCATCTTGATGGTGTTGATCTCCATCGTTTTCATCGCCGCCTTCGCTCGCTGGTATGAACTGCTTCAGATCGACAAACGGGTGACCGACAAGTTTGGTGATCAGGTCCTCACCCTCGTCAGCGACTAGAACAGACACTCACCCCCGACTCGCAACAACGGCGAGTCTGATCAGGCCAGCGCCCCCCGGGGTGGCTGGCCTTTTTCTTAACCTCAGACAGCGCCGCTGGTGCGTTTGGGGTCGGATATCTCGCCCCCGTTTTATCAAAATACATAGCTATCAGCCCTTTATCGATAAGGGCTGAAGGCCCAATTTCCTGATATGTTGTGCAACATGGCACGCCCGTGTGGCGGCAGCCCCTGTATCGGCATCAGCTGCGCCACCGGCCTGGCTCACTTGCTGCGGCCAAACACCAGCAAAGCGGCGCCCACCACGATGCCGGCGGCGCTCAGGATCAACGGCACATTGACGGTTTTGGTTTCTTGCACCTTGAGTTCCATGGTGCCAAGTTTGAGCGCGGTGGTCTCTGCCGGGTAGCTGAAACCACCGTACACCAGGCCCAAGGCGCCAGCGGCGATCAGGACGATACCAATCAGTTTGATGGGGTTCATGGGGCAACTTTCTGTCAAATGGAACGAGTGTGCCGCCAGCCCCTCGCCCGGTCTGTGCGCCCGCACACACAGGCGCTGGGTTCGCTATCGCACCGACAAATGCGATGCCACAGAACACAGTCGGGCCTGTTTTATCAATTTCGGAGAATGTTTATGAAAAACCCCCTGGGCCTGCGCCTCGTGACCACCACCCTGGCCGGTGTCATGACCCTGTCGATGGTGGCCTGTAACAAACCGGTGGATGGCACCGGTGCCGCCGCGCCAGCCACAACGGTAGGCACCGAGGTGGACGACAGTGTGGTCACAACCCGCGTCAAGACAGCCTTGCTCGACAACGTCGATGTCAAAGGTTTTGACATCCAGGTCGAAACCCGCAAGGGTGAGGTCATGCTCAGCGGTTTTGTCAGCAACCAGACCCAGATCGACCAGGCAGTGAACGTCGCCAAAGGGGTGGAGGGCGTCACCCACGTCAACAACAAACTCAGCATCAAAGACGGTGTGGCCACGGTGGGCAACAAGATCGATGACAGCGTGATCACCACCGAGGTCAAGGCCGCCTTGCTGGCAGACGCCAACATCAAAAGCCTGGACATCACGGTCACCACCCACAAGGGCGAGGTCCAGCTCAGCGGTTTTGTCAACAACCAGGGCCAGATTGACCGCGCCCTGGACATCACGCGCGGCGTGAGTGGTGTGACCCAGGTCGGCAACCAGATGAGCATCAAGAAGTAAGCGAGGCCCCCATGAACATTCAAAAGAACTTCCAAACCGTCCTCAGCGTGACCACACTGCTGTTGCTAGGCGCCTGCGCCACCAGCATGGCGCCCGCCAACCCCACCGGCAACGCCTTGCCGCAGACCAGCAACGCCGCCACCCAATACGGTGTGGTGCAGTCGATTGAGTTGGTGCAGCAGCCCGTGGCGACAAGCGGCATCGGTGCGGGCACCATTGCTGGCGCGGTGGTTGGCGGCATCCTGGGCCACCAAGTAGGTGGTGGCAGCGGCAACACCGCTGCGACTGTTCTAGGCGCTGCCGGTGGCGCCTATGCTGGGCATACGCTCGAGAAGAACCAGCAGGCGGCACAAACCACCAGCGTCTACAAATTCACCCTGCGCATGAGCGACGGCAACAACCAGGTCTTCACCCAAAGCACCAACGTCGACATCCGCGTAGGTGACCGGGTGCAGGTCGACAACGGTGTGCTGCGGCGCTACTGACGCGGCTGAACGTCACTGAGCAAACGGTCCAGCTCTTTTTTGACCACGCCATAACACTCACACACGCTGGACTCCAGGCCAGCACGGTTGAGCACACTGATGTGGCCACGCCGGTAACGGATGTAACCCTGCGCCTGCAAGTGACCTGCGGCGTCGGTCACACTTTCGCGGCGCACACCGAGCATGCTGGCCACCAACTCCTGTGTCATCACCAGCTCGCGGTCCGGCAGCCGGTCCAGAGTGAGCAGCAGCCAGCGGCACAGTTGCTGCTCCACCGAGTGGTGCCGGTTGCACACGGCAGTCTGGGCCATCTGGGTCATCAACGCCTGGGTGTAGCGCAGCAGCAGGCGCTGCAAGGCGCCACCGCGGTTGAACTCGGTCTTGAGGGTGTGGCGGTCCAGCCGCCAGGCCTGGCCGGCGGTCTGCACCACCGCCGAGCTGGAGGTGCTGTCACCCCCCATGAACAGCGACACACCCACCACCCCCTCGTTGCCCACACCAGCGGTCTCGGCCGAGGCGCCAGACTCGGTGACATAGTGCAAGGACACGATCGAGGTGGTCGGAAAGTAGGCATGGCGCATCTGGCTGCCGGGTTCAAACAACATCTGGCCCAGCGGCATGGGCACCAGCTCCAGGTGGCTGGCCAGTGGCTCAAAATCCGCTGCAGACAAGGCGGCCAGCAGATGGTTCTGGTTCGGGGTGTGGGGCAAAGGCATGGCGCGCTCCAGGACGTTCTGTTGGCTCATAGTTTGGAAGTCAGCTCCACACCAATCCCGCGGTAACCGATAAAACGGCTGGCGCGGTCAAACATCGGCTCACCACTGACCTGAAAAGTCTGCTGGCTTCCGTCGGCACCCACACGGCGAAACACATAGTCCAGAAACGGCTGGCGCTCGGTGATCGTGCGGCGCAACTTCTCGCGCTCAGCCTCGTTCCAGCCACCCAGAACAACGGGGTTGGGCTGCCCGGCCAGCGGCGCCACCTGGATGCCCAGCATCTCCAACACCGGACCCGACACCTTGGTGAAGTGGCCGTGTTCGTCCTGCTCCCAGTACCAGTCCGAAGCCAGCTCGGTCAGGCTGCGGTAGCGTGCTTCACTCTCGCGCAGCTCGGCGGTGCGCTCAGCCACGGTGGCCTCCAACTCGCGGTTGTAGTTGGCCAGCTTTTTGTAGAGCAGGCGCACCTCCAGCATGTTGTGGATGCGGGTTTTCACCTCCACCAGGTCAAACGGCTTGCTGATGAAGTCCTTGGCACCCATTTGCAGCGCACGCAGCTTGTGGCCAGGCTGGGCTGTCAGCACAATCACCGGCAGATAGCTGTCGACAGTGTTGGTTTTGAGCCCCTCCATCACCTGGAAACCGTCCATCACCGGCATCTGCAGGTCCAGCAGAATCAGGTCGTAGTGGTTCTTGCGGTGCAGCGCACACACCTCCTCGGGTTTCATACAGGCGCTGACCTGGCTGTAACCGGCCTCGCGCAGCAGTTGTTCGAGCAGCTGCACATTGGCCATCTGGTCGTCAACGATCAGGATGCTGGCCTGGAGAATTTCGGCAGACAGTGGCATGGCAGGTTCCTCTTCAGGAGTGGGATGGGCAGCAGAGTGCTTCATTTTATATAGCTATATGGCGATTTCTAATAAGGGCTGGAGCCCGATTTCTCTATGTTTCAGTCATCCCATCTGACGGTGCTGGCACCGTGTCGGACTGCATCTGTGCGATGCCGACAATTTCCTTGGCGATGTCTTCGGGCGAGAGCACAAAGTCAATACAACCACTCTCGATGGCACTTTGTGGCATGTCGGGCTGGCGGGCGGTGCTGGGTTTCTGGGCGATGGTGATGCCACCCACAGCGCGAATGCCACACAGCGCCGCCGCACCATCACCGTCGTACCCCGACACAATCACCGCGATCAGCTTGCCGTCCCAATGTTGCGACAGCGATCGCAAAAACACCGTGATCACATCGGGCCAGCCTCTGGGCTTGGAGATGGGTTCGAGCTGAAACGTGCCGTTTTGTACATGCAGGTCGCGGTTGGCCGGGATGATGAACACACAGTTGGGTGACACCGGCATGCCATCGGTGATCAGCACCACCGGCATGCTCGAAAACCGCAGCAGCACCTCATGCAGTTGGGTCGCCGCAATGGTGATGTGGTTGACGATGACCACCGCCACCCCCATGTCGGGCGGCAGGTGCTGCAGCAGCCGGATGTAGGCGTCCAGCCCACCGGCCGAGCCACCCACACAGACCATCGGAAAGTCTTTCATGTGGACCCTTCAGCCAGCGCCAGCTCGAACCAGAACACACTGCCCACACCAACACGGCTGCTCACCCCAATGCTGCCACCCATCATCTCGACCAGGCGTTTGCTCACCGCCAGGCCAATGCCGGTGCCCTCCTGCGCCCCACCCTCCTGGCCGAGCCGGTTAAACGGCTGGAACAGGTTCGCCATCTGTTCTGGCGACAGGCCCAGCCCGTCGTCCTGCACACTCAGGCGCACCCGCCCGGGTGAGGCCTGGCTCAGGCTCACCGTCACCGTGCCATGCGGGCGGTTGTATTTGATGGCGTTGGACAGCAGGTTGATCACCACCTGCTTGAGCCGACGCCGGTCTGAGAGCACCAGGCAAGGCTGGGCAAAGCTTGGGAAACTCACCACCAAACCCCGGGCCGTGGCCTGCGGCTCGATCATGGTCTGGCAGTCGGCCAGGACCTCGGCCAGCGACTCACGCGTCAAAGACAGCGCCAACTGGCCCGACTCGATGCTGGCCAGGTCCAGGATCTCGTTGACCAGGTCCAGCAGGTACCAGCCGCCGTGGAGGATCTGGTCGATCGACGACTTTTGCGCCGGGGTAGGCGCCGGGCTGCTGGCCTGCATCAGTTGTGCAAAACCCAGGATGGCGTTGAGCGGTGAACGCAACTCGTGGCTCATGCTGGTCAAGAAGTCCGACTTGGCGCTGTTGGCCTTGTCGGCCAGTTGGCGCGCACGCTCCAGCTCGGTGTTTTTGACCTGCAAAATCGCATCCAGCCGCACCCGTTCGGACACGTCCTTGAGCATCACCCGCAGGGTGACGGCACCACTCACGCCGCGCGCCATGTTGATCGCCAGGCTGACCCAGATGGGTTGACCCGCACCGGTGATCATCTGCAACTCACAGGCCTGGGTCTTGCCACAGGTGTCGAGCAAGGCGCAGCACTGCTGGTAAATCCTGCGTTGTGCCATTGGCATGAAGTGGGTGATGCGCAGCTTGACCAGGGCGCTGCGTGTGACCCCCAGCAGCGTGGCAGCGGTCAGGTTGGCCTCCTGAATCTGGCCCTCGCCATCCACCGTGCAGTAGCCCACCGGGGCCATGTCGTACAGGTCAAAGTAGCGCTCGCGCGCCAGCTCCAGCTCCAGCTGGACACGACGCAGCTCCTCGTTTTGCATCTCCAACTCAATCTGGTGCACCCGCAATTCGTGGTAGAGCAGCTGCGCGTCTTCGGGCTGCATCACCTTGAGCATCTCCAGCGGCAGCGGCGCCTTGAGCTGGTGGCTGTCCTGCGCCCGGCGCCGCAAGGACTGCAGCGCCACCACCATGCCCGCGGTGTCGTCAAGCGCGCCGGGCGGAGGGATTATGTGGCTGTCAGACATCAAAGATAGCTCCCATAGTGATAGCTATACGATCTTATAAAACAAGGGCTTGAGGCCAATTTCTTGCATAAACATCAAAGCTCTTGCAAAGCCGCACGCTGGGCCTGTGCCAAGACCAGCCCGGCATCGAGCGCATCCATGAACTCGGTGACCCGGATCGGCTTGGTCAGGTAACGCAGAAAGCCCGCCGCCAGGCCACGCTCAATGTCGCGCGGCATGGCATTGGCACTGAGCGCCAGCACCGGGATGTGCCGGGTGTTTTCGTCTTCCTGCAAGATCTTGAGCGCCTGCAGTCCGTTGATGCCGGGCAGGTTGATGTCCAGCAAAATCACATCGGGCTGGTGTTCACGCGCCAGCGCCATGCCACGTGTGGCGTCCTCGGCGCCAAACATGCGCAAATCAGGGCGCCTGGCAATCAGCTGACGCACCAGCTCCATGTTGGCACGGTTGTCTTCCACATACAACAGGGTGCGCACCCGCTCACCATGGGCTGCGGACGTCACGTGTGGCTGCAGCATCTCGTCGGCCACATCACTGAACTGTGGCGCACCCACCAAGGCCAGCTCGACCCAGAACACGCTGCCTGCACCCTCGGTGCTGACCACCCCCATCTCCCCCCCCATCTGCTCGACCAGGCGTTTGCTCACCACCAGGCCGATGCCGGTGCCCTCCTCCTCACTGTCTTCCTTGCCGAGTCGGTTGAAGGGCTGAAACAGCTGCACCAGCTTGTCGGCGGGCAGGCCCTCACCGGTGTCTTGCACACTCAGGCGGATGCGCCCAGCAACCCCTTCATGGCCGCTCACCGTCACGTTGCCACCCTGGCGGTTGTATTTGATGGCGTTGGACAGCAGGTTGATCACCACCTGTTTGAGCCGGGTGTGGTCGGCACTGACAAAACACGGCAGCGTCAGGGGCACAAAGTGCAGCCTGACCGATTTTTTCAGTGCGGCGGGCGCCATCAGGGTCTGGCAGTCCTGCAGCACCTCGGACAGCGACACCGGCTCACGCGAGAGCGAGAGCTGGCCGGACTCGATCAGCGCCAGGTCCAGCACCTCGTTGATCAGTTCCAGCAAATACCAGCCCGCACGCAGGATCTGGTCGATGCTGGCTTTTTGTGAGGGGGTCGGCAGCGGCGTGCCCGACTCCATCAACTGTGCAAAACCCAGGATGGCGTTGAGCGGTGAGCGCAACTCGTGGCTCATGCCCGACAAAAACTCGGACTTGGCCAGGTTGGCCTTGTCGGCAGCAGCACGGGCCGCTTCGAGCTCGGCATTTTTGTCACGCAGCACCCGGTCGAGTCGCTCACGCTCGACCTCGGCCGCACGGCGGGCGGTGTTGTCGGTGCCAATCAACAGGTAACCAATGATGGCCTCAGCCTCATCACGCAAAGCGGTCACCGACACCATGGCAGGCAGGCGACGGCCATCCTTGCGGATGTAGGTGCGCTCGTCAATGTCTTCGATGCCACGCGAGGCCTTGAACACCAGGGACTCAAAACCCGCCGCGATCTCGGTCCCCAGTTCCAGACTGAGTGACGCGGCACGCGCGATCATCTCCTGCGGGTCGGACAGGTCGGCCGGGGTGACCTTGTTCACCACCTCGGCGGCGGTGTAGCCCAGCATGCGCTCGGCCCCCACGTTGAAGATCTGGATCACACCCTTGGCGTCGGTGGCAATGCTGGAAAAGTTGGCACTGTTGAAGATGGCCTTTTGCAGCGCACTGACCTGGCGCAGCGCCTGCTGGGTGGCGTATTCCTCGGTGATATTGCGAAACACCAGCACCGCTCCCACCACCAAGCCATCGGCATCGCGGATCGGGGCACAGCTGTCGGCAATGTCGTACTCCTGGCCGTCGCGCGCCAGCAGCACCGTGTGGTTAGCCAGACCCTGCACGGTGCCGTGTGCCAAAGCCGCCAGCACCGGTACGGTGACCGGCTCGCGGCTGGTCTTGGCCACAATCTTGAACACCTGGTCCACCGGCTGCCCGATGGCCTGCGCCAGCGTCCAGCCGGTGAGCTTCTGCGCCACCGGGTTGAGCAACGTGATACGCGCCTGGGCGTCGGTGGCGATCACCGCGTCCCCAATCGAGTCCAGCGTCACCGCCAGCTTTTGGGCACCGTCCTGTGCCAGACGGTTGGCCTCCAGCAACTGGCGGTTGCTTTCCTCCTGCGCGGCCAGCAGGCGCAAGGTGTCCAGATGGGCCAGGTTTTTTTCGGCCTGCTGTGTTTTCTGGATCACCCAGAACAACAGGAACGCGGTCATCAGCAGAGCCAGCAAGATCAAGGCTTCGAGCCTGGGGTAGACCGACCCATAGCTGAAATAGACACCCGCACCCAACAACAGCAACGCCGCCGCCAGCCAGGTGAATGGTTTGGAGATATTTTTCAAGACAGAACCCGAGGAGACCAGGCCACAACAGCCCTTGGTGGAGGTGGTCCAGCATAACGGTGCGCGTCCGTGGCCTGCGTGCGCTGGCGCACATAAGCCCCACTTTGAAGAAAATTGGCCTTCAGCCCTTGTCTATCAAGGGCTAGCAGCTACATGTTTGGTATCACAGCACAAGGCCTACACTTCAGCCAGCTGCTGGCGCCGGGCGCCCGCACACCCACCGGTTTGACCAGGAGCTCCGCATGACAAAACGATCCACGGGCGCCCTTGCCACCTTGCCGACCCCACCCAGCCTCGACCCGGGCACCGCCCCCGCCGAAGAAGCAGCAGCGCCTGACAGCCCTGGCAGTTTTCCGATTGTGGGCATTGGCGCCTCGGCCGGTGGGCTGGCGGCGTTTGAGGCGTTTTTTGCGGGCATGCCCAAGACCGTGGCCAGCGGCATGGCCTTTGTGCTGGTGCAACACCTGGCGCCGGACCACAAAAGCCTGCTGGCCGAGTTGATTCGCCGCTTCACCCCGATGCCGGTGCTGGAGGTCGAAGACAGCATGACGGTGGCGCCAAACTGCGTCTACATCATCACCCCCAACCACGACATGGCCTTGATCAACGGCAGCCTGCAGTTGCTGGCGCCCGGCGCGCCACGCGGGCAGCGTCTGCCCATCGACTTTTTCTTCAAGTCCCTCGCCGCTGACCAGCGTGAACGGGCCATTGGTGTGGTGCTCTCTGGCACCGGCAGCGACGGCACACTGGGCCTGCGTGCCATCAAGGATGCCGGGGGCATGGTGATGGTGCAAACCCCCGAGAGCGCCGAGTTTGACGGCATGCCACGCAGCGCCATCGCCACCGGTCTGGTGGACTACCAGCTCGACGCCAAGCAGATGCCCGCGCGCCTGAGCAGTTATGTGAGTTACGCCTTTGGCAAGTTGGCGATGCTTTCTGACAAGCCGGTGGTCATCAACGAAAGCGCTTTGAAGCGCATTTTTGTGCTGCTGCGCACCCAGACCAAACACGATTTTTCACAGTACAAACCCAGCACCATCCAGCGCCGGATCGAACGGCGTATGTCGGTGCACCAGATCAGCCAGATTGACGACTATGTACGTTACCTGCAGCACAACAGCGAGGAGACCCAGGCGCTGTTTCGTGACCTGCTGATTGGGGTGACCAACTTTTTCCGCGACCCCGAGGTGTTTGAGGTGTTTGAAAAACAGGTGGTGCCGATGCTGTTTGCGGGCAAATCCGCCGCCAATGACACGGTGCGGATCTGGGTTGCCGGTTGCTCCACCGGTGAAGAAGCGTATTCGATTGCGATCCTGCTGCAAGAGCACATGGCAACGCTCCAACAAAGTTACACCGTGCAGCTGTTTGCCACCGACATCGACAGCCGCGCCATCGCGTTTGCGCGCGCCGGGCTGTACCCGGCGGGTATTGCGGCCGACATCTCGCCGCCGCGGCTGGCGCGTTTTTTCACGGCCGAACCCGACGGCGGCGGTTACCGCATCCACAAAAGCATTCGCGACATGCTGGTGTTTTCCGAGCAGGACCTGACGCGCGACCCGCCGTTTTCCAGGCTCGACCTGATCACCTGCCGCAACCTGCTGATTTACCTGGGGGCCGAGCTGCAAAAGCGCCTGATGCCTCTGTTCCACTACGCCTTGAACCCGCAGGGCCTGCTGTTTTTGGGCACCTCCGAGGGCGTGGGTGACGCGTTGACGTTGTTTGCCTCACTCGACCGCAAGGCCAAGATTTACCAGCGCAAAGCCACCGAGGCTGGTTTGTCGCGCTCACCCGGGCGTTTTTTGCCAGCGCCACACACCGGGCAGGCCACGCAGCCGCGGGGCGCAGGCCGCGAAGTGTTCTCGGCCAAACTGCCTTTGCGTGAGCTGACCGAACAGGCCATGCTGGCCCAGGTGGTGCCAGCCGGTGCGTTGATCAACAGCCTGGGCGATATCCTCTACCTGCACGGGCGCACCGGCATGTATTTGGAGACACCACCGGGCGAGGTCGGTGTTGCCAACATCCTCAAGATGGCGCGTGAGGGCCTGCGCCCGGCGCTCTCGAACGCCTTGCACCGCTGTGTGGCGCAGCAAGAGCCGGTGCACATCGCAGGTCTGCACGTCAAGACCAATGGCCACTTCAGCCGCGTCAACCTGTGTGTGCGCCCGGTGGCCACCGGCCCGGCGCTGGCCGGGCCCGAGAGCGAGAGCGATGCGCCGCTGTACCTGGTGCTTCTGGAAGAAGCGCAGCAGTCAGAGCCGGTGGCGCCCGCACTGCAGAACGGTGCCGCCACAGAAACGGCCGCCGCCCAGATGCGCACCCTGCGCGAGGAGTTGCGCGCCAAGGACGAGTACCTGCAAAGCACGCTGGAAGAGCTGGAAAGCTCCAACGAGGAGCTCAAGTCCAGCAACGAGGAAATGCAGTCGGTCAATGAGGAGCTGCAAAGCACGAACGAGGAGTTGGAGACCTCCAAGGAGGAGCTGCAGTCGGTCAACGAAGAGTTGTCCACCGTCAACAACGAGCTCAACCTCAAGGTCGACGACCTGTCCCGCCTGAACAACGACATGAACAACCTGCTGGCGGGCACCGGCATTGCCACCGTGTTTGTGGACCACAACCTGCGCATCCTGCGCTTCACCCCGACCGCCTCGCAGCTCATCAACCTGATCAGCAGCGACGTGGGACGCCCGGTCGGACACATTGTGTCGAACCTGGTGGGTTACACCAGCCTGGTGAGTGACGCGCAAGCCGTGCTTGACACCCTGGTGACCAAGGAGGTGCAGGTGCAGACCACCGACGGTGCCTGGTTCACGCTGCGTATCCGACCCTACCGCACGCTGGACAACGTGATCGAGGGGGCGGTGATCACCTTCAGTGACATCAGCGAGCTCAAGCGCACCGAGGCCGCACTGGCACAGGCCAACCAGCTGGCACGCCTGGCGGTGGTGGTGCGCGACGCCTTTGATGCCATCACCATGACCGACCTGGAGGGCCGTATCCTGGCCTGGAACCCGGCGGCTGAGCGCCTGTACGGCTGGACCGAGGCACAGGCCCTGCAGATGACCTTGCGTGAACGCATTCCACCGGCATTGGTGAATGAAGCCATGCACCAGCTCCAGCAGCTCAGCGCAGGTCAGGTGCTGGCGCTGTACCCGACACAGAGGCTGACGCGCAGCGGCCAAACGGTAGACGTTGCTCTGTTGGCTACCGCACTGATTGATACCAACGGCAAGGTCTATGCTGTGACCACGACGGAGCGTTTGCGAACGTCAGACAGCTAAACACCACGGAGGCTCTGTCATGCCCAGTCAGATCCCCGACCCAACGGCACCCCCTGCCACGCGCATGGCAGACCAGCTTGCGCCAACCGAGGCACACGCCATGCGCCAGCGTGCAGAAGCCACGTTGAAGCAGCAGTTAGCCACGAGTCACAACGCACAGGACCACTCGACTGAGGGCGTCTTGCGCGCCCTGCATGAGTTGCAGGTGCACCAGATCGAGCTGGAGATGCAAAACGACGAACTGCGCCGGATGCAGGACACGCTGGAGACATCACGTGCCGACTACACCGCCCTCTACGACCAGGCCCCGGTGGGCTATGTCACCCTCAATGACAGCGGCCAGATGCTGCGAGCCAACCAAACGGCAGCCAGCCTGCTTGGTCTGAGCTGCCAGGCCATGCTGGGGGCGCCACTGCACCAGTTCATCCACCGTGACGACCAGGACACCTACTACCTGCTGCGCCAACGGCGCCAAACCCAACAGAAGCTGTCGGCAGAGTTGCGCCTGAAACGTGCGGACGGCAGCTTTTTCTGGGCCAGACTGATGGCCACCCAGGCGCAGGATGAAGCGGGCGCAGCCCAGTTGCGCATGGTGTTGTTCGACATCAGCGAACGCATCGCCGCGCAGGAGCAGCTGTTTCTGGCCGCCAGCGTGTTCAGTCAGGCGCGCGAGGGCATCATGATCACCAACACCCGAGGGCAGATCGTCAATGTCAACGCCGCGTTCACCCACATCACCGGCTACAGCCGCGACGAGGTGCTGCATCAGCGCCCCAGCATGCTGTCCTCCGGGCGGCAGAACGCCACCTTCTACACAGCGATGTGGCACGACATCCTCAACAAAGGCCACTGGTACGGTGAGATCTGGAACCGCCGCAAAAATGGTGAGGTCTATGCCGAGTTACAAACGATCACCACGGTGCGTGACGCCAAGGGTACTGCCACCCATTACGTGGCGCTGTTTTCCGACATCACCAGCTTCAAGGCAAGTCAGACCCGGCTGGAACACAGTGCCCACTACGACCTACTGACCAACCTGCCCAACCGTGCGCTGCTGGCTGACCGGCTGCGCCAGGACATGGCGCAGGCCCAGCGGCACGATGTTCTGCTGGCGGTGGCCTATGTCGACCTGGACAGCTTCAAGGCGGTGAACGACGAGTATGGCCATGAAACCGGCGACCGGCTGCTGGTGGCCTTGTCCAACCGCATGAAAGAGGTGATGCGTGAGGGTGACACCCTGGCGCGTATTGGTGGCGACGAGTTTGTGGCGGTGCTGACCGATCTGGTCGACACCGCTGGCTGTCTGCCCATGCTCCATCGCCTGTTGGCTGCAGCCAACCAGAGCTTCCTGATCGATGGGCTGACGCTGCAGGTTTCAGCCAGCCTGGGTGTCACTTTCTACCCGCAAACCGAGGCCATGGAGCCCGACCAACTGCTACGCCAGGCCGACCAGGCCATGTACCAGGCCAAACAGACCGGCAAAAACCACTACCACCTGTTTGATGCAGTGCATGACCGCAGCGTGCGAGGCCACCACGAAGGTCTGGAGCGCATCCGTCTGGCCTTGGCCAGTGGTGAGTTGGTGCTGCATTACCAGCCCAAGGTCAACATGCGCAGTGGCCTGGTTGTGGGGGCCGAGGCACTGATCCGCTGGCAACACCCAGACCATGGCCTGCTGTTACCGCTGGCATTTTTGCCACTGATGGAAACCGACCCGCTGGCCATTGAGGTCGGCGAATGGGTGATTGCCACCGCGCTGACACAGATCACCCTGTGGCAGGCCCAGGGGCTGGAACTGCAGGTCAGTGTGAATGTGGGAGCGCAGCAGTTACAGCAACCCAATTTTGTGGACCGCCTGCGTTCGCTGCTGCAAGCGCACCCCGGCATGGACCCGGGCAAACTGACGCTGGAGATGTTGGAGACCAGTGCGCTGCAAGACATTGGCTACGCCTCGCAGGTGATTGAAGACTGTCAGAAGATGGGTGTGGCGTTTGCGCTGGATGACTTTGGCACCGGTTACTCCTCACTGACCTACCTGAAGCGCCTGCGGGTGTCGACGATCAAGATCGACCAGAGTTTTGTGCGCAACATGCTCGACGATCCGCAAGACCGAAGCATCCTGGAAGGGGTCATCAGTCTGGCGCGTGCCTTCAACCGCGAGGTGATTGCCGAGGGTGTGGAAACCATTGCGCACGGCAGCCTGCTGTTGCAATTGGGCTGCGATCTGGCGCAGGGTTACGGCATTGCCCGGCCGATGCCTGCCGACACCTTGCCGGCTTGGGTCAGCAGCTGGCAGCCGGATGCGGCCTGGAGCCCCGCCACCGCCGTGGCTCAGGCATATATATAACAAATACCCTTCTAGCCCTTTATTAATAAGGGCTAATAGCTACACCATTAATAGCATCAATGACCACAAGACTCATGTGTGCTTGTCTGCGCAGAAGACCTGCCCATGACAAAACAGCGTTTTGAGGCAAGTGTGTCAACCGGGCGACAACTGGCAAAACATGGGCAAGACTACAAACGCCCGGCCCCCGCACTCGCTCGCACAATTTTTGCCACGTCGGCGCTGTCATCCACGGTCTCGTGCAAAGTGGGTTGCCAACCAAGGTCAGCACTCACCGTCGCTGCCGGATTGGCTGCCCGCAAAGCGGCCAACACATCCACGGGCCGACCGTTGTGCAAGCTGCCACGGTCAAAAAAGGCGTTGCCCTTGTAGAGCTTGGCCAAGGTGTTGGACGAGATGTCTGAAGTGGTTTCCCACACATTGTTTTCACTGAAGATGTGGGACTGCGCCCCGACGCCGATGGCGTAGTTGTAGGCGTAGGGTATGCCCTTGGCTGCCACATAGAGGTTGTTGTAGAGGTGCACCTGGCCGTAACGCACACGCGGTGTCCGTTCTTTGGTGTGCTCCCACAGGTTGTGGTGAAAGCTGACCTTGAGTTTGCCGGCATCGGCCTCCTGGCTGTCGCTGGCACCCACCAGGTTGGTCTTGTCGTGTTCCTTGAAATGGTTGTAAGAGACCGTGACATAGTTGGACTGCTGGGTGATATCCAGTTGACCGTCATGGTGCTGCATCGGGCGGCCCAAGGCGATGCGGGCGCTGTGGTCCGGGCGCTCACCGTCGCTGAAACTGCAGTGGTCGACCCACACATGGGTGGCGCCGCGCAAACTCACCGCGTCGTACTCGGAGTTCCACTCACCATGGGCGTTGTCCTGCGGGTCCCAAGCCGGAAAGTGGTCATACGCATCTGAGAAATGGATGTTGCGCAGAATGACGTTGTCGACCCTGGGCAACAACAACATGCCGTGTTCCAGCCCGGCATCGTGGCCGACACCGATCAGCGTGGTGTTGGACGGAATGCGGATGACGACCCGTGCCGCCTGTCTGGCCACCGATCGCTGGCGTGCCTCCTCCAGCGGACCGGTCAGTGGCTTGTTGCCCCAGATGGCAGGCGCATAGGTTTGTAAGTACTGTTCAAAATCAAAAGCCGGGTCGCGGTAGTCTGCCGCACCCAAAGGGCGGTTGGCATCGTCCACGCTGAGGTCGATGCGGCCATGCAGGCGGATGATCTTGGGCAAGTTGCCACTGCGCTGCAAGGCGACCACCAGCTCGGCCCGGTTGTGCACATCCAGCACCTGCTCAGGGGCGGCATCTGTGCCGCCACGGGTGCCGCCTTCGGCAGCGGCCCAGCCGTCCTGGCTGGCCAACACTTGGCGGGATACATCGGCTTGCTGGGCCAACAATTTGGTCGGCGCAGCACAACTGGCCAAGAGCGTGATGCCAACCAGTCGTACAACGAAGCGCCAGAAGGATGTGTGTGGGTGGCTCATGGCGCCGCAAGCTGGTTGCGGTGCTCAGAAAAACGGTTGCCGGTGTCGCTGTAGGCTCGGCCAGAGGTAGAGGTACCCCAGGGGTCGAGCGTGCGGATGTGTTGGCCAAGTGTGCTGTTGCGCACCAGCAATTGCCCGTTGGGAGACTGGCCTGCGACATAAGTGCCCTTGGGCACACTTTCATCCCAGGCGCGCGCCAGGTAAATGCTGCCTGCAACGGTCCCGGCATCGGCGGTGAAGCGGCTTGCATGGACCAAGATACCGTAGTCATTGTTGGCAGCGGTGCTGGGAGCCAGCATGGTGGCGGGCTGCCCTTGGGGCAGGCGTGTGCTGAGGTAGTGGATGGTGCAGCCATCGAGCACCAGCGTACCCCGGCCAAATATGAAATCCACATCCCCTTGGATGAAGCTGTTCTTGAAGTACACCCGCGCCACGCTTGTGGTGCTGGCAGTCTTGACATACAAACTGTCTTGGTGACCCAACACCCGAACGTTGTCAAACACAAGTTTGTCCCCTTGGGTCATGAGCGCCACCGCTTGTGCACCACCAGTGCCTGAGGCACCTGGGGGATAACCCAGACCGCCCACCACGGCTTGCATGGCATCGTTGGCAAAACTGATGTTTTTGGCGTGGAACTCGGCACTGTAGATGGCCACAGAGGCGCTGCCGCTGGTACCCACGGTGGCCGATGATGCGCTGGGGTTACACGGGTTGCCAGCCTCTGCACCGGCCACTTTGGCTTGGCCGTTGTAGTTGCCGTTGGCGATGAGCACCTGGCTGGCGTCGGTTGAGAGGCCGTAGAGGGTGATCGGCGCCTTGTCTTTGACACACAGCACTTCGCGGTAAGTGCCTGGCAACACGCGAATGTAGACCCGGGTGCTGCTGGTTTTGGCTGCCGGTACGGCGTCAATCGCCGCTTGTAGTGTGGTGTGGGTGCCGCTGCCATCGGCGGCCACGGTGTAGGTGGGCACAAACTGGTTCACATCTCCCACAGCGGGCGGGAGCCAGTGGTCGGTCACCAGACCCGCACCGTTGGCCCCGGTCAGGGTACCCGCCTGTGCCAGGTATTTGGCGATGGTGTGGTCAACAGCTTGGGTGTCGGTGAGCTGTGGCCTGTTGCTGGCGTCAGCTGCCGTCACCGTGTTGCCACCACTGGCGGCCGTGGCCAAACTGGCCAGCAGCGTCAATAAAAAGCCCGAAGTGAAAACCATGCGTATGGAAAAAGCCATAGATGTGTCTCCTCATCGAATGAAGGTGTGTTGTCTCATCGGGCAAAAAAAGGCCTGCAACACGGCGTGACATCCGGGTGATGTGCCCTTAGATCACAGCGCGGTTTCAGGCAAGCATCCTGCTGTGCCGAAAGCAGTTACAGGTCTGCCAAATACAGTGCCGGTTCACCTTCAAAGTCAGAGGTGTAGAGCACTTGTTTTTCCCCCGGGACAAACGAGGGATGCGGATGCGTGACTTGTCGGTTGCCCTTGTGGACACGCCATGAGCTGTCATGCCGAGCGATGCGGCGCGTGGTGCCCGCATCCAGGTCAAACAGGTGCAGGTAAGGATCGTTTTCGATCTTGTGGCTGCCACTGTCGGACACATCGACCGGCGTGCCGGAGCCATCACCCACAATCAAACGACCATTGAAGTTGCTCATCAAATGAGAGCATGGTGGCATGACGGTGATCTGACGGTTCTCCAGGGTCACGGGGTCCAGCGAGCAGATATAACGTTCTGTGTGGCCTTTGAGGTAAGACACATAAACCATGGCCGACCCATCCGGCACCCAGAATTCATGGGTGATGCTCTCACCCGGGGCATGTTCTTTGGCACAGCGCAGGTTGCTGCCGTCTTCGTTGATGAACCACATGCGGGCATCAATCAGGTCGTGTGTGCCTTCATGGCAAAAAGCCACGGTGTTGTCGTCAAACGGCCGGTACTGGGGGTGACCCAGCCAGAGTTTTTCTTCGTGAATCACCTCGCGCGCGCCGGTGACCAGATCGATGCGGATCAGGCGGCAGCGTGGCTTGGCATGAAACATCTCGGCAAACTTTTTCCAGTCGGTCAAAGGAAACCAGTCGGTTGCCAGAATTTCAATCCCCACAATCTGGGTACAGCGCGAGTTGGCCACCCAGGTGCCATAACCGACCCACTCAGGAGGAACGGTGTAGACCACCTCTTCCTTCTGTGTGGCCAGTTCCAGGCGGATCAGTTGACGCTCGGCCCGCACAAAGTACAGAAACTGGTCATCTGGGCTCAGAAAACCACCGAAGGTGTTTTCATCGGCCTGATCGCTCAGTTGCGTCGCGGTTTGCGACGCCAGATCCAGCAGATGGTAATTCCAGTGTTCGCCAAATTGCGCACCAAACACCAGCTTCTGACCATCGTTGGTGAAACACTTCTGGTAGAAGTAGGTGCGGTGGCAAGTCACGTCCGTGGGTGTGAGCCGAGTCACCCGGGCCCCTGTGTCGGGGTCTTGGTGGGCGACAAACGAAAGTTGGCGTATCGTGGATTTACTCATCTGACTCTCTGGATTACTTGATGCGAGCGAGCAACGCGTTGCCTTCTTCAATGAGGCGTTTGGCGGCTTCCTGGTCGGTCGATTTGCCGTAGGCCACGGTCTCAAACACTTCACGCATGAACTTGTTGAAACGGGCGTTTTCAAACAAAGGTGATGGCAGGTCGATCTTGCCGGCATCCTTTTGTTTCTTGATCTGCAAGAAGGCCTTCAACTCATTACCCTGCAAGGCGTCGGTGCGTGCCAACGCCCGGAACTGGCTGTCAGCCGAAGGCACACCACGTGTCACTTTCAGGATGGCGGCGGCCTCAGGGTCGGTCAGCATAAAGTTCAGGAACTTCGCAGCCATTTCCGGGTTTTTGGATTTCTTACCGACAGCAAACATCAAGGTCGGACGACCAAACATGCCGCTGTTTTTGGCATTAGGCAGGGTCAGGAAATCGCCCACATCAAGTTTCTGTTCTTTGTTGAGCGTGCTGGCACGCAGACCAATCACAGAGTCCCAGGTGTAGTTGCCAGCCCAGTTGCCAACCACCCAGTCTTGCTGTTGTTCGGTGGGCTTTTCAGCGCCGCCCAAGGAAGCACGCACCGGCAGTGGCACAGCCACGTTGTTGCTGACCAGTTTCTTGTAGACCTGCACCCATTCCAAGGCCGCAGCTTCGCTCATGGCGACTTTGGGGCTGGTTGGGCTGACATAAGGCGTGCCGTATTTCTGCATGATGTAGGACTGAGACAACAGGATCATGTCGTACAGCTCGCCATCAATGGCAAAGGCTTTGGCGCCAAACTTTTGTTTGAGCACCGGGCCTGCGGCAAACAGATCGTCCCAGGTGCTGGGCATCTTCAAGCCAGCACGTTCAAACGCGGCGCGGTTCCACAACATCACACGTGCGGTGTAAGAGACGGGCAGCGCGTTCAACTTGCTGCTGACCATGCCCATTTTCAAATCGGACTCGGCGAACTGGTTCAGCGCGAGCGACGACTTGCTTTTGTTCAAATCGTAGAAGCCATCACCTGTTTTGGAAAAGGTGGACAGCCATGCCCAGTTGATCTGCATGATGTCGGGTTCGGTGCCGCCCGCGATCTGCGTGGACAGGCGTTCCAGATAACCGGCGAAGCCCATGTATTCAGCCTTGATCTTCACGCCGGGATTCTTCGCCTCGAACGCAGCGATGGCTTTGAGCGTCGCTTCGTGGCGCTCACCACCGCCCCACCACGAAAAGCGCAGTGTGGTGGATTCCTGAGCCTGAACTGTCGGGGCAAAAGCCATCACCATAGCGGCTGCAATTGCCAACAAACCATTACGTCTTTTCATATCATTTCTCCAGTTACATTGAGTGATAAAAATGTCGTCGAGCGTCTAAAGGAAGAGGTTGTTGCCACTGTCCATGTCAAACGCGTGGCAGGCATGCATTTGCAAGCCGAAGTGGTGTTTGTCGCCACGTTGTTTCGGAGCCAGATCACCAAGCTGGTCAGATGGCACGCGGCAGGTGAACTGCTTGTCACCGAGCGTGAAGTGCACAAAAACTTCGCTGCCCATGTGTTCCATGAAGCGCAAGGTGCCTTCAACACGTTGCACAGCCACCTCAGAGTGGCCACCCGCTGTGATGTGCTCGGGCCGAATGCCGAATTTCACGGTGCGGCCAACCTGGGTTTTCAAGCGGTCAATGCGGTGGGCTGGCACCTCCAGACGGCAACCACCCACCACCAGGTGGACACCATCGGCGTCCACTTGGGCCTCTTGCAGATTCATCTCGGGGGAACCAATGAAGCCGGCAACAAAGACATTGGCGGGGCGTTCGTAGAGTGCAGTGGGTGTGTCCACCTGCTGGATCGTGCCCTCTTTCAACACGCAGATGCGTTCACCCATGGTCATGGCTTCGACCTGATCGTGGGTAACATATACCACTGTCGAAGGATGGCCTTTCTCACGCAATGTGCGGTGCAATTCCGTCAAACGCACACGCATGGAAGCGCGCAGCTTGGCATCCAGGTTGGACAGCGGTTCGTCAAACAAGAACACCTCTGGCCGTTTGACAATCGCACGGCCCACCGCCACGCGTTGTGCCTGACCACCCGACAGCTGTTTGGGATAACGGTCCAGCAATTGGTCCATCTCCAGCAGGCGGGCAGCATCACGCACACGAACATCGATCTCGGCTTTTTTCATACCAGACAACTTCAGCCCAAAGGCCAGGTTGTCGTACACCTTCATATGGGGATAGAGCGCATAGTTCTGGAAAACCATGGCAATACCACGCTGCTTGGGCGCCAAGTTGTTGACCACGGTGTTGCCGATGAACAACTCGCCACCGCTGATGCTCTCCAGACCGGCAATCATGCGCAGAACCGTGCTCTTGGCGCAGCCGGACGGTCCCACAAAAACCATGAACTCACCATCGCGAATTTCGAGGTCGATGCCATGCACCGCCTTGAAACCATTCGGATAGACCTTTTCGATTTTCTTTAAATTCAGTTGTGCCACGTTATGCTCCGTATTTACCCTTTGATGCCACTGCTTGTGGCGCCTTCAATGAAGTGGCGTTGTGCCAAGAAAAAGACCACCAGAGACGGCACCAGGGCCACCACTGAGATTGCAATCACACTGGCCCACTCGACCTCTTCGGTCGCACCAATGCTCATCTTCAGGGCCAACGACACCGGATACTTCTCAACCGAGGAGAGGTAAATCAGTGGTCCCATGAAGTCGTTCATGGTCCAGATGAACTGGAACACGATCACCGAAATGATGGCTGGTTTCAAGATCGGCACCAAGATGTACCAAAGCAATTGAAGCGGGTTGCAACCGTCAATCTGAGCCGCCTCTTCCATGTCTCGAGGAATGCCGCGCAGAAACTGCACCAACATAAAGACAAAGAAGGTATCGGTCGCAAAAGCCGACGGCACGATCAAGGGCAAGTAACTGTCAATCCAGTCAAACTGTTTGAACATCAGGTATTGCGGCAAGCGCAACACAATCAGCGGCAACATCATGGTGCCGACCATGATGCTGAACAGCACCTTCTTACCCCAGAACTCAAAACGCGCAAAGGCATAGGCCACCAGCACACAGGAGATCACGGTCACGATGACCTTCGGGATGATGATCAGAAACGAGTTGAGGAAGTAAGTCGCAAAGGTGTATTCCGAGCTGGTCTTCCAACCCTTGGCATAGGCGGCAAAGTCAAAGTGTGACGGCCAAAAGCCGATCTCGGTAAAAACCTCTGCATTGCTTTTGAAAGATGCACCCACCAGCCAGATCATGGGGTAGAGCATGATCAACCCAACGATGATCAGCGCCACGTAGCGCACCACTGAGCTGATGCGTTCCCCACGCAGCGTGCGTTTGGCCTGTGCGTCGGATGCGACACTGTCGCGGGAAGAGAGAACGGCTGCCATTATTTATGGTCCTTTTCGCTGGAGTAGAACACCCAGTATTTCGAGGTGAAGAAAGAGAAGGCACTCAACCCGCCAACCAGGGCGAACAAGATCCATGACAGCGCACTGCCATAACCGAGATTGAAGTACCTGAAGCTTTGGTCATAGATATAGAGCGACAGCAGATAGGTGGAATGCAACGGCCCGCCTTCGGTGATCATGTAAGGCCCGTTGAACTCCTGGAACGCGTGCACCATCTGCATGATCATGTTGAAGAAGATGACCGGTGTGATCAGTGGCACAGTGATCTTGAAGAACTGCTGCATCTTGGTGGCGCCATCAATCTCTGCGGCTTCGTAGAGCGAGGTGGGCACGTTCTGCAGGGCCGCCAGAAAGATCACCATGGCCGAACCAAACTGCCAGGTGAACAGCAAAATAATCGTCCAGATGGAATAGTGTTCATCCGCCAGCCAAGCGATGGGCTCAATGCCGACCTTGGACAACACGATGTTCACCAAACCGTTTTGCGAAAAGATGAAGCGCCACATCACAGCCGCGGCGATGGACCCACCCAGAATCGACGGCAGGTAATAGGCTGAGCGAAAGAAGTTGATGCCGCGCAGCTTGAAATTCAGGACATGGGCAACAAACAGGGCAAAACCTACCCGAAGCGGCACCGAGATGGCCACAAAGGTCAAGGTCACCCACAAGGATTTGCGAAACAGCGGATCCTTGAAAAACAGCTCGTTATAGTTTTCCAGACCAATGAACTGCGGTGAATTGATGATGTCGTACTGCGTGAAGCTCAACGCAAAACTCATCATGAACGGGAACAGCTTGAATCCGAGCACGCCCAAAACAAAGGGCAGCACGAACAAAAAGCCGATCTTCTTGTTTTCATACATGTCAGGTATCTCCTCGTGTGAGTGGTAAAACTTGGCTTAACGCGCCAGCCAGCCGCCATCGACGGCCACGGTGTAGCCGTTGACATAGTCCGACGCACCAGAGGCCAAGAACACCACTGGCCCAGCGAGATCATCTGCAGTCCCCCAACGACCCGCCGGTATGCGCTCCAGAATGGACGAGTTACGCCCCTCATCTGCACGCAAAGCGGCGGTGTTGTCAGTGGCCATGTAACCAGGGGCAATCGCATTGACATTGATGCCATGCACCGCCCACTCATTGGCCATCAGACGGGTGATACCCATCACACCACTCTTGGATGCGGTGTACGACGGAACCCGCACCCCCCCCTGGAACGACAGCATGGACCCAACGTTGATGATCTTGCCACCCGTTTTTTGGGCGATGAACTGGCGCGCCACCGCTTGTGAGAAGAAAAACACCGACTTGAGATTGATGTCAATCACATCATCCCAGTCCTTTTCGCTGAACGAGAGCGCGTCTTCACGGCGAATGATGCCGGCGTTATTGACCAGGATGTCAACATGTCCAGCCAAACCCAGCGCTTGCTGCACAAGACCTTCGATGCCATCAATACGCCCCAGATTGGCACGCAGGTCCAAAAACTGACGTCCGAGCGAGCGCACCTGCTCTGCCGTCTCAGTCGGCTCGGTGACATTGATGCCAACGATATCTGCACCCGCCTGAGCAAGCGCCCGCGCCATACCCTGGCCAAGCCCGGTGTTGCAACCGGTGACGATGGCCACTCGGCCCTGCAATTCAAACAAATCAAGAATCATGGTGATGGAAGGGTTCTCGTTTAACGCACTGTGGTTGCGGGCAAGTGACCCCGGTCATCAAAGACCGGCATCTGTCTCAACACGCCACCAATGAAGGTGTGGGCTGGTGTGCCGCCATGGCCTTGCATATCAAGAATGCTGGCACGTTCACACCGAATAAGCTGACGAATTTGCATGGATTGACTGGTTGGCATTCATGGTGGCGTAACAACTTCGTTACACCGTGCCCAAATCGTAAACGCTGTTTCATTTTTTTGAAACTGGGGTTTACCCTAGTTGGAATAATGTTTCATTTCATTTAAATTTGGGAAATGCACTCAACAAAACACTGTTTCGTAATTCTATCGAGGCAGTTTTTTATCACAGGGAAGATGTTTGATGTAGGTCAACATATGTCTTGTTTCAAAAACAAAACACGCTCTCAATCCAAGCAAATGAAGTGTCAAGGCCACGTCCAACCACGCCGTATCAGGTTGGCTCCGGGTTTCGACAGTGGGCTTGTCGTCGTTTCAGGTGTGACGACATGTTGCTGAGCCATGCCCTAAGAAGTGATTGCCCCCGTTTTCTGGTCGCCGCACCTGCCGTGCGAACGACTTTTTTCTTGATGCGCCCTACGCTGCGCTGCCAACTTTTCTTTGATATGACTGGATATTTGCAATGAAACATTTAAAAGTGATGCTGCTCCCCATCGCTCTGGCTGCAGTGAGCATGACCGCCATGGCGCAGTCCGGCGTGAAAATCGGTGGACGGATTGACTTGGGCTTGATCAACTCACCCGACGATTTGACCAAGGGCACCTCCAAACAAACGAAGCTCAACGAAAGCTCGAATGGACGGTTGAACATCTCGGGCGTTGAAGAAATTTCTGCAGATTTGTCCGCGTTCTTTATGTTGGAAATGCGTATTGATGCCGACACTGGCAAACAAACTGACGCCGACTACATGTTCAAAGACAAGGCTTGGGTTGGTTTGGCCAGCAAACAGTTTGGTGAAGTGAAGTTGGGCCGCGTGCATTCACCGCAGTACGGCGTGAGTACCGCCGGCCGTTATGAAGCTTTTTCTGGTGACAGTTATGCCAACAATGGCACCCGTGGTGCCTTGGCAGCCAACCAGTGGAACAACTCCATTTACTACACCTCGCCCACTTTCAACGGCTTCAACGTCGGTGTGATCTGGCAATCCAACGAAAAATACGTCACCGCCAGCAACGCTAACCCCTCAGCCAGAGCTAGCGGCCAAGGTTTCCACGTGCAGTATGCCAATGGCCCTCTGAGTACGGCTTTTTCGTACCAAAAGGAGCAGGACAAGCAAGTCACCACCGGTGGTGACAGCATGGGCACCGCAGCCTTTGGTGCCTATTACGACTTCGGCGTGGCCACATTGATGACAACCTATGCCCGTTCCAACGATGTCAACATCCAAAACACCGGCAAGGAAACCGTCTTCACCATCGGTGCCCGTGTTCCGATGGGCCCAGGTCAATTCCGGACCTCGTACAAAAAAGTCAACGACACCAACCTAGCCAAAATCAACGACGCTTCTGCCGACAAGGACTCCACCCGGTTTTCAGTGGGTTACCACTATCCTCTGAGCAAACAGACTTCCATCAATCTGTCACTGGTACGTGAAAAGCAAGAACGCTACAACGCCGACGGCTCCACCAAGAGCAACTTCAGTGGCACGGGTTACGAAGTGGCCTTGCGCAAGATGTTCTAAACCCTTCGGGGTCCAGTCACGCAAGAGCAGAGAAACACTCTGTGACAGATCTGCTCAGCGTGTTTAGTTCGCGTACACATCAGCCCTGCTTAACCGGCAGGGCTGACTTCCAAAAAATCACTGGAATTTTGTCTGCCAACCTTTTAAATAAAGGGCCAATAGCTTCATATTTAGTAGCAAAACAAAAACTGCCACATTTGCTGAGCAGTGTTCGTTGCCGCACAGACACCTGGCACGCTCAGGCCAACAATGGGATTCGCCCGTGAAAGTTTGATTGGCTTTCATGACTGGATACATCCTTGTTCGTCTGGAGAATTTGCCATGAAATTGAATACCCGTTTTTGCACCGGTCTGTCTGCCTTGCTTCTGGTCTCGTCCCTGAGTCTGGCTGGCTGTGCGGGCATGACACATCAGGAAAAAGGCACTGCAACAGGTGCCGTGATTGGTGGTGTGGCAGGCAATGTGCTATGTGGTGGCCTGGCCTGCACCGGCGTCGGCGCGGCTGTGGGTGGTGTGATAGGCCACGAAGCCACCAAGAAATAAGCGGTGAGTTCACCTGCGCGGGTGGGTCGCCTATGGCGTTGCCTGCTGGCGCTGGGTTGGGCCGCCTGCCTTGGCACTGCCCTGGCGCAGGACAGCTCTGAGGCCGCACAGCAGTTGCGTGCCAAAAACAGTGCACTGGGCGCATCTCTTCAGCACAACGTTTTTGCACAGCCGCTGGTGCTGGTGTCTCAGGAAACGACACAGGGTTTGCGCGGCGACATGTATGCTCTGGTGGGCTTTCCGTTTGCCAACGTCAGCAGCGCGCTGCAAGACCCACAACAGTGGTGCGAGGTGATGATCTTGCACCTCAACACCAAGTATTGCCACACCTTCGACGGTGCGCAGGGCCAGCAAATCCAGCTCAACATCGGCAGCAAATCACCCCAAACACTGAGCCAGTCGTCACGTGTGACCCTGGCCTACACCCTGGCCACCAGCCAACCCGACTACTTTGAGGTGCAACTGAGCGCCAGCGAAGGCCCGATGGGCACCCGTGACTACCAGATTCGCCTGGAAGCGGTGGCGCTGGCAACGGGCCAGACCTTTTTGCATTTGACCTATGCCTACAGCGCCAATCTGGCCGCCCGGCTCGCGATGCAGACCTATCTGGCTACCGTGGGCAGCAACAAAGTCGGCTTTACCGTGCTGAGCCAAGCGGCACAGGGGCCACCGGTCTGGATCAAGGGCGTGCGAGCGTTGGTTGAGCGCAACACCATGCGGTACTACCTGGCGATCAACAGCTACCTGGCCACCCGCGAGCAGCCCGCAACCCACCGCTTTGAGGCCAGCCTGCAACACTGGTTCAGCGCCTCTGAAGCCTACCCAGAACAGTTGCATGAAATTGAACGGCCCGCTTACCTCACGATGAAGCGGGCCGAGCACCTGCGCCAACAAACAGTGCAATGAACTGGTGACGCCATCGCGCAACATCGGGTGCGGCGGCGCCCCCAAAAAAAAGCCGAAGCCAAAGATGTCTATAAAATGCGAACTATTCTCATCTAAGAACGGGTATCCCCAGTACCTGGCCACTGAACCTAGGACGCCACTGTGTCAGCCACCGGACTCGCACTCAACCAGCAAGTAGAAGCCCTGTATTGCCATCACCATGGTTGGTTGTGGCGTTGGCTGGGCAAAAAACTGGGTGACAGCCACCAAGCCGCCGATCTGGCACACGACACCTTCATGCGGCTGCTGGTCCGTGAAGATACAGTGGCATTGCAGGAGCCGCGCGCCTTTCTGACCACCGTGGCGCAACGGGTGCTGGCCAACCACTGGCGCCGCCAGCAACTGGAGCGAGCCTACCTGGATGCGTTGGCGAACGTGCCGCAAGCACTGGCACCCTCGCAGGAGGAACGTGCCACCCTGTTCGAGTCACTGCTTGAGATTGATCGCCTGCTCAACGGCTTGCCACTGCCTGTCAAACGCAGCTTTCTGCTGAGCCAGCTTGACGGCCTGAGCCACACCGAGGTGGCGCAAGAAATGGGGGTGTCCATCACCACCATCAAGCGTTACCTGGTCAAAGCAGCACGGCACTGTTATTTTGCCGATGCCCTACCCGGCTGATCACATGTCGAGCACCGTGCCACCCACCAGCCCGCTTGGTAAACCCGTCCCGCCAGAGGTGGCGCAACGCGCCGTCGAATGGTTGGTCGACCTGCAGGCGCAACAGGTTTCCCCAACACTGCAGAACAACTGGCGGCGCTGGCGTGCCGCACACCCGGACCATGAACGAGCCTGGCAACGCATTGAGACGGTTCATGGCCAGCTATTTGGCCAACTGCACCACCTGCCATCCCCGGTGAAATCCGCCATCAGGCAGGCCACCCTCACACCGCCTCGCTCGCAAGCTCGCCGCAACGCCATCAACACCTTGACTGTGCTGCTGTTCGCCGGGGGCGCAACCTGGCTGGCCCGAGAAAAAGCCGACTGGTCTGAGTGGGTGGCCGACTTGCGTACAGCAGCCGGTGAACGCCGCACCGTGATGCTGGCGGACGGCACCACGCTGATGCTCAACACCGCCAGCGCTGTCAATGTTGACTTCAGCGCCAGTGAGCGGCGCGTGCGTCTCCTCGCTGGCGAGGTGTTCATCACTACCGCCCAGGACGTGACAAAACGACCCTTCCTGGTGGAAACCTCGCAAGGCGAAGCGCGCGCGCTGGGCACACGCTACACCGTGCGTCTGCAAGACAAGCGCACCGACGTGGTCGTGTTTGAGGGGGCCGTGCGCATCACACCGCATCACGCCAGCTGGCAAGCGCAAACACTACAAGCCGGGCTGCGCACCAGCTTCACGCTGGACGCCATCACGTCACCACAAGCAGCAGACCAGGACAGCGCCGCCTGGACCGAGGGCTTTCTTATCGCCAAGGGCATGCGACTGGCCGACTTCCTCAACGAACTGAACCGCTACAGCCCATCTGCCTTGTCCTGCGACCCGGCGGTGGCCAACCTGCGCCTGTCAGGCTCCTACCCGCTGAGCGACATCAACAGGGTACTGGAGACGCTGAGCGCAATGCTCTCGCTGGAGGTAGAAACCGTCACCCGTTTCTGGGGCTGGCAGACGGTTCGGGTCCGTCTGACGCCACGCCGTGTCGTACGCAGCTGAACAGTTTTTTTGACCACTTGCAAAAAAAATGCGTGCGGGTGGTCCGTTTTTGGTTTTCGCGGGACATGGAGGGTGAGAGCACACATCTTCAACCCTCACACCCAACCGCACATGGACCACACACGACACAAACCGCCACAGCGCTCAAGCGCCCGAAGATTCACACGCAGCGCACTGGCCCGCGCCATCGGTCACATCACCCTTGGCGGTGCCGCTGTGTTGGCCGTGGTCAGCTTGCCGTCCATGGCCCTGGCACAGCCCGCCGCAGCACAAGCCCGCAGTTACAACATTCCGCCTGGGCCACTGGAAGACACGCTGAACCGTTTTGGCCGCGAGGCTGGCATCCTTCTGTCATTCACCACCGAGACCACAGCAGGACTGCGCAGCCCGGGTTTGCAAGGCAGTTACGCCGTGCAGGCCGGGCTGGACGCCTTGCTGGCGGGCAGCGGTCTGCAGGCCACACGCCAGCCCAATGGGAGTTATGTGCTGAACAAGGTGTCGGCAGGAACGGCGGTGACTGGCGCGGTGGGGCTGCCGGTGGTGACGGTCACCGCCGATGTCGAGCAAGAAACCGCATGGGGGCCTGTCAATGGTTATGTTGCCAAGCGCAGTGCGACAGCGACCAAAACCGATACACCGATCATCGAGACGCCTCAATCGATCACCGTGATAACCCGCGACCAAATGACCGAGCAGAACGTGCAGTCGGTCAGCGATGCGTTACGTTATTCGGCTGGTGTTCTGGCCGAGTCCAATGGACCTGACCCACGCGCGGACAACATCGTGATACGTGGCTTCGACACGGGCGGTCGTGACGCTTACCGCGATGGCTTACGTTCCTACGCGTTCAATAACCAAGGTGGGACCGTTTATGAGACTTACGGACTGGAGCGAATCGAAGTGTTGCGTGGACCTTCATCTATCCTGTACGGTCAGGGTGGCGCCGGTGGTATGGTCAATCTCATCAGCAAACGCCCGACTGCCGAACCGATCCATGAATTGCAGGTCCAGGTCGGCGAAAACAACCGCACGCAACTTGCCGGTGATTTCGCCGGCAAGCTGACCGAAGACGGCGAATGGACCTATCGCCTGACCGGTCTGCTCCGCGATAGCGATACGTTCGTCGACCACGTCAAGGATGACCGGCAATACATTGCGCCCGCCCTGACCTGGACCCCCGACGCGGATACCTCCTTCACCTTGCTCATGGAGTACCAACGCAACCAGCGCGGTCAGGGCTATCAGGCCTTGCCCCGTGTCGGAACGCTGGACAGCAACCCCAACGGCAAGATTTCGACCAGCACCTTCCTCGGGGAACCAGGTTTTGACCGCTTCGATCAGGAAAGGACGTCCATCGGCTATCTCCTGGAACACCGCCTCAGCGATCAACTGACGTTGCGTCAGAACGCGCGCTATCAAGAGATGGAAACGAAAGCGAACTCCGTCTACACGACCGGCCTGAAAGCGGACAACCGGACTGTTGTGCGCTTTGGCTCCCAGGGTACGGAAAAGGTCAAGAATGCGGTGATCGATACCCAGGTGCAATGGAGCTGGCAGCACGGCGTGGTCGAACATACGACGCTGCTTGGCTTTGATGTACAAAGCATGCGCAACGATACGCAGACCGCCTATGCCACTTTCAACGACTTGGACGTTTATCAGCCCATCTATGGGCAAAGTTCCGCAGCGCTGACACTGGGCGAGGATTCGCGCCAGCACCTGACGCAGAACGGTTTCTATCTGCAGGATCAAATCAAAATCGACAAAACTTGGGTGGCCACGCTGGGCGTTCGCCGGGATTCGACCAAACAGAGCACGGACGACCATCTGGGTGGCACCCACACAACACAGACAGATAGCGCCACGACCGGTCGCATCGGCCTGGTCTATCTCGCACCGTCAGGATTTGCACCCTATGTGAGCTACAGTGAATCATTCACGCCCGTTGTCGACACCACTTACAACGGTTCGGCCTTCAAGCCGGAAACCGGTCAGCAATACGAGGTCGGGGTGCGTTACCAACCCGCTGATAGCGCCATCTCCATCACGGCCTCGGTATTTGATCTCACCCGCCAAAACGTCACCACAGACGACCTCGAACACGCTGGGTTCAGTACGCAACGTGGCGAGGTCAATTCGCGCGGCTTCGAACTGGAAGCCAAAGCGAACCTGGCGCATGGTTGGGATGTCCTTGGCAGTTATTCCCACGGCAAGACGAAACTGACCAAGGACAACAGTGGCAACGAAGGCAATCAGCTTAGCAATGTGCCGCAAAACACGGTAGCGGCCTGGGTACAGCATACCGTTCAAAGCGGCGACTTGAGCGGACTCGGTATCGGCGTTGGCATTCGCCATGTCGGATCTTCTTATCGCGACGACGCGAACACCGGCAAGATTCCTGCCTACACGTTAATTGACTTGGCCTTTCGTTACGACCTCCGACGTTTAGGTACAAATTGGAACGGTTGGCATGCTGCACTCAATGTCAGCAATCTGTTTGACAAGGAGTATGTGGCCACATGCGGTTATTACGGAGATGCTTGCAAATATGGCTACCGACGCAATGCCGTGCTGACGCTCACCTATATCTGGTAAGCCCATGAGGTGGATCGGGCGGGCGCACGTCGTCGTGCTGCACCGCTACCTCGGATTGGTGATGGCGCTGTTCCTGGTGATTGCTTCACTGACAGGCAGCTTGCTGGCGTTCAACGACGAACTCGATACGTGGCTGGCGCCGCAGTTGTTCTTGCCACAGTCGCCAACCAGCGCGCCCTTGCTCGACCGTTTCGTCCTGCGTGAAAAAGTAGAGCAACAAGTGGCGCCACAGGGCCGCGTGGATGCGGTGCTGTTCGATCTGCGCGCTGGGGCCACGGCCCGCTTCCCGGTTGCACCGAATCCAGACCCGAAGACTGGCAAGTTCCATGTGCTCGACTATGACGAGGTGTTCGTCGATCCTCATACCGGCCAGATCCAGGGTCGGCGTGCAAGTACAGCGATCAGCCTGCGTGCGGAACAACTCATGCCGCTGGTCTTCCTGGTGCACCACTCTCTGGCCCTGCCCGGTATCTGGGGCACCCTGCTGCTTGGTGTGGTGTCGCTGCTGTGGACGCTGGACTGTTTCGTCAGCGCTTACCTGACCCTCCCGAAAATCCGACCTTGGATGCCCAAATGGAAGACTGCTTGGCTCGTCAAGTGGCACGCCGGCATGTATCGGGCAACACTCGACCTGCACCGCGCGGGTGGCCTCTGGTTGTGGGCGATGTTGTTGCTGTTTGCCTGGTCGAGCGTCATGTTCAACCTGCGCGATCCGGTGTTCCGGCCCGTGATGGGAATCGTCTTCCCATTCAACGATTCCTGGCGCAGCGTGCCCCTGCGTGCGAACCCCGTGCTGTCGCCCGGGCTCGACTGGCATGCCGCGCACGACGCTGCGCAGATTGCGATGCGTGAGATGAGCGAGACCGTCGGTTTCACCATGAACGTCGAAGAACTTATGGCACTCGATCGGCGTCGCGGTGTCTATGCCTACATGGTGCGTTCCTCGGTAGACCTGCGCAGCGACGCGGGCAACACCGCCGTTTTGATCGACGCCGACACCGGCAAGCCACGCGGTCACTGGTTACCGACTGGCGGGGCATCGGGTAATACCGTCAGCAACTGGATGGGGGCACTGCACATGGCGCAGGTGTTCGGCCTGCCTTATCGCATTTTTGTCGCCCTGCTCGGTTTGGCTGTGGCCACGCTGAGTGTGACCGGCGTCATGATCTGGTGGAAGAAGCGCCGTGCACGCACACACGGGAAGGCAAAGGCCGCAATACAGACCACAAAACAACGGACCAGTGGGCAACATGGAGACACATCTCAAGCAATGTGATCGCAAAACTCACTAAGCTCGCTGCAGGCTCGACGACAACCGACAAAAAAACGCATTTTTTCAATCGACTAAAATGAGAACGATTCTTATTTGTACACATTTGAAATGATGCCAGCCATCTGAGCGAAAGGGATGTTTATGTCGGCTGCCGAGTTTGCGCTGCAGCAGGAGGTGCATGCGCTCTACAGCAACCACCAACTGTGGCTACAGGGTTGGTTGCGACGCAAGTTGGGCAATGCTTTTGATGCGGCCGATCTCGCGCAGGACGTGTTCCTACGCGTCCTGACCAGGCAGCAGCCGGTGCAAGCCCGCGAGCCACGCGCTTATCTTTCCACCATCGCACGTGGCCTGGTCATTGACCACTGGCGCCGTCGTGAACTGGAGTTGGCATGGCTGGAAACCCTGGCAGCCATGCCAGAGGCCGAAGCACCGTCGCCTGAGAGCCGTCTGATCTTGCTGGAAACGCTGGTGTCCATTGACCGGATGCTGGACTCGCTCAAACCTGCCGTGCGCAAGGCCTTCCTCTGGGCCCAGCTTGAAGGTCTGACCTGCCCGCAGATTGCCCAACGGCTGGGTGTGTCGTTGGCCACGACCGAGCGCTACATTGCCAAGGCGCTGCGGCAGTGTTATGCATTGCACTTTGGATCATGAACGGCAATATGGGAACAGCGGGTAACGAGCAAACGTCACCAGTGCCAGACCACTTGCCCGACGCCATTGTTGATGCGGCCATCACCTGGTCCGTCAAGCTCAACTACAACCACGCCACACCAGCCACCCAGCAAGCCTTTGACCATTGGTTGCGTGCCACCCCGCTCCATAGGCAAGCGTGGGAGCGGGTCAGCTCATTGCGGAACGACTTCACCAAGATGCCGCCGCAACTTGCCTTGGATACCTTGCAAGCGATTGAAACCAAACGCCAAAACCTCAAGCTGAGCCGTCGCCACGCCGTGAGGTTGCTGTCGTTGGCGAGTTTGACCGTGAGCGTTGGCTGGCTCGTTCGTGACAACACTCCGTGGCAGCGCATGCTGGCCGATGCCAGCACCGCTACCGGCGAACAAAAAACACTGCATCTGACAGACGGCACGGTCATCGTGCTCAACACGGACAGCGCGATCAGCACCGATCTGATCGGCCAGAGCCGTCTGGTGACGCTGCGACGCGGTGAAATCATGGTCACGACCGGCGCTGATACCAGCTGGCAAATGACGCAGCCCGCGCCAAGGCGCCCATTCTGGGTGGAAACCCCCAACGGTTGGATGCAGGCGCTGGGTACACGCTTTGTGGTGCGGTTAAACGAGCAAGGCACCCGCATCAGTGTGCAAGAAGGTGCGGTGGCATTGCACCCCGCTGATGTCTCGTCACCAGACAGCAGACCAGTCATTGTGCACACGGGCGAAAGTCGCTGGCTGATGAACAGCGGCACGGCCCTGGCAGAGGCACTCGGCTTCGAAGACGATGCCTTCGCCGATGGCGTGATCGCCGGCAAGAACATCCGCCTGGGCGATCTGATCACCGAACTCTCGCGCTACCGCGCAGGTCACATCGTCTGTGACACCCGTGTGGCTGACCTGCGCGTCTCCGGTGTTTTCCACATCAAGGACACCGACCAGGCACTGCAATTTCTGGTACAGACCCAGCCAGTAAGTGTCATCTACCGCACGCGCTTTTGGGTCACGGTCGGACCAGAACGAGGGAGTTGATCCGGACAACGTCCGGCAAAAAAGCTTTGACAAAAAGTGAGGGGATTCAGATTCTCGACCGGCCTATCTGATGAAAGCGCTTCTGGGCACCCCTTGCCAGAAGTTCCATCCATCAGCCTTGCCAAGAGAGCTACAACCATGTCCATCAACCGCACTCATACCCACACAGCCACACAACCTGCAACGTCGTCTCGCCCCTACTTCAAACCATCACGTACCTTGTTGGCTGCTGCGCTGCAGGGCGCCATCTGCAGCCTGGCCATCGGCACCACCAGCCTGCCACAGGCCGCGTATGCACAAGTCCCTGCAGCGCTGCCCACCTCGGAGACCAAGGCATTCAATCTGCCGGCCGGACCACTGGATGCCGCTTTGAACCGTTTTGCGCGAACGGCGGGCATCAATCTGAGCTACGACCCAGCCCTGGTGGCAGCAATGACAACCAAAGGCTTGGTTGGCAACTACAGTGTTGCAGCAGGTTTGTCGGTGCTGCTGGCTGGCAGCGGGCTGGAAGCGGTGGCCCAGCCGGGCGGAGGTTATGCGCTGAGAAAAAGTGTACCGATAGCCAATGGAGAAGAAGTCAGGTTGCCGGTGGTCACCGTCACCGCATCGGCTGAAGTCGACGCCACAGCCGCACTCCAGCAGGAAGGCAAAGCCAAAGATGGCTACAGAAGCAAAACCGTTTCATCGGTCGGCGGACTCGGGCGCATGCCTATTCTTAACACGCCGTTTTCGATCAGCGTCATTCCTCAGGAACTGATCGAAAACATCCAGGCCGCCTCGCCGGACGATATCTACAAGATCAATCCATCGACCCGGGCCATCACACCGCAAAGCACCGGGTGGTCACCCATGGTCAGCATTCGCGGGTTCAACACCTACGACGTCTCCGAGGATGGCATGCGCCGACCCTACAACCATGCGGCGGTGCTTGAAGACAAGGAACGCATCGAGGTATTGAGCGGTTTGTCGGGATTTCTGTACGGCGCGGCGCCGCCGGCCGGCATGATCAACTACGTTTCCAAGCGCCCGACTCGGGAACGCCTGACCAGCGTTACGGTGGGCAATTACGGCGGCAGCCAATATTACGTGCATGGCGACTTTGGCGGTCGCATCGACGAAGATGGGCGAATGGGCTACCGGCTCAACCTCGTTAAACAAGATGGCAATACCGCCATCGACGACCAGAAAGTCGACCGCACTCTCGTGAGCGGCGCCTTCGACTGGCAACTGACGGATCAACTCCTGCTCGAACTCAAGGCCTCTTACAACCACTACAAGACGCAAGCGCCTTCCGCCTACTGGTACTACGACAGCGGCATCGTCAGAGGCGCTGCGCCGGATGCCAGCAAAAACTGGGGCCAGTCCTGGATACACGACGAATTCGAGAACGAGCAGGTCGGCGGCAATCTCACCTACAAGGTGAACGATTCGATCACGCTGCGTGGCGGCTATACAAAAAGCTATATCGACCGCCCGGTTCAGGATCACACGCTGAACAGCATGGATTCCACCACGCAATACCTCCAGTTGCGGCAACGCGTCGGGGAAAAAAAGAGCGAAATCGACGCCGCACAGGCTTTTGCCGATTTCGCCTTTGCTACGGCAGGCATCTCCCACAAGCTGACCCTCGGTTACTACACTTACACCGCGAAAGACTGGGGAACGACCTACGCACCACATACCGGTTGGCAGGGCCCCTATTCGATCAGCAGCCCGACGGTGGTTCCCGAGTACAGTTTCCCCGCCAACACCGGCCACATGTATTACGAGGGGAAATCAAGCAACGACAACTTCATCCTCGGCGACCAAATCCAGTTCACACCGCAATGGTCGGCCCTGGTCGGTATCAACCACAGCCGGATTACGGGTGAAAGCTACGACGCATCGGGCCAAAAAACTCAGGCAGATTACGACAAGTTCCGCGACTCGCCTTCCGTCTCGCTGATGTTCAAACCGATTCCGACCGTCACCACCTATGCCACTTACAGCGAAGGTCTGGAAATGGGCGGCATTGCGCCAAGCGGCTCAGCCAACGAAAACAGTGTCATGGCCCCCATGCTCAGCAAGCAAAAAGAGATTGGCGTCAAGGCGGAAGTCGGTGGCCTGCTGCTCGCCAGCGCACTTTTCGACATTGAAAAAGCCTACGAGTTCACCAACGCCAGCAACGTTTACACACAGGATGGTCGGCAGAACCACAAGGGCGTGGAATTCAGCGCCACCGGAAAGCTGACAAAAAGCCTGACCATCGTCGGTGGTGTCACCTTCCTCAACCCATCGGTACGCGGTGGCGGTAACGACGGCAAGGAGCCGATGAACGTCGCAAAGAAGGTTGCCAAGCTGTATTCGGAATACGCACTGCCTGCCCTGCCCGGCCTCAGCCTCACCGGTGGCATCTATTACACCGGCGAACAATGGGCAAACGATGAAAACACGAGCCGGTTGCCAGCCTACACAACCCTCGACCTCGGCCTGCGCTATGTCACCGTCGCTGCCGGTAAACCACTGACGCTGCGTCTGACCGTCAACAATGTCGGGGACAAGAACTATTGGCTGAACAGCTATTACGTCGGCGCGCCGCGCAGCGTGGCGTTCTCGGCTCAGATGCAGTTTTAATGAACATGCGCCTGACCTTCGCTCTCCTGGACCGCTGGTCAGGCCTGGTCATCGCTGTGTTCTTGTTCGTCGCCGGTGCCACCGGCGCGGTGATTGCCTAGGGACCACGAACTCGACGAGTGGTTCAACCCACACCTGTTCGAGGCACGCAGTGGCCTAGGCTCAACCTTGGCATCACTTGCACCGCTTGAACTGGCCCGTCGGGTCGAAGCCTCCGACCCACGCAAGCAGTCACCTCAAATCTGCGACTTGAAGTAGCGAAACGAGTGCACAAAGGCATCACGCACCTTGTCCATCTCGGCCACCATGTTGTCCCAGGCAGATTCGGTGCTGGCCTGCATCTCGGCGAGTTTGGCCTTGGCCAGTTCGGACTGCTGATGCAACTTGGCCATTTCTGCCTTGTAGGTATCACGCACGTCTTCACGCGCCTCCTGGGCGCGGGCTTCGAGCTTGGCCATTTGCAAGTTCAACTCGTCGAGTTGAAGTTTCATTTTGGTGATGTAGATGTCGCGGGTGGTCATGGTGTGTACTCCTGGTTAAAAAAGTGGGTGGCCGCATCGCGCTGTGCCTGCCTGTGCCAGCTTAGGTTGGCCACACCCGCCTGTCGGTACGTTGGCGTACCCAAGACAGCTGGCCTGTGTGTATGCGAGCGCACCGACAGAACAGCTTGCCTTGGCTAATCTTGGTCCTGAGTCTGCATTGGGCTCGTTTTTATTGATCCACTTTTTCACAAGGAAACATCATGAACAAAGACCAAGTCAAGGGCCAGGCCAAAGACATCGCCGGCAAGGTGCAGGAAGCCGCAGGCAAACTGGTGGACAGCAAAGAGCAGCAGGCCAAAGGCACCAAGCTGCAGGTGGAGGGTTTGGTTCAAAAGGGTTATGGCGACGCCAAGGAAGTCGCCAAAGACGCCCGCGATGCGGTGAAAAAAACCGCGAAGTCTCATGCCTGAACCTGCTCACCGCTCTTTACCCAGCGCAGAAAGGACAACACCATGAACTATCTTGAACGCGACAGTTTGGGCGTGTTCGCTGTTTCTGACAGTGATGGCCCTGGCCCCCGCCTGATGGGTGCAGACACCTTGCTAGGTAACTCTGTGGTCAACCACCAGGACGAAGACCTGGGCACCATCCTGGAAATCATGCTGGACGTGCACGCTGGCTGCATCAGTTACGCGGTGTTGTCGTTTGGCGGCATTCTGGGTATTGGCGACAAACTGTTCGCCGTGCCCTGGGAAGCTTTGAGCCTGGACACCGAGAACAAGCGTTTCACGCTGGATGTGGCCAAAGAGCGTCTGGAGGCCAACCCCGGCTTTGATAAGGACAACTGGCCCCAAGTGGCAGACCAGGCCTGGGCCAAGCAGGTCGGTGACGACAACGGCACACAGCCGTCCTCATTGCCCGCCTCTTGAACGGGTCGCTGACACCATCCTCTTCTGAGGATGGTGTCAGCCCTTGCTTAGACGCCGCCCAGAATACTACAAACAAAGTAGCTATCAGCCCAATCAGTAAAAGGGCTTGAGGCCAATAGATCTATAAACCTTTGGCACTGACGCGCCACACCACATTGCCCACATCGTCGGCCACCAGCAGGGCACCTTGTTTGTCCAGGACCACACCCACAGGTCGCCCTTGCGCCTTGCCCTCCGGGTTGAGAAAACCGGTCAACACATCCACCGGGTCACCTGCGGGTTGGCCGCCTTTGAAGGGCACAAAGACCACCTTGTAGCCGCTGTGAGGACGGCGGTTCCAGGAGCCGTGCTGGCCAATGAACATGCCGTTGGCAAAGGTCTGCCCGAGTGTGTTGCCGTTAGACGCGGCCAGCCCGAGAGAGGCGGTGTGGGCGCCCAGCGCGTAGTCTGGTGCTTTGGCCTTGGCCACCAGATCAGGCCGTTGCGGCTCTACCCGCGAGTCGACATGCTGGCCAAAGTAGCTGTACGGCCAGCCGTAAAAACCGCCGTCAGACACCGAGGTCAAAAAGTCGGGCACCAGATCGTCACCCAGCTCATCGCGCTCATTCACCACCGTCCACAAAGCCCCGGTGCTAGCCTCCCACGCCAGCCCGTTGGGGTTGCGCAAGCCGGTGGCAAACAGGCGTTGCTTGGCACTGGCGATGTCCACCTCCCAGATGGCGGCGCGCCCGGCCTCTGCCTCCATCCCTCGCTCAGCCACATTGCTGTTGGAACCCACGGTCACATACAGCTTGCTGCCGTCCTGGCTGGCGATCAGGTTCTTGGTCCAATGGTGGTTGATCGGGCCGGCCGGCAAATCCACCAGCTTGGTGCCCGCCGCCAGGATCTGTGTGGCGCCATCCGTGTACGGAAAACCCAGCACCGCATCGGAGTTGGCCACATACAGGGTGCGCCCCACCAGCACCATGCCAAACGGAGAGTTCAGCCCCTCGATCAACACCGAGCGCAAATCGGCGACACCGTCACCGTTGGTGTCGCGTAACAAGGTGATGCGGTTGGCGCTGGGCACGGTGGCCCCCGCGCGTTGCATCACCTTGCCCATGACCCAGCCTTTGAGACCTTTACCATCGTCAGGCTTGGGTGGTGCGTTGGTTTCGGCCACCAGCACATCGCCATTGGGCAACACGTACAACCAGCGCGGGTGGTCCAGGCCGCTGGCAAACGCCGCCACCTGGGTACCGGGCGCCGGGGTGGGTGCCGCGCCAGCGGGCCAGCCAATAGCGGGCGCGATGTTCACGGTGGGCACCAGGGCATGTTCGGGCGCTGGCAGCGTGGGCTGCGGGCCAAAACCCACCTCTGCGCCGAACGCCACGGATGGACCGAAAACAGTGAGCGTCGCCACCAGCAAACCGGCTGGCCTGTTGCGCCACGGCGCCTGGGAAACTGTGAGGGATGTCATAGAACAAGCTCCTTGAGCAGGTGAGGGTTGTGCCCCTTGGCAAGCGCAGGCGCCAAGGGTGTCGCGATGCTAGTTTGGACTCATGACCCGGTCAGTGGGCTGGCGAACACAGCAGCCACCCAGTGGGTGGCGCCGGACTCACACGCCAGGCGCGGATGGACCCACCATCTGCCGCGCATCCACCCAGGCATCAAACTGCTCGGCAGTCACCGTGCCCAACACCAGCGCGGACTCGCGCAGCGTGGTGCTGTTTGTCTGCGCATGTTTGGCAATGGCGGCGGCACGGTCATACCCAATGTGTGGCGCCAGCGCCGTCACCAGCATCAGCGAGCTGTGCAACAGCGCATCCACGCGCGCCTGGTTGACCTCGATGCCCACCACACAAAACCTGGCGAAACTGCGCATCGCGTCTGCCAGCAGGCGCAGACTGTCCAGCGTGCTCAGGGCGATCAGTGGTTTGTAGACATTGAGCTCAAACTGTCCCTGACTTGCTGCAAAGCTGATAGCTACGTCATGGCCCAAAACCTGGGCGCAAACCATGGTCAACGCCTCGACCTGGGTCGGGTTCACCTTGCCGGGCATGATCGAGCTGCCGGGCTCGTTTTGCGGCAGCGTTAGTTCACCGAGTCCGGCGCGTGGCCCGCTGCCCATCAAGCGGATGTCGTTGGCAATTTTGACCAAGGCCATGGCCAGCATCTTGAGGCCGGCATGCAAAGCCACCAGCGCCTCATGGCCCGCCAAAGCGGCAAACAGGTTGTTGGCCTGGCGCAAAGGCAGGTCCAGCCGCTTGGCCAACACCGCACAGGCACGCGCGCCAAATTCAGGATGGGTGTTGAGGCCAGTCCCCACCGCTGTGCCCCCCAGGGCCAGTGCGTGCACCGCCCCCAGCGCGAACTGCAGACTGTCTTGGCACAGCGCCAGCTGCGCGGCGTAGCCCCCCAGTTCCTGGCCGAAGGTGAGCGGGGTGGCGTCTTGCAGGTGGGTGCGGCCAATTTTGACCACAGCAGCAAAGGCCTCGGCTTTGGCCTCCAGCGCGGCGCGCAACTCGTCCAGCGCAGGTAACAACAGGTTTTGGGCAGACAAAGCCACGGCGATGTGCATGGCGCTGGGGAACACATCGTTGGACGACTGCCCCAAATTGACATCGTCATTGGGGTGCACCACAGCCGTGGCGGCGCCCTGCCCGAGCGCACGGCTGGCCAGTGCGGCAATCACTTCATTGACATTCATGTTGCTCTGCGTCCCCGAGCCGGTTTGCCAGACCAACAGCGGAAACTGTTCATCCAACTCACCGCTGGCCACGGACTCTGCCGCATCGGCAATGGCTTGCGCCTTGAGCGGGTCTTGCAGTTGCAAATCGCGGTTGACGTGGGCCGCAGCCCACTTGATCCAGGCCAGGGCGTGAATGATGCCCAGCGGCATGCGCTGCTCACCAATGGCAAAAAAATGCAGGCTGCGGGCGGTTTGCGCCCCCCACAACACCCCAGCAGGCACGGTGACCGTGCCAAAGCTGTCTGTCACGGTACGGGCCTGGGCTGTGTCAGAGGTGGCAGGCACTGGTGATGGGCTGGCTGGCAACATGGCGAAACCCCTTTCGTAGGAACACCCGATCCTAAGGACCGAGCCAAAGATGACATGTTCGCCAGCACACGCAGATACCGATGACGCCTTCATGAAGCCCCTTTCCCGCTGATGGTCATCAACCCGGCCAAGGTGCGTTAACGCACGGTCAAACCGCATAGTTGTGGCGCAAACTAACCTTTTTGGAGAACGACATGACCCAATATCACATCGCCGTTGTTGTGGGCAGCCTGCGCAAGGACTCATTCAACAAAAAACTCGCGACCGCGCTGGCCCGGCTGGCGCCGGTTGATTTCACTTTGAAACAGGTCCCGATTGCTGAACTGCCGCTGTACAACCAGGACGACGATACCCATCAGGCTGCCTCGGTGCTGCAACTCAAGTCGGACATCAAAGCAGCGCACGGCTTGCTGTTTGTCACGCCGGAATACAACCGCTCGATTCCGGGCGTGCTCAAAAACGCGCTGGACCACGGCTCTCGCCCCTATGGCGACAACGCCTGGTCGGGCAAACCGGCAGGGGTGATAGGTGTCTCGGTCGGTGCCATCGGCACGGCCATGGCGCAGCAGCACCTGCGCAACATTCTGGCTTACCTGAATGTGCCCACCCTGGGCCAACCCGAGGCATTTATCCAAGCCAAGGACGGGTTGTTCGGCGCAGACGGGGGTATTGGCGAAGGCAGCAAAAAATTCCTGCAAGGCTGGATGGACCAGTATGTGGCCTGGGTCCGGCAACACGCGGCCTGACCACAACCCGCTGCAACGCCCGCCCAATGAACACCACCCAACCCCACTTTGCTGCCTTGTTTGCGCAACTTGGCCTGCCCGATGACGACCAGAGCATTGCCGAGTTCCTGCACAAACACCGGTCCATGGCAAAAGACATGCGACTCGCCGAGGCCCCCTACTGGTCTGCCTCCCAAGCTGCCTTTTTGCGCGAAGCCCTGAGCCAGGACGCGGAATGGGCGCTTGTGGTCGACCAACTCAGCAAGGCGCTGGAAGCGCCAGAAGCGTCACGGCCCTAAGCGCACACACGGGCAGGCCACGGACCTCCCAACAGCCCCTCAATCCGCTTTGATATCCATAGCTTTCCGCCCTTATGCATTAAGGGCTACAAGCTATTTTTGTGCCTATACCCTAGGCACATCAGACCAACCCGTCAACTGCTGTTCATTGGCTTGAGCTAGAACAACTTTCTCCATCGGTATTTGTATGAGAATCGCCCTGCTTGATGCACCCTTCAAGCAGGTCAAACGGTAGCTGGGCTACCACTCACACTAACAAATTTGGAGACTTGCCTTGTTTACGCTCAAAAAAATGCGGCTATCAACCCGCTTGGCCGTGGGTTTTGGTCTGGTGATACTGATCGGCATCGCCATCGCCTCACTCGCGGCCTGGCAGCTGCGCTCACTGGCGGCCCATCTGGATGACATGGCCAACGACCACATGGTCAAGATGGCACAGTTTTCCGATCTGAAAGACAACTTCAATGCCGTGGCCCTTTCTGCACGCAATATCGTCATCAGCAGCGATGCCATGTTCCAGGAAATCGAGAAGATGAAGATTGTGGATGTCAGAAAGACCAACAAGGAGCTCCTCGACAAACTCATTCAGAGCGTCACCTTGCCCGAGGCGGTGGAGTCCCTCAAGATCATCAATGACAACGATGACAACTACAACGCCGAACTTGATCGTGCCATTGCTTTGGGCGAATCAGGCGACAAGGTGCAGGCCAGTGAGGTGCTGGCCAGCGACGTGCGCATGCTGCAAAACGTGGTGTTCAAAGCGGTCGAGGCCTCTCGTGCGTTGCAAAAAGGCATTGCAGACAACTTGGCCACAGAAGCGGGTGCTGCCGTGACCCTCTACTCCAATCTCATGATAGGCATGGGTGTCTTGATGCTGTTGCTGGGTTCCACCATCGCCTGGCTCATCACCCGCTCCATCACCCGCCCACTGAACCAGGCGGTTGCGGTAGCCGACCGTGTGGCCGCCGGAGACTTGTCGGGCACGATCGACATCCGGTCTCAGGATGAAACCGGTCAGGTGCTGCAGGCGCTGGACAGCATGCAAACCGCCCTCATCGAAGTGGTTGCCAAAGTGCGCCATGGCTCCGACTCGGTCTCCACCGCCAGCGCCGAAATCGCCCAGGGCAACCACGACCTTTCCAGCCGCACAGAATCCCAGGCCAGCGCCCTGGAGCAAACCGCCGCGTCCATGGAAGAACTCGGCTCCACCGTCAAACAAAACGCCGACAACGCCCGTCAGGCCAACCAGCTCGCCCAAAACGCCAGCTCTGTGGCCATCAAGGGCGGCGAAGTCGTGGCCCAGGTGGTTGACACCATGAAGGGCATCAACGAATCGAGCCGCAAGATCAGCGACATCATCAGTGTGATCGATGGCATCGCCTTCCAGACCAACATCCTCGCGTTGAATGCTGCGGTCGAAGCCGCCCGTGCGGGTGAACAGGGCCGGGGTTTTGCAGTGGTGGCCAGCGAGGTGCGCAGCTTGGCCGGCCGCTCAGCTGAAGCCGCCAAAGAAATCAAATCTTTGATCAGCGCAAGTGTGGAGCGCGTTGAACAAGGCACCAGCCTGGTCGACCAGGCCGGTGCCACCATGACCGAGGTGGTGGCCTCCATTCGCCGGGTCAACGACATCATGGGTGAAATCAGTGCGGCCAGCAGCGAACAAAGCCAGGGTGTAGGCCAGGTGGGTGAAGCCATCCAGCAGATGGACCAGGCCACCCAACAAAACGCAGCCCTGGTGGAAGAGATGGCTGCTGCTGCCTCAAGCCTCAAGAGCCAGGCGCAAGACCTGGTGGGTACCGTGGCGGTGTTCAAACTGGCAGCGGGGCAAGACAGTGGGTGCGCAACACCCACGCCAACACCCAGTCTGGCC
>NZ_JAHFZF010000015.1 GCF_018619435.1 Rhodoferax sp. U11-2br | reverse complement strand
GGGCAAGACAGTGGGTGCGCAACACCCACGCCAACACCCAGTCTGGCCAGCCCGGTCAGTCCCACCCCCCCCAAGCAACTCGCCAGCAGCCGACAAGCCGCCACCAAGGCAGCGCCCCAAGCAGCCGCCTTGACCCATGACAGCGACAACAAAGCGGGTGGTTCTCAGGAGTGGGAGAGCTTCTAAGCCGGGCGGCTGAGCCTCAGCCGCACCAGCGCAGACATCTGCCCTGGTGCGCTGCACGTGCAATTTTCAGAGAAATTGGCCTCCAGCCCTTATTGATAAAGGGCTGGTAGCTACTTAAAAGCTAGTGGCCAACACCCACTCTTCAGACCAGTACCGCCTCCACCGTGCGGCGCAAAGACCTGGGCAGGCTTGGGCCGCGCCCGAACCGCACCACCAGATCCGGGCGCTGGCCCCCCAGCCCCAGGAGACTTGCCAACTGCGGGCGCAATGCCGCCACCTCCACCGGCTGATTCAACATCGCGTTGCGGATGCCCAGCGCAGTGGCCTGCAGTGCAAAACGCTCATAACAACGCCCCACCTCCACCCAATGCGCCTTGTCAGCGGCTTGGCCCACAAACACCGCGATCCCCGCCGAACCGCGCACCTGCCGCGCCAGCTTGTCGTTCTCACTTTTTGGGGTGACCACCCAGTCAAATAGCTTGTCACCCAGCCAAGCCGGCACACTCGGGTTGCCCGACGCCGCGCTGTACAGGCCGTCGCGCGTGCGCGCCGCGTCCGCGCCGTTAAAACGCAGCCAGGTCTTGAGTTCGGTGACAAATGCAGGGTCTGCCAGCTGGGCCGTGTTGCCCTGCAGAGTGAGATCAAGCACCTGCGCCATCGCTGCGGGCTCGGTCAACAACAGCAGTTGCACAGTGCTTGAGCTGCCCGCACGCTGCAGCAACGCCAGCTCGGCCGTGCTGAGCGGCTGGCCGTCATAGTCACCCCGGGTGCATTGGCGCAGCGGGATGGCCTTGAACACATCGGTGGCCTGTGCCGCCGTGGGGCTGAGCGACACGCGCAGCGCGTCGGTGACGGGATCAAACACCACCTCGCCCTGGAGCCCATGGGCCAGTACGGCCTGGGCCAGGTTCTCGGCCGCGCAACCCAGCGACACAAACACATGGTGCAAGTCCGGGTCCACCACAGGACACAAGCGCGTCCTGTCAGGCAAGATGCTGATGGCCTGACCGCTGCTGTCCAGCGCAAACTTCCAGCACTGCGTGTTGTGGCTGGACGGCGCCAACGTGGCGTAACGCACCAGCTCCCGCCCCAGCGCGGCGCCGTTGAACCCGGTCAGCGCACCCAGCCGCCAGGTCTGGTCGGCCACCGACTCATAACTGTTGTCTGCGAGTTCTGATGAACAACCTGCGAGGGCCAGTGAGCTGCCCAGGAGGGCTGAGGTGGTGAAGTGTCTGCGTGTGAACATGGTGCGAATCCCTTGCCTAACAACGCCCTGGGAAACAGGTGCTGGTGCATGGGTGGGATTGTGCGCTTGGTATGTTTCAGGGCAATGGGCGGAGCCAGGTCAGCAGCGCAATCAGGGGGAATTCTGAGAACCCCAAACTGTCCTTTGAACCTCCAGACAACAGACGTCACAGTCACAAACCATCGGCTTGTATACCTAGAAGGAGCCGCCAAAGTTGTCTCGCCTTACCTCATCAGCTTGGTACCAATCGCCAACGGAATCCAGGTCCGAGAGGCTCATCACGGGTGCAAACATGACGCTGTTTCTGTTTGTGGACAGCGCGTATCCATAGTAGCCAAGGCCCACGCCCTTATTGATCAGCTTGGTTGTTCGGGAAATGATTCTTTCGGCAATGATCGGCGTCGAAATCAGGTTGAGTCGGGCACCAAAGTTGGCGTCACTCAATCGCGCAGTGGACACCACCGAGATCCCTTTTCGGTGCTCGGAAAAGAGGTATCGGAGCCCAGAGTTCTTGACGTTGATGTCTCGGTTGGTTAGGACGACGCAGTACTCATCGCTGGTCGAATTGCTGCGGCAAACGTCCCACCCCGCCCTTCCAATCTTTTCGATGTCATGCTGGCCGGTGCTTCCGATCTCGGTGTCAGTCGGTAGCGCCATTTGCACCGTGGTCAACACCTCGAACTTGTGCTGTTCTGCCAACCTAGCTCGAAGAGCGTCCAAAAAAAGTGAAGGCAGACCATCGGTCGGAACGATGATCAAGTGGCGGTTGGTTCCCACCAGAGCATCGCCACCAAGAGCCGTCCGCTCTGGCAGGCACGCGCGGATAACGAGTATTGTCAGGATCGCAAGTAACAACCGAACAGCGATGCGTGCTAGGTTCGGTGAAGAAAACAGTTTGGGGAAGTTCATCGACAAAAGTGCCCTAAGCCCTTATCCAATATGAACAAATAGCTCTGCTAAACGTAGCAACAAACGGCACACTTCCAGGAAATGGCTCGTATCACTTGATGACCTATTCTCAATGACACAACATAGTTTGGGTATCCCCCAAACGGGTGATGTTGCTCATTGGCTGCAACTGCCACAACAAACTATTTACGCCGGTCTCACCAAATCAACGGGCGCCACCCCACACACCTCCAACACACACCCCCGCAACCAGCGGTGCGCAGCATCACCATCCATACGCGGGTGCCAGAGCATGGACACGGTGATCTCTGGGGCGGGCACCGGCAGAGCAAAACTGAACATATCCGCGCGCAACTTGCCGGTGTGGCGCTCGGGCACGGTGGTGATCAGGTCGGTGGCGCGCGTGATGGCCAGCGCGGCTGAAAAGCCGCCGACATAGGCGCCAATCACCCGCTCCAGCCCCAGCGCTGACAAGGCCTCGTCCATCAGACCCTTGTCGAGGCCCCGGCGCGACACCAGCACATGTTGGCCTGCCGCATAACGGGCAGGTGTGATCTCACCCTGGCACAACGCATGGCCCAGGCGCACCACACCCACAAATCGGTCATGGAACAACACACGGGTGCGGACCTCCGGGCCAGTGTCGTCGCCCACCACACCGGTTTCCAGATCCACACTGCCGTCGCGCAAGGCGGAGCTGTGTTTGTCGAGCTTGGGCACAAAACGTAGCCGCACACCGGGCGCTTCCTGGCTGATGCGGGTAATCAGGCTGGGGCCAAAATTTTCGGTGAAACCGTCGCTGACACGCAGGGTGAAGATGCGCACCAGCTGTGACAGGTCAAGCAACTCGGCGGGGCGCAACACCGCCTGCGCGTCCTGCACCAGTTGGCTCACCTGCGCACGCAGCTGCAGCGCGCGGGGGGTGGGCACCAGGCCGCGCCCGGCCCGTACCAGCAGCGGGTCGCCCAGGGTCTCACGCAGGCGCGCCAAGGCGCGGCTCATGGCAGACGGGCTCAGGTGCAGCCGTTGCGCGGCACGCGTCACATTGCCTTCGGCAAGCAACACGTCCAGCGTGACAAGTTGGTTCAGATCAGGGGTAGACATGGGGTGGGCTGGGCGCTGAGAACTGGCGTCAGACGCAATCACACAGTGCAAATGTAGCGCCTTCCGCTCTGGCACTGCCGTCCCTACGATCCAGACATCAACCCTTCAGGACAGAGCTCAACATGATTTCCAAACCTCCAACACAGACCGATGGCGCAGTGCAGATAAAGCCTGCAGCAACGTGGGTGCTGCTGAGCCTATCGATGGCCATGTTGTTGTCCTCACTGGGCACCAGCATCACCAACGTGGCGCTGCCGACTTTGGCGCAGGTGTTTGATGTGTCGTTTCAGGCAGTGCAGTGGGTGGTACTGGCCTACCTGCTGGCCATCACCAGCCTGATTGTGGGTGCCGGTCGGCTGGGTGACATCATGGGCCGCAGGCGGCTCTTGCTGGCAGGTATCGGGCTATTCAGTGTGGCCTCAAGCTTGTGCGCTGCCGCCCCCACACTCTGGCTGCTGATCGCCGCGCGAGCACTGCAGGGCCTGGGTGCGGCGATGTTGATGGCGCTGACCATGGCGCTGGTAGGTGAAGCCGTGCCCAAAGAAAAGACGGGCAGCGCCATGGGCTTGCTGGGCACCATGTCGGCGGTGGGCACGACGCTGGGGCCCACGCTGGGTGGTGTGCTGATTGGCAGTTGGGGTTGGCAGGCCATCTTCTGGGTGAATGTGCCGCTTGGCGCTCTGACTTTTCTTCTGGTGTGGCGTTATCTGCCCATGGATCACCCAGGGCCAAAAACGGCTTGGGCCAGTTTTGATGGACCAGGCACGCTGCTGCTGGCGCTGACACTGGTGGTCTATGCGCTGGCCATGACGCTGGGGCGCGGCAATTTTGGTTGGTTCAACGCGGCGTTGTTGTTGACGGCTGTGTTGGGGGCGGGGGTGTTTGTGTGGGTGGAAAACCGGGCGCGCTCCCCTTTGATCCAGTGGGCCATGGTCAGCAAGCCGGTACCGGGTATCGGCTTTGTGACAAGTACCCTGGTGACCACTGTGGTGATGGCCACGCTGGTGGTGGGTCCGTTTTACCTGTCAGCTGCACTGCAGCTGGAAGCGGCCCATGTGGGCCTGGTGATGTCGGCCGGACCGGTGGTGGCGGCGTTGACGGGTGTGCCGGCGGGTCGGTTTGTGGACCGCTTGGGCGCTCACACCATGGGCCTGTGCGGGCTGGCCACCATGTTGGTGGGTTCGACCCTGCTGGCGCTGCAGCCCATGGCTTGGGGTGTCGCGGGCTACGTCTTGCCGCTGGTGGTGGTCACTGCCGGTTATGCGCTGTTTCAGGCGGCCAACAACACCGCGGTGATGCGTGATGTGCCAGCCGAGCGGCGGGGTGTGGTGTCCGGCCTGCTGGGCCTGTCGCGAAACCTGGGGCTGATCACCGGTGCTTCGGTGATGGGGGCAGTGTTTGTGGCCGGGTCAGGCGTGACCGAGATCACAACAGCCCGCCCGGAGCAGATTGCAGCCGGCTTACACGCTACGTTTGCCGTGGCGGTGGGTCTGGTTCTGGTTGCGCTGGCGGTGGGCCGCCAGGCACGTTAAAAAAGAGCGCTGCTTACAAACCTAGGCGCTTGAGGATGTTCAGCACCTTTTCCTCAAGAACCGCCTTGGTGAAGGGTTTGACAATGTAGCCGGCTGCACCCTGCTGGGCGGCCAGAACAATGTCTTCTTTTCTGGCTTCGGCCGTCACCATCAAAAAGGGGATGTGTTTGAGCTTGTCGTCTTTCTTGATCTCGGCCAGCAACTGAAAGCCATTCATGTTGGGCATGTTGATATCGCTCACCACAAAGTCAAAGTGACTGTTCTGGAGCATGCGCCAGGCCACCGCTCCGTCTTCGGCCTCATCTGCGTTGGCAAAACCGCTCTCCTTGAGCAGGTTGCGGATGATGCGACGCATGGTAGAAAAGTCATCTACTATCAAAAATCGAAGGTCAGAACTCATGAGAGACACTCAAAACAGGCATATCCAAAATCAAAGAGCCATTCTCGTCCATTTCAGAGTCTCTCTCATAACCATGTGATCACAATGCCGGCAGATTTCCGTTCGGAGTTGATCAAACGCAGCCGGAGGCGCTCTACAGGCGAAGTTGACCCCATCAGTTGACATGAAACCCACAGTTCAGCCATGGTCTCTTGCACGGCCATCGCATCAGCTTTGAGTGCGCCAGCGTGTGGTGTAGCATCAGGTGACACATGGAGTTCGGAGAGGTCGTCCAGACAATTGCTCATGTCAAAGCCTGCCACCCCATTGCCTGCGCACGTGGAGAACACCAGTTACTCCGCCACCGCCGCCAAGCGGATCATCCTGATTTACGCGGCGTTTGCCAGCTTCTGGATACTCGCGTCCGACAATCTGGTGAGTTGGCTGGTCAATGACCCGGTGCTGATCAGTCGCATCAGCATTGCCAAGGGGTGGTTGTTTGTGGCGGTCACCAGCCTGATGCTATACGGATTGATCCGAAGAATGCAGAGTCGGGCGCAAGATATCTCTGATCGCGAGTTGACGGTTCAAAAAGACCGTGCAGCCATTCGGCGTCTGCTGGACAACATCGTCGAAAGCTCCTCGGACGCCATTTATGCCAAAGATACCGAAGGACGCTACCTGCTGTTCAACCAGGAAACAGCGCGTTTGCTTGGCCAAACCACCGACAAGGCACTGGGCAAAGACGACGCGGCTTTGTTCCCGAAACAGGCCGCCATGATCCGCGCCAACGACCAGCGGGTGATGTCAGAAGACCGGGTCATCAGCTTCGAGGAAACCGTCGCAACCACCATGGGTGAGAGGACTTTCCTGGTGACCAAAGGTCCGCTGCGCGAGGCCGATGGCCAGGTACGGGGGTTGTTTGGCATCTCACGCGACATCACCGAGCGCAAACAGGCGGAGCATCGGCTGATCACCAGCGAGCTACAGATGCGTGCGCTTTTCCAGGCGATTCCTGACTTGGTCTGGCTCAAAGGCACAGAAGGTGCCTACCTGTCCTGCAACTCGCGCTTTGAGCAGCTTTTTGGCGCAGCCGAGGCGGACATTGTTGGCAAGACAGATTACGACTTTGTGGACAAGGAGCTGGCCGACTTTTTTCGCAAAAACGACCAGCTGGCGATGCAAAAAGGGATTCCCTGTACCAACGAAGAATGGGTCACTTTTGCCTCTGACGGTCACCGGGAGTTGCTGGAAACCACAAAAACCCCGGTGCGCAATGCTCAGGGCCAGGTCATCGGGGTGCTGGGCCTGGGCCATGACATCACTGAACGCAAGCGGATGCACGACCGACTGATCGCTGCCCAGGAAGACCTCAAGCGACTGAACCAGGAGCTGGAGTCCAAAGTGGCATTGCGTACGCAGGAGTTCCAGGACCTGTACGACCACGCGCCCTGTGGTTACCACTCGCTATCGCCAGAGGGCCTGATTTTGCGGGCAAACCAAGCCGAGCTGAACATGCTGGGCTACACCAGCGACGAGTACATTGGTCACCCCATTGCTGAGTTCATGACACCCGAGAGCACCCGGGTCCTCAAGGTCCAGCTGCCTCAGGTCCTGCAACAGGGGTATATCAGGAACCTACAGGTTGACTTTGTTTGCAAAGATGGTTCCACACGTCCGTTTCTCGTGGACGCCAACCTGGTCAGAGACGCTTCCGGTGCGCCGCTGTTTACCCGCAGCACGATGGTCGACAACACCGAGCGCAAAGCCCAGACCAACCAGATTGAAACCCTGAACAACCTGCTCCAGGAAGTGGTCGAGACCCTGCCCTATGGCGTGGTTGTGCTGGACGAGACGCGCCAGGTCAGGCTCAAAAACAGCAGGGTGTCACGTCTGCTGGACTACCCGGCGGACTTTTTTGAGCCCGGGCAGGTCAGCTTCAGCGAGATGATCGCATTCAACCATGCCCGCGGAGACTACGCAGATCGGCCCTTCAACGAGGTGCTGACGTTTTTTACCCAAGCCATGATCACGCAACAAACCATCAAGTTTGAGCGGCGACAAGCCAATGGTGTCTTCCTTGAGGTCTGTGGTGTGCCCATGTCCAACGGCTGGACACTGCTGACCTACACCGACATTTCTGCCCACAAACAGGCCCAACAAACGCTGGACAAGGCCATGCATGCAGCAGAGGCGGCTACCGTGGCCAAAAGTGCTTTCATTGCCAATGTGAGCCATGAACTGCGTACCCCCATGAACGCCATACTGGGGTTGTCCTACCTGCTGGAAAAGATGATGAGCCTGCCGGGGGACGCCAGCGACCTGGTGCGCAAGATACGCCAGTCCAGCACCTCCTTGATGGGCATGCTCAACGATGTGCTGGACTTCTCGAAAATTGAATCGGGCAAGCTGAACCTGCAATCCGCCCCGTTCCGGCTGGGAGACATCCTCAACAACCTGGCCGGCATCATGTCGACCAATGCGCGCGACAAGGACCTAGAGGTCATCATCGCGCCAACACCCATTGGCACCAGCCAGCTCATCGGTGACTCACTGCGGCTGGAGCAGGTGCTGATCAATCTGACGGGCAACGCCATCAAGTTCACCGCACAGGGTCATGTGGCGCTCAACATCATCAAATTGCACGAAACCAGTGACAGCATCAGTTTGCGCTTTGCGGTCAGTGACTCTGGGATCGGTATTGCCCCTGAGCAACAGCAGGAGATTTTTGCGGAGTTTTCACAAGCGGATGGTTCCATCAGCCGCCAGTTCGGCGGTACCGGACTGGGGCTGACCATCAGTCGGCGGCTGGTGGAAGCCATGGGTGGTGAGTTGAAAGTGACCAGTGTGCTGGGCCGTGGCAGCGAATTCTGGTTTGTACTGACGTTTCAACGCATCGAGGATGCGCTGGCAGCCACACCGGACATGGCGCACCTGTCGGTGGTGATTGCCGACGACAACGCGATTGCGCGGGCAGCCCTGCACACCATTGCGGATGGGTTGGGTTGGCGCGCCAGCGTCTTTGAGTCTGGCGATGAGGTGATTGACCACCTGAATTCAAGACCACCTTTGAAGGGGGCGCCAGAGGTGTTGCTGCTGGACTTCAAGATGCCAGGCAAGGACGGGCTGGAAACTGCCCGGGCCATTCGTGAGGGCCAGTCCGGGCAAGTTGACCCGATTGTGATTCTGGTCACCGCCTACGCCAACGACGAACTGCTTGGCCACCCGCAGGCCCATCTGGCCGATGCGATCTTGAGCAAGCCGGTGACACCCTCCACACTTTATGACGCCGTCACACGTGCCATGCGGGTGCGTCGCGGCGCTGAAACACAGGCTCCGGCCCACAACCAGTCGCGTCTGGCCGGCCTGCGCATCCTGGTGGTGGATGACAGTGACATCAACCGGGAGGTGGCCCAACGCATTTTTGTCAGTGAAGGTGCGCTGGTCAGTCTGGCCAACAATGGCCAGGAGGCCATGGACTGGTTGCAAAACCATGACCATGCGGTCGACTTGGTGTTGATGGATGTCCAGATGCCGGTACTCAACGGTTATGAGGCAACCCGGCAGATCCGCCGCATACCGGCTTTGTCCGAGTTGCCGATTGTGGCCTTGACCGCGGGTGCGTTTCGCGATCAGCAGGAGCTGGCCCACGAGGCAGGCATGACCAGTTTCATCTCGAAGCCCTTTGATGTGGATACCGCCGTTGCTCTGATTGTGAAACTCACGGGGCATGTGGTAACACCTGCGGCACAGGCCACGACCGACGCCCGTCCCTCGCCGGATGTCTCGCCGGAGGAACTGCCAGGCATTGCACTGTCCAGAGGTCTGGAAATCTGGCGAGACATCGCTACCTACCAACGCTTTTTGCGCCTGTTTGCCAGCAAATACGCCGATGTAGTTGCCCAATTGGCATCCCTGGACAACACACAGGGTGCCGCTTTGTTGCACAAACTCAAGGGGGCTGCTGCCAACATGGCGCTGCTGGATGTGGCCACAAGCGCCGCCGAGCTGGAAGCAGCTGTGCGTGTCGGCGCGAGTCGCTCCGATGGCTTGACAAAACTACAGGCGGCGATGGATAGTGTGTTGGTCAGTATTGCGCTTTTTGCACCCGATGAGGTTGGGTTTGCTGCGCGAGATGTGCGGCCAGAAGATGCAGGTGCGATTGATGCGCTGATCACCAAGCTACAGCAGGCCTGGCACAGCGACAGTGCCAAAGAGGTCCGACAGACCCTGACAGAGTTGGGCACGCTGGTACCCAGCTCACGTCTGGCCCAGATACAGGCTGCTTTGGACAACTATGATTTCCGGGTGGGTGAAACCGCCACACTTGAACTGCGAACGCAGTTGGCTGCTCTGAGACAGGAAACCTGATGACGACAAACCCAATACTGATGGTGGATGACGAGTCTCTCAATCTGGCGGTGATGGAGGCGGCCTTGAGTGACGACTACAGCCTGCTGTTTGCCCGCAATGGCGCAGAAGCGCTGGCCGCTGCCACCAAACACCTGCCGTCCCTGATCCTGCTGGACATTCAAATGCCGGACATGAACGGTTATGCGGTGTGCCGCCAGCTCAAGGCCAACCCACGCACCGAAGCCATTCCGGTGATTTTTATCTCGGGCCTGGCAGACGCCGGTCACGAGGAAGAGGGTTTTGCCAGCGGCGGCGTCGACTACATCGTCAAACCGATTTCCAGACCCATCTTGAGGGCGCGGGTGAACACCCATTTGTCATTGGTTCGGGCCAGCCGGCTCGACAAGAGTCACCGCGACGCCATCCACATGCTGGGGGAAGCAGGTCATTTCAACGACACCGACACCGGTGTACACATCTGGCGCATGGCCGCCTATGCCGGGGTGATCGCCTCGGCCTATGGCCTCAACAAGGAGCAATGTGAGCTGATTGAACTGGCGGCACCAATGCACGACACCGGCAAGATTGGCATTCCCCATGCCATCCTCAAAAAACCCGGCAAGCTCGATGCCAATGAGTGGACACAAATGAAGACCCACTCCCGCATCGGGCACGACATTTTGTCCAAGAGTGATGAGCCGGTGTTTCAGATGGCGGCAGGCATCGCCTTGCACCACCATGAACGCTGGGACGGCAGCGGTTACCCCGACAATCTGAAGGGTGAGGAGATACCGGTATCGGCCAGGGTGGTCGCTTTGGCAGATGTGTTTGATGCCTTGACGATGAAACGCCCCTACAAGGAGGCCTGGCCACAGGAGAAGGTGATTGCCACGATTCGGGACAGTTCGGGCAGCCACTTTGATCCGGCCGTGGTGCGGGCATTTGACTCGGTGCTGGATTGCATTGGCCATATCCGAGCCGACTGGGACCGCAAGGAACAGCTCGGCATCCACCACTAAGGCGCTCACACCCCTGGATGAGATCTGGCCCTTTTTCCCCAGCCTCTTGAACCTGCCGCTTCAACCCACGGAACACACATGACATCGTATGACTACCAGCTTTTTGTCATAGGGGGTGGTTCAGGTGGTGTGCGCGCTGCGCGCATCGCCGCTGGCCTGGGCGCACGCGTGGCGATAACCGAGGGTTTTCGTTACGGTGGCACCTGTGTCATCCGTGGCTGTGTGCCCAAGAAACTGCTGGTGTACGCCGCGCACTTTGCCGAGGATTTTGCCGATGCCAAGGGTTTTGGGTGGACGGTTCCGCCCGCCGAGTTTTCCTGGCGGCAACTGATTGCGGCCAAAGACAAAGAGATAACCCGCCTGAGCGGCATTTACGAAAACAACCTGTTGGGATCCAAGGTGACGGTGTTGCACGGCAATGCCCGCCTGCTGGACCCGCATACCGTGGAGGTGAACGGCCAGCACATCCGTGCCGAACACATCCTGATTGCCACCGGTGGCACGCCTTACTTGCCAAGCATCCCAGGCATTGAACACGCCCTCACCTCCAACGAGGTGTTTAATCTGCCGCAGTTGCCCAAACGGGTGCTGATTGTGGGGGGTGGTTACATCGCCGTGGAGTTTGCGGGCATCCTGAACGGGCTGGGTACACAAGTCACCCTGTGTTACCGGGGCCAACACATCTTGCGCGGGTTTGATGACGAGGTGGCAACGCACCTGCAAGCCGAGATGGTCAAGAAAGGCATCACCGTTCTGCTGAATCAAGATGTGGCACAGATCCAAAAGTTGACGGACGGCAGCTTGTCTGTGACGCTGGTTGGCGCGCAGGCAGCACCGCTGCTGGTGGATGCGGTGTTGTATGCCGCCGGCCGGGTGCCCAACACCCAGGGTTTGGGTTTGGCAGAAGTCGGGGTGGCGCTGAACGACAAGGGCGGGATCAAGGTGGATGCGTTTGGTCAAACCAATCTACCCAGTGTGCACGCGGTGGGCGACGTGACCCAGCGCATTTCACTCACGCCGGTGGCCATACGCGAAGGTGCGGCGCTGGCCAGCACACTGTTTGGCCCCACGCCGGTCAGTGCCGAACTGCGCACCGTGCCTTCCGCCGTGTTCAGCCAGCCACCGATTGGCACCGTTGGACTGACCGAAACCCAGGCACTGGCGCAGCATGGCGAAATCGACGTTTACAGCAGCAGCTTTCACAGCCTGCGCCACACCCTGTCGGGGTCGGAGGAACGCACGCTGGTCAAACTGGTGGTGGACAGTGCCAGCCAACGTGTGCTGGGTGCGCACATGGTGGGGGCGGATGCGCCCGAAATCATCCAGGGCCTGGCGATTGCCCTTCACATGGGGGCGACCAAAGCCGACTTTGACGCCACCGTGGCCTTGCACCCCTCAGCAGCGGAAGAGTTTGTCACGCTACGCAACAAGGTCGTCAAAAAAAGACCGGCTTGAACCACTTCGGTCGTGACAGGCGCCCCGCCAAAACCGTCCTCTCTGGCTGCGCCTACTTCACCCGCCGCCGCACCGCCTGCAGGATGCCTCGCAAAATGTCCACAGGCTCGGGCGGGCAGCCCGGCACCATCACATCGACCGGGATCACCTTGTCAACCCGACCACAGGTGGCATAACTTTCGCCAAAGATGCCGCCATTGCAGGCGCAGTCACCCACGGCCACCACCAGCTTGGGCTCCGGCGTGGCCTCATAGGTGCGTTTGAGAGCCATCTCCATGTTGCGCGACACCGGGCCGGTAACCAACAGCATGTCGGCATGGCGCGGGCTGGCGACAAACTTGATGCCCAAGCCACCGATGTTGTAGTAGGGGTTGCCCAGCGCGTTGATCTCCATCTCGCAGCCGTTGCAGGAGCCCGCGTCGACCTCGCGGATGGCCAGCGCGTCACCCAAAATAGAGAGCAGCTCAGCCTGAATACGCGAGGCCTCAGCCTGATTTTTCTCACCAATGTCGGGCGCGGGCTCGCTCGGGATGCCAACCCGCGCGATCTGACGGACGACTTTCCAGATCATGCGATGTGCCTCATAAATCTTGCCCCGAATAACTCAGGTTAAACGACTTGTTGATGAGCGGGAAATCGGCCACGATGTCTTTCATGATGGCGTGTTCGAGCACCGGCCAGTTCTGCCAGGACGGGTCGTGCAGGTGGCAGCGCGTGATGCGGTGGCCCTGGTCGGCGCCTTCGATTTCCAGCGCCACCACAATCTCGCCGCGCCAGCCCTCGACCCAGCCAGCGCCACGTGACGGCTGCTCGGGCAACACCACATCCGTGCTCACCGGGCCCTCTGGCATCTCGCGCAGCATACGTTCGATCAGTCGGATCGACTCCAGCGCCTCCTGAAAGCGCACCAGCGCGCGCGCGCCGACGTCGCCACGTGTGTGGCCACCCATCACCACGCGCAGCTGGTCATAGGGCACAAACGGGTGGTCACAACGCAGGTCCCAGGCCTGGGCGCTGGCACGACCGGCCAAACCGGTCAGCCCCAGCTGTGCGGCCAGCTCGGGGCGCACTCGCCCGGTGTTAATGAAGCGGTCCTGCAGTCCGGCATGGGCCTCAAACACGTCATACAGCTTTTTCACATCGGTCAACACCGCGTCACAACAGCTCAGCAGCTGGGTCAACCCCGCTGCGTTGATGTCCGCTTTGACCCCACCGGGCACGATGCTGTCCATCATGAGCCGGTGACCAAAAGCCCCCTTGCAGGCGCGCAACCAGTCTTCACGCAGACGCGAGAATTGCGCCAGCGCAAAAGCAAAAGCCACGTCGTTACCCAGCGCGCCCAGGTCCCCCAGGTGGTTGGCAACCCGTTCACACTCCAGCAGCAAGGCACGCAACCAGGCCGCGCGTGGTGTGATCTGGGTCAAACAGATCGATTCGAGCGCCATGCAATAGGCCCAGGCATAAGCCACGGTGCTGTCACCCGAGACCCGGCCCGCCAGCCGGTAGGCCTGCAACACCGGCAGCTGGGTCATGCGCTGCTCGATGCCTTTGTGGGTGTAGCCCAACCGCTCTTCCAGGCGCAGCACCTTTTCACCGACCACCGAGAAGCGGAAGTGGCCCGGCTCGATGATGCCCGCGTGCACCGGGCCGACCGCGATCTCGTGCACACCCTCCCCCTCGACCCGCACAAACGGGTAGTCCTGCAGGGCACCCGGCTCGGGTTGGGGCAAATGCTGCGGGTCTTGCAGCAGCGGGTGGTGGTTGGCCGCCCAGGCGCCGTGGTTGAGCCAGGGCCGCCGGTCAAACGCACCGTCCGCCACAACACCAGACAGATCAGCCGCCGCACGCTGCATGCGGGAGGCGGCTGGAAACTGGGCAGACAGGTCGGGGTAAGTGGCATCAGCTTGCAGCGGCAGTTCCAGCCAAAACAGACCGTCCAGCGTGACATAGGCAACAAATATGGCTCTAGCCCTTATATATTCTGGGCTAATAGCTTCTGAATGAATAGCACAGCCAGCCCACAAAGCGACCAGTCGGCCACCGTGCGCGTGGACCGCACTGGCAGCGTCAACCCACTGCGTGGCGGTGACCCGCCCAAACCACACCGGCACCGGCGCGGGCAGGCTGGCAAATTCAAGGTCAAGACCGGGCATCTTCATGGCGCTAGCCTCCCATCATGCGTGCGGCGGCCACATACCAGCCGTTGAGGTAAGGCGGGATGTACAGGCCCAGCGCCAGGCCCAAACCCAGATGCACAAACACCGGCACCAAGGCGGGGGAATGCGCCAGGGGTTTGAGCTTGGTGTCTTCACCAAACACCATTGGCAACACCCGGATCAGCATCGAGGCAAAAGCCACGCCCAGCGCCAAAAACAGGAACGGTGTGGCCCAGGGCTGCTCACGCATGGCAGTGGTCAAAATCAGGAACTCGCTGGCAAACACCCCAAACGGTGGCATGCCCAAAATGGCCATCACCCCCAGCATCAGGCCCCAGCCCACCGTCGGGTTGACCTTGATCAGGCCGCGAATCTCGCTCATGGTCTGGGTGCCCGCTTTTTGTGTGGCGTGGCCCACAGTGAAAAAGATCGCGGACTTGACCAGCGAATGCACCGTCATGTGTAATAACCCGGCAAAGCTCGCAATCGGCCCACCCATGCCAAAAGCAAAGGTGATCAGCCCCATGTGTTCGATGCTGGAGTACGAAAACATGCGCTTGACGTCTTTCTGGCGCGAGATAAAAAACGCCGCCACCACCACCGACAACAGGCCAAAACCCATCATCAGCTGGCCTGCCATCTGGGTGCCCAAGGCGCCGTCGGTCAACACCTTGCAGCGCAGCACCGCGTACATCGCCACATTGAGCAGCAGGCCCGAGAGCACAGCGGACACCGGTGTCGGGCCTTCGGCATGGGCGTCGGGCAGCCAGCTGTGCAAGGGCACCAGGCCAATCTTGGTGCCGTAACCAATCAGCAGGAAGACAAAGGCCAGCGACATGATGGTCGGGTCCAGCTGGCCCTTGATGTCCGAGAGGTTGGTCCACAGCAGCGTGGCGTGTTCCGAGCCCAGCACCTTGTCGGCCGCCATGTAGACCAGGATCGTGCCAAACAACGCCTGTGCAATACCCACGCCACACAGGATGAAGTATTTCCAGGCGGCCTCCAGGCTGGCCGGGGTGCGGTAAACGCTGACCAGCAGCACGGTGGTGAGTGTGGCGGCCTCCATCGCCACCCAGATGATGCCCAGATTGTTGGTAGTCAGCCCCAGCAGCATGGTGAAACCAAACAGCTGGTACATGCTGTGGTACAGGCGCATGCGTTTGGGTGTCATCTTGCCGTGGTCCTGCTCGACCCGCATGTAGGGACGCGAAAAAATCGCGGTGGTCAGGCTGACAAAAGCGGTCAGGGTCACCAGAAACACGTTGAGCGGGTCGATGTAGAACTGTTTGGCCCAGAGAAACTGCGGCCCGCCCTCAATCACCTCGTAGGTCATCACACAGCAGGCCAGAAAGGTCCACAGACTGAAACCCACGTTGACATCACGCGCACGGGGCTGGTGCCCCACCAGCGCCAGCACCAGGCCACCCAGCAACGGAATCCCCAGAACAAAACTCAAGGCGTGCATATCAGGGTTACTCTTCCTTGAGGTTTTCGAGCTTGCGGATGTCCAGGCTGTCGAACTTCTCGCGGATCTGGAACATGAACACCCCCAGGATCAACACACCCACCAGCACGTCCAGGGCAATGCCAAATTCCACAATCATCGGCATACCGCTGGTGACGGTGGTGGCAGCAAACAACAAACCGTTTTCCATCGACAAAAAGCCAATCACCTGCGGGATCGCCTTGGAGCGGGTGATCATCATCATGAACGACAACATCACACAGGCCAGCGCAATGCCCAGCGCCCCACCGGCCAGAGAGTCCGACAGGCGCGAGATCGGCAGCGCCAGACTGAAGGCAAAAATCACCAGCCCGATGCCCACCAGCATGGTGGTCGGGATGTTGATGAGGGTTTCCACATCCCAGCGCACATTGAGCTTGCGGATCACCCGGTGCAGCATCCAAGGGATAAACACAACCTTGAGCACCAGCGTGAGCAGGCCAGAGATGTACAGATCAGGTTGCTGGGTGACATAGCCCAGCAAAAAGGACGCCGCCACCAGCGCCACCCCCTGGATCATGAACAGGTTGATCAGCGACACAATGCGCCGCTGGGCGATCATCGCAAACGACAGCAGCAAAATCAGCGTCGCCAACAGATTGATCAGCTGGGGCACAAACTTGATCATTTGCCCCCCAGCAACACGTTGACCAGCAGGCCGATCACAGCCATCAGGAAGGCGGTGCCCAGAAACTCCGGCACCCGGAAGATACGCATCTTGGCACTCGCGGTCTCAATCATGGCCATCAACATGCCGCCCACCGCCAGTTTGAACACCAGCACCGGCAAAGCCAGCAGCAGGGCCAGCGGCGCGTTGGCCTCGGCAACACCCCACGGGAAAAACAGCGCCAGCCCGATACAGGAGTAGGCAAACAGCTTGAGGCTGGCAGCCCATTCCAGCAGCGCCAGGTGGCGTGCCGAATACTCCAGGATCATCGCCTCGTGGATCATGGTGAGTTCAAGGTGGGTGTCGGGGTTGTCCACCGGCACCCGGGCGTTTTCTGCGAGCGACACCATGGTGAAAGCCACCCCGGCGAGCAACAGACTCGGGTAAATCGCCAGCTCCCGGTGCGCGAGTGTCTCCACAATGGTGGTCAACGAGGTGGAGCCGGTGATCATCGAGGCACAAAACAGCACCATCAGCAAAGCCGGTTCGGCCAGAAAACCCACCAGCATTTCCCGCCGGGCACCGAGCGTGCCAAAGGCGGTGCCCACATCCATCGCCGCCAGCGAGATGAACACCCGCGCCAGCGCAAACAGGCCCACCAGCGCAATCGCATCAGCGGCGGGTGACAGCGGCAAGTCGGTGGACAGCGTCGGGATGATGGCGCTGGCCAGCAACATACAACCAAACACCACATAGGGCGCAAAGCGGTACAGCGGTGAGGCGTGTTCGGCCATCAACGACTCTTTGTTGAAGAGCTTGTGCAGGTTCATATAAGGCTGCAGCAGGCTCGGTGCCGATTTGTTTTGCAACCAGTGGCGCCACTGGTTGATCCAACCGGTGAGCAGTGGCGCCAGCAACAAGGCGACCACCAAGGCCAGCAACTGTGAAAAAGCCCCGAGTGCACTCATCGTTTCACCACCAGCAAGACCACAATCAGCGTGACAAAGCTGTACATCAGGTACACCGCAATCCGTCCCTGCTGCAACACCCCCACCAGTTTGGACACCCAGGCCACCGCTCGGGCCAGCGGCAGGTAGAGCGCGTACCACAGCGGGTCTTCCACCTTGACCTGGTAACTGGGCTCGGCATCAAAAGCAGTCGGCAGGTGTTTGGTGATGCGGAAAAACGGCTCAAAGATCTGCCGGATCGGCTGGCCAAAGCCTTCGGCGCTGTCCTGCATACGCGCGGTCTGCCAGGGGTGACCGCAGTCCCAGGGCGGCACCCGGCGCAGACGGCCGTGGTAGAGGCGGCGCACCAGCACAAAAGCGATGCCAAAACTCAGCACCACACCCAGCAGGAAAATCACCGGCGCATAACTGGCCCGCTCCACATTCACCGGCACCAGCAGCCAACTGCTGTTGGCCACCATCTGAGCCAGCCCGGCGCCCACCAGGCTGCGTGTCACCGGGTCCATTAGCGCAATCACCTGGTTCGGAAACAAGCCCAGCAGCACACAACCCGCCACCAACCACAACATGCCCAGCCGCTCGGAGCGCCCGGCGTCATGAGCCTGGGCCAGCTTGGCCTCACGCGGCTGACCCAGAAACACCACGCCAAAGTACTTGACCATGGTGAAGCCTGAGAGCGCCGCAATCAGCGCAATCAGCGCTGCCATCACCGGCACCAGCATGTCCAAAAACGAGCCCGGCAGCCCGGTGGTGAACAAGAAACTTTGCAACAACAACCATTCGGCGACAAACCCGCCAAACGGCGGCAAACCCGCGCAGGCCAGCACCCCCACCAAGGTCGGCCAAGCCACCCAAGGCATGTAACGTATCAGGCCACCAAGTCGGCCCAGGCTGCGCTCGCCGGTGGCATGCAACACCGCACCGGTGCTGCAAAACAGCAGGCCCTTGAAAAACGCATGACTGAGCATGTGGTACAGCGCTGCAGTGAGCGCTAGCGCTGAGAGCGCCTGCATGTGGTAGCTGGAAAACAGCAATGCCAGCCCGATACCGGCGGCCATCAGCCCGATGTTTTCAATGCTGGAATAGGCCAACAGACGCTTCATCTCCACCTGCACCGTAGAGAACACCACCCCAAACAGCGCGGTGGCCAGCCCCAGGCCCATCAACAACACACCCCACCACCAGAGCCGCGTTTGCAACAGGTCAAACGACACGCGCAACACGCCATATAGCGCAATCTTGAGCATCACCCCACTCATCAGCGACGATACCGGTGAGGGTGCCGCCGGGTGCGCCTCGGGCAGCCAGGCGTGCAAGGGCAACAGCCCGGCCTTGGCACCAAAACCAAACACCGCCAGGCAAAACGCCACCGAGGCCCAGAACGGACTCAAGGCCTGGGCGCGCATATTGGCAAAGGTGTAGTCACCGGTGTTAGCCTGCAACACCCCAAAACACAGCAAAATGCCCAGCGCCCCCACGTGCGCCACCAGCATATAGAGGTAACCGGCGCTGCGGATTTCGGGAATGCGGTGGTTGGCCAACACCAGAAAGAAAGAGGAAAACGCCATGGTTTCCCACATCACCATGAACACATAGGCATCGTCAGCCAGCACCACCATCACCATGCTGGCCAGAAACACGTGGTATTCCAGGCACAACAGCCCCGGCGGTGTGCCCTCCCCCTGGCGAAAATACCCCGCAGCAAAGGTCGACACCCCGGCCGACACGCCACCGATGAGCAACAGGAAAAAAGCCGACAAGCTGTCCAGGCGCAGATGAAAAGGCAACTGCGGCAGGCCCAGCGGCAGCACGGCCGTCTCGGTGCTGGCGAAGGTCGCACTCAACGCCACCGCCATCAAGCCGACCGAGGCCACAGCGCCCAGCGGAAACAGCAGGGTCGAGACAATCCGAAAACGCCGCAGTGCCGCGATACCCGCCACACCGATCAACAACCAAGTCACCACAACCAGCAACACCCAATCCAGATGGATCCAAGTGGCGGCCGGGGCAAAACTGTTCATGTAGCGGCAACAAATGTGAAGAGGGGAAGGCCTCGGATATTACACCCGCCCTTTTTGGGTGTTAGCCACCCGCAAGCTGGCGGGCGCACAATCCCGGTGCCGGGCTAAAATGCCGCAACGAGACCTCACACCATGAACCTTTTCTACCGCCCCAAGTACGAATCCGAAATCACGCAGTTCCTCAAGACGCTCAAGGCCAACAACCCGGCCATCGTGCAAGGGCAGCGCTTGGGACGTAGCCTGTTGTGGGACAAGGCGGTGGACCGCGACGCCGCCGCGCAGTTCCGTGAAGCCAGAGTGGCGCAACAGCCCTACGTTTACCAAAGCGCCGGTGAGTAACAGGCTTTTTGGCCTGTAGCCCTTATATATCAAGCGTCTTCAGCTATTTAATAAATAGCGATTTATCCGCGCAATGGTTGCATCGGCAGTGCCGGTCAGTTCAGCATCCGCCACCACCGCAGACATGCCCACGGTGGTGGACCAGGTGGCGGTGGCGCGCCTGTATGGTGAGCCGCTGTTCTCCTTGCCGCAGGACCTCTACATCCCGCCCGACGCGCTGGAGGTGTTTCTGGAGGCCTTTGAGGGCCCGCTGGACCTGCTGCTCTACCTGATCCGGCGCCAGAACTTCAACATCCTCGACATCCCCATGGCTGGCCTGACGCGCCAGTACATGCTGTATGTGGATGAAATCCGCCAGCGCAACCTGGAGTTGGCCGCTGAGTACCTGCTGATGGCGGCCATGCTGATCGAGATCAAGTCGCGCATGTTGCTGCCGCCCAAGCCGGAGGCACAAGGTCAGGAGGCCGAAGATCCGCGTGCCGAGCTGGTACGCCGCCTGCTCGAGTACGAACAGATCAAACTGGCCGCTGCCAACCTCAATGCGATACCGCAGTTCGGGCGCGACTTTGTGGTGGCGCAGGCCTACATCGAACGCTCCCTGCAGCCCCGTTTTGCCGATGTGAGTGTGCAGGAGCTCCAGGAAGCCTGGGCCGCCATCCTGCAGCGCGCGCGGCTGGTGCAGCACCACAGAATCACACGCGAGGAACTGTCGGTGCGTGAACACATGAGCCAGGTGCTCAAGCGCCTGCAAGGCCACCGTTTTGTTGAATTTGAAGACCTGTTCAACCCCGACAGAGGCGCGCCGGTGCTGGTGGTGACCTTCATCGCCTTGCTCGAACTCGCCAAGGAAACCCTCATTGAAATCACCCAGGCTGAGGCCTTTGCGCCGATTTATGTGCGCCTGGCCTACACCCCGACCTGAACCCACACCCTGTCCACACCATGAACGCACGCCCTGTCAAATCCACCCCACGTCCTCCTCTGGTATTCGATGTTTTGATCGTGGGCAGCGGCCTGGCGGGCCTGAGTGCCGCCCTGCTGCTGGCCCCCACCAAAAAGGTGGCGGTGATCACCAAACGTGCGGTCATGGAGGGCTCCAGTGGCTGGGCACAAGGTGGCATTGCGGCGGTCTGGAACAAGGACGACAGTTTTGAGGCCCACATCCAGGACACCCAGATTGCCGGTGCTGGCCTGTGTGACCCGGACGCCACCCGTTTTGTGGTGGAAAACGCGCCCAAGGCGATTGCCTGGTTGCAAACCATGGGCGTGCCGTTCTCGCAGGAGGATGGCCAGCTGCACCTGACCCGCGAAGGCGGCCACAGCGCCCGGCGCATCGTGCATGTGACCGATGCCACCGGTGCGGCGGTGCAAAGCACCCTGATCGACGCAGTCAAGAAGACCCCCAACATCAGCCTGTTTGAACAACACACCCTGGTCGATCTGATCACCTCCGACAAACTCGGCCAGACCGACAAACGCTGCGTTGGCCTGTACGCACTCGACAGCGAGACCGACGAGGTCATCACCTTCGAGGCACCACAAACCATCCTGGCCACCGGTGGGGCGGGCAAGGTCTACCTCTACACCACCAACCCCGACACCGCCACCGGCGACGGCATCGCTGCCGCCTGGCGCGCAGGTTGCCGGGTGCAGAACATGGAGTTCATCCAGTTCCACCCGACCGCGCTCTACCACCCGCATGCCAAGTCCTTCCTGATCAGCGAAGCGGTGCGTGGTGAAGGTGGTCGCCTGCTGCTGCCCGACGGCACCCGCTTCATGCAGCACCACGACGCACGGCTGGAGCTGGCGCCACGCGACGTGGTGGCCCGTGCGATTGACTTCGAGATGAAAAAAGGTGGCTTTGACTGCGTCTACCTCGACATCTCGCACCAGCCCAAAACCTTCCTGCTGGAACATTTCCCCAACATCTACGCGCGCTGCCTGGAGCTGGGCATCGACATCGCCAAACAGCCTATTCCCGTGGTGCCCTCGGCCCACTTCACCTGCGGTGGTGTGTTGTCCGATCTGCATGGCCGCACCGACATTCCGGGTCTGTACGCGATTGGTGAGACCGCCTGCAGCGGCTTGCACGGCGCCAACCGGCTGGCCAGCAACTCGCTCGTCGAATGTATGGTGTTTGCCCAGGCCACCACCACCGACATTGCCCAGGCCTCGACCCAGCCCATTGGCACCCTGCCGGTCTGGGATGAGAGCCGGGTCGGTGATGCCGACGAGGCGGTGGTGATCTCGCACAACTGGGACGAGTTGCGCCGCTTCATGTGGGACTACGTGGGCATTGTGCGCACCAACAAACGGCTGGAACGCGCCGCCCACCGCATCGAGCTGCTCAAAGGCGAAATCCAGGAGTTCTACGCCAACTTCCACGTCACGCGTGACCTGCTGGAATTGCGCAACCTGGTGCTGGTGGCCGACCTGATCGTGCGCTCGGCCCAGGCCCGCCACGAGAGCCGTGGCCTGCATTTCAGCCGCGATTACCCGGATCTGCTGCCTGAGGCGCTGCCCACCATCCTGAGCCCACAACGCTGAGTCAGATCGTTTTTCGTCTGCGTTAGACTCGCGCCACTTTTTTTGGGGAGACACCCACATGACCGATTCCACCACCCAGAATGCAAGCCCCTACGGCACCTTGCCGCCAGCCAGCAGCCCGGCCACCCGCAAACCGGTGAGCCTGCCACGCCTGCTGGAAATGCATGCGCGTGGCGAGAAGATTGTCATGCTCACCGCCTACGACGCCACCTTTGCGGCGGTGGCCGATGCGGCAGGTGTCGAGTGCATCCTGGTCGGTGATTCGCTCGGCATGGTCTGCCAGGGTCTATCGAGCACGGTGGGGGTGTCACTGGAAACCATGCGTTACCACACCGAATGTGTCACCCGGGGCGTGCGCCGGGTACAAGGCACGGCCTGGATCGTCAGCGACCTGCCCTACGGCACCTACCATGAGTCCAAGGAGCAGGCGCTGCGCAGCGCGGTGGTGCTGATGCAGGCCGGGGCCCACATGGTCAAGCTGGAAGGTGGCGGCTGGACCGCCGATACGGTGCGTTTCCTGGTCGACCGGGGCATCCCGGTGTGTGCCCACCTGGGCTTGACCCCGCAGACCGTGCACGCGCTCGGTGGTTATCGGGTCCAGGGTAAAACCACCGAATCAGCCACCCTCCTCAAGCGCCACGCACACGAACTGCAGGATGCTGGCGCCACCCTGCTGGTGTTGGAGATGGTGCCCGCCGCGCTGTCAGCCGAACTCTCCACCGAACTGAACCACTGCGCCACCATCGGCATCGGTGCGGGCAAGGACACCGCCGGCCAGGTGCTGGTGTTGCACGACATGTTGGGCCTGAACCTGGGCAAAAACCCCAAGTTTGTTCGCAATTTCATGGCCGAGTTGCCCGGCATCCCGGGCCAGCACGGCATCAAGGAAGCCATCACCGCTTATGTACAAGCCGTCAAAAACGGCAGCTTCCCGGACAACACCCTGCACGCCTGGTAAGCACAGGCAGCAGATTCAAGCACGGGCGATGGCCACAGCCGGGCCCGAACACTTCTTACGTTTTTGCAAGAAATCAGCCGACAGCCATTGTGCTGCCTCAACCTTTCACTATGAAAACCATACACACCATCACCGAGCTGCGTGAGCACCTGTCGGCCTTCCGGCACCCGACCTTTGTGCCCACCATGGGCAATTTGCACGACGGCCACCTGGCGCTGGTGCGCCAGGCCAAGCCGCTGGGTGACGTGATGGTGACCAGCATTTTTGTCAACCGCCTGCAGTTTCTGCCGCACGAGGACTTTGACACCTACCCACGCACGCTGGAGGCCGATTGCCACGCGCTGGCCGAGGCCGGTTGTGATGTGTTGTTTGCACCCAGCGAAAAAGAGCTGTACCCGGAGCCGCAGGGTTTCACCGTGCAGCCACCCACCGAGCTGGCCAACATGCTTGAAGGGCATTTCCGGCCAGGTTTTTTTGGCGGCGTCTGCACCGTGGTGATGAAGCTGTTCGCCATCGTCGGCCCACGGGTCGCTCTGTTTGGCAAAAAAGACTACCAGCAGCTGATGGTGATCCAGCGCATGGTGCAGCAGTTTGCCCTGCCCATCGAGGTGATTGGCGGCGAGACACTGCGCGCCGCCGATGGTCTGGCACTGTCGTCACGCAACAACTACTTGAGCCCGGCTGAACGCCAGGAAGCGGTACAACTGTCACTGGCGCTCAAGACCATGGCCGAGGCGCTGCGCGCTGGTCAAACCGATCTGCCCGCGCTGGAAGCCCAGGCCATACACGCGCTCAAAACACGCGGCTGGAAACCGGACTACCTGACCGTGCGCCAGCGCAACAACCTGCAAACACCCTCCGCAACCGAGCTGGCCCCTCTGCTGGCCAACGCAGGCCTGGTGCTGCTGGCGGCAGCACGTGTGGGCAATACACGACTGATCGACAACCTGGAAATCTGATACCAGACCACCCGGCGGCAAACCGGGTGCCGCATGCCGTGCCATCGCGCGCCAAGGCGACGCAACAACACGGATGGTTTAGAAACGGGGTTAGCTGTAATAAGCCTCGACCGTGCCTTTGACCTTGATCAGCAGCGGTTTGCCGTGACGGTCGCGGGTTTTGCCAGCAGGCACCTTGACCCAGGCTTCGCTGATGCAATATTCCTCCACATCGGTGCGTTCCTTGCCGTTGAAGCGGATGCCGATGTCGTGTTGGAACACGGCGGCGTTGTAAAACGGGCTGCGGGCGTCGATAGCGAGGTGGTCAGGCAGTTCCGGGCGTTGGGTGGTGTCGTTCATGGTTCGGTTTTCAATGGACCAGCGGTCGTTATCAATAAAGTAGCAACTCAGGCAGCACCGATATGGGCTACCAGGCTTCCAGGCACAGGGCCTTGTTTAAGGGCGGCGGTGAAGGCCAGCATCCGGTCAATCGGCACGCGGGCGCGCAAGCCCAGTGCCGGGTCCACATGGACCTCGTTGGCACCGGTTTCCAGCACCCGCGCCACATCGGCCAGGCCGTTCATCGCCATCCACGGGCAGTGCGCGCAGCTTTTGCAGGTGGCGCTGTTGCCCGCAGTGGGCGCTTCGATGAAGGTCTTACCGGGGTTCAGCGTGCGTAACTTGTGCATCATGCCGTTGTCGGTGGCAACGATGAAGGTTTTGGCATCCATCTCGCGGGCGGCGTTCAGAATGCCAGAGGTGGAACCCACCGCATCCGCCAACGCCACCACCGCAGCCGGTGACTCAGGGTGCACCAACAGCTTGGCACCGGGGTGTTCGTGCATCAGTTCTTCGAGCTCAAAGGCCTTGAACTCGTCATGCACGATGCAGGAGCCGCCCCACATCACCATGTCGGCGCCAGTTTCACGCTGGATGTAACCACCCAGGTGCCGGTCTGGCGCCCACAGGATTTTCTGACCCTGGTCTTTGAGGGCTTTGACAATGTCGAGCGCGCAACTGGAGGTCACCAGCCAGTCCGAGCGAGCCTTGACCGCCGCGCTGGTGTTGGCATAGACCACCACGGTACGATCCGGGTGGGCGTCACAAAAGGCTGAAAACTCGTCCACCGGGCAACCCAGGTCAAGCGAGCAGGTGGCGTCCAGATCGGGCATCAGCACGCGTTTCTCGGGCGACAAAATCTTGGAGGTTTCTCCCATAAAACGCACACCCGACACCACCAGCGTGGTGGCAGCATGGTCGCGGCCAAACCGCGCCATCTCAAGCGAGTCGCTGACGATGCCACCGGTTTCCTCAGCCAAATCTTGCAAATCCGGGTGCACGTAGTAGTGCGACACCATCACCGCGTTTTTTTCCTTGAGCAGGCGCCGGATCTTGTCCTTGAGCGCGGCACGCTCGGCCGCGCTGGGCTCGACCGGCACACGCGCCCAGGCGTGTTTGGTGGCGCACACCGCACCACCGGCGGGCGAGTTGTCCGGCTGTTCGTAGTCCACCGCCTTGATGGCCAGGGCGCTGTCGGTCATGGTGACTCCAGATTCAAGAATATGAGTTGTCCCGCCAGGCTCAGAGCGGGTCATCGGCAAATCGCATCGAAAAGTCGACGGCCTTGACGTTTTTCGTCAAAGCGCCAATCGAGATGCGATCAACCCCGGTGGAGGCAATCGCACAGACGCTCGACAGATTGACACCCCCCGACACCTCGAGCACCGCACGCCCGGCGGTGATGCGCACCGCCTCGTGCAGGTGCATCAGGCCCATGTTGTCAAGCAGGATCATGGTGGCACCGGCGTCCAGCGCTTCCTTGAGCTGCTCCAGGCTCTCCACCTCGATCTCGACAAAACGGGCCTGCGGCGCCACTTCGGCGGCACGTTGCAACACGGCGCGCACACCACCGGCGGCGGCGATGTGGTTTTCCTTGATCAGCACCGCGTCATACAGACCCAGCCGGTGGTTCACACCGCCGCCCATGTGCACCGCGTATTTCTGCGCCAGGCGCAGGCCCGGCAGGGTTTTGCGGGTGTCAACGATGTTGGTACGGGCGCCAGGCACCTCGCGCACCGCCTGCACAAAGTTCGCAGTTTTGGTGGCGACTGCGCTGAGCAATTGCAGGAAATTGAGCGCGGTGCGCTCGGCGGTCAACAAAGCACGTGCCTGCCCGTGCACCTCCAGTACCACCTGATCGGCTGCGGCGCGGTGGCCCTCGCCGATGTGCCAGGTCAATTCAACCGTCGGGGCCAGCACCCGAAACGCGCGCTCCACCCAGGGCGCGCCACAAATCACCGCAGACTCACGCGCCACCACGGTGGCCCGAGCCAGGCGCGTGGGGTCGACCAGACCGGCGGTGAGGTCGGCGTCACCGACATCTTCGAGCAGAGCCCGTGCCACATCGGCCTGCGCCAGCGCCGCCACGGCTTCGGCGGAAAAATCAAAATAAGCTGCCATCAGATCCTCCTGCGTATTCTTCTAAACCAAAGCCGCCAGTTCGGTGGTGGGCTCACGCCCCATCAAACGCGCGACGGACTGGCGCGGTGTCATGCGTCCGTCCAGCAAATCGACCACTGCCTGGGCAATCGGCATGTCCACCCCCAGATGGGCGGCGCGCTGCACCACTGTGCGAGCACTGTAAACCCCTTCGGCCACATGGCCCAGGGCACCGGTGGCCTGTTGCAAGCTCTGCCCTTGCGCCAGCGCCAGACCCACCTGGCGGTTGCGCGACAAGTCACCAGTCGCAGTCAGCACCAGATCCCCCAGACCACTCAGGCCCATGAAGGTTTCGGCACGGGCGCCCAGGGCGACACCCAGGCGCGTCATCTCAGCCAGGCCCCGTGTGATCAGGGCGGCACGGGCATTGAGGCCCAGGTTCAGGCCATCACACAGGCCGGTGGCAATCGCCAGCACGTTTTTCACCGCGCCACCGACCTCCACCCCCACGATGTCGTCGTTGGCATAAACCCGCAGCGCCGAACTGTGAAACGCAGCCACCAACGCCTGGCGCACCGCCTCATGGGCACTGGCGGCCACCAGCGCGGTCGGCTGGCCACGCGCCACTTCGAGTGCGAAGCTGGGGCCACTGAGCACACCCGCTTGCATTTCAGGAGCAATACTCCCTTGTATCTCGTGGGCTAGCAGCCCAAAAGGCTCAGAAACCGGAGCCTCAAACCCCTTGCACAACCAGGCCACGGGCACACGGCAGTTACGCAGCGCCTGCACCATCTGTCGCAAAGCTGCCATCGGGGTGGCGACCACCACCAAGTCACAGGTGTTGGCCAGAGCGGGCAGCTCGGCCACGGGCGCGGCACTGAATTGCAGCGCGGGCGCCAAGGCCACACCGGGCAGGTAACGCTGGTTGGCACGCTGCTGCTGCAGCGCCAACACCTGGCGGGTATCACGCGCCCACAAGCTGACCTGGTGTCCGGCGCCGTGTGCCGCCGCACTGCTGGCCAGCGCCGTGCCCCAAGCACCGGCACCCAGAACCATTATTTTCATAGCTGCTGAGGCAAGTGATTCAAGGGCTACAGGCCAATATGGTCAATAACTTACTGAACCGCGGGGGTCTCTTCGGTTTGGGCGGCCTGTTGTTGCTCGTACATCGCCTGGAAGTTGATTTCCGACAGGTGCACCGGCGGGAAACCGCCGCGCTGGATCAGGTCAGACACATTGCTGCGCAAATACGGGTAGACGATTTGCGGGCAGGCGATGCCCATGATCGGGCCCATCTGTTCGTCCGGCAGGTTGCGGATCTCGAAAATGCCGGCTTGCGAGGCTTCGACCAAGAACACGGTGCGCTCCTTGATCTTGGTCTGCACGGTGGCCGTCACCACCACTTCATACACACCGTCGGCCACGGTCGAGGCATTCACACCCAATTGGATGTCCACCGTGGGCTGTTCCTGTTCAAGCAGGATGGCGGGTGAGTTGGGCTGCTCCAGAGAGGCTTCCTTCAGGTAAACGCGCTGAATCTGGAAAACGGGGTTGGGGGTATCGGACATAAGGTTCTCGTGGTTGGTAAATCGGGAGGGCGCCCGGCGCCTGCGGCGCCCGCAGCGCCAGAAAAAAGTCAGGACTGCAGCAGCGGCATCAGACCACCGCGTGCGTCGAGTGCCACCAGGTCATCACAGCCACCCACATGGGTGCTGCCGATGAAGATCTGTGGCACGGTGCGTCGACCGGTGAGACTCATCATCTGGTCGCGTTGTTGCAAGTCCAGATCGATGCGGATTTCGTCGATGACCTCAACGCCGCGCGACTTGAGCAGTTGTTTGGCACGTATGCAGTAAGGGCAGACAGCCGTGGTGTACATCTTGACAGCTTGCATAAAGAGGGCTTTCGATCAGAAGAATCAGGCTTTTTCAACCGGCAAATTGGCCGCGCGCCAGGCGCCCATGCCACCCGAGAGCGATTGCGCCTTCTCGAAACCGAGCTTTTTGGCCACTGCCACTGCGCGGCCGCTGCGCGCGCCCGAGCGGCACACCAGGATCAGGGGCAAAGCCTTGTTCTTGACCGCACCCGCCAATTTTTCTTCCAACTGGCCCAGAGGAATGTTCTTGGCACCCACCACATGCCCGGTCGCAAACTCATCGGTTTCACATACATCCACCACCACCGCTTTTTCGCGGTTGATCAGCTGCACTGCAGCCTCGGCGCTCAAACCACCGGTCGCGCCACCTTTGATGAGCGGCCACAACAACATGCCACCAGATGCCAATGCCACGGCAATCATCATCCAGTTGTCGAGAATAAATTTCACTTGCGAATCCTTATGTTGAGAAATGACCTTAGCCGCGCATTTTAGAATGCGCTTGTTCCCATTACCGACATCGATTGGAAACCATGCACAAGCTTGTCCTTATTCGCCATGGCGAATCCACCTGGAATCTGGAAAACCGATTCACAGGCTGGACCGATGTCGAGCTGACGCCGCTGGGCATCGAGCAGGCCAGGCAAGCCGGGCGTCTGCTCAAGGCTGGTGGGTATGACTTTGACGTGTGTTGCACCAGCGTGCTCAAACGCGCCACCCACACCCTGTGGCATGTGCTCGACGAGATGGACCGCACCTGGCTGCCGGTGGTCAACAGTTGGCGTCTGAACGAACGCCACTACGGCGCCTTGCAGGGCCTGAACAAGTCCGAGACGGCCAAACAATACGGTGAGGCGCAGGTGCAAGTCTGGCGCCGCAGTTATGACACACCGCCACCCGCTCTGGAAGCCACCGACCCGCGTTGCGAACGCGGCGACATCCGCTACAGCAAACTCGCACCCGGCCAGATCCCCTTGACCGAATGCCTCAAAGACACCGTGGTGCGTGTGATGCCGTTCTGGAACGACGCGCTGGCACCGGCTTTGCAACGTGGCAAACGGTTGGTGGTGGCGGCACACGGCAACTCGATCCGGGCGCTGGTCAAGTACATCGACAACATCTCCGACGACAACATCGTGGGTTTGAACATTCCCAATGGCATTCCACTGGTTTATGAGCTTGATGACGAGCTCAAACCCATTCGCCACTACTATCTGGGTGACGCTGAGGCGGCGGCCAAGGCCGCTGCCGCTGTGGCCGCTCAAGGCAAAACCTGAAATAGAGCAGCCGGACACGGAACCCACACCCGGGTTCATGGTCCAAACGGCTCATCACACCTCGCATCCTCACGCTTTGGAATCAAAAATGGGTCACAAATTGAAAATCGTTGGCTTACTGTCTGCCGGAGCGCTGGCTGGCGCCCTGGCCAGCATCTCGCTGCAAACCGCAGCACGTGGCTCACTGGCGCCCTTGCCGCTCGAAGAGCTGCAGCAACTGGCTGCCGTGTTCAGCATGGTCAAAAGCAACTATGTCGATCCAGTGGACGAGAAAAAACTCATCACCGATGCGATTGCCGGCATGGTGGCAGGGCTGGACCCCCATTCGGTCTACATGGATGCCAAGACCCTGAAAGATTTCAACGAAGGCACCACCGGCAAGTTTGTCGGCGTTGGCATCGAGATCACCCAGGAGGACGGCTACATCAAGGTGGTCTCACCCATTGAGGACTCGCCCGCCTTCAAAGCCGGCCTCAAACCCAACGACCTGATCGTCAAGATTGACGACACCTTGGTCAAAGGGCTGTCGCTCAACGAAGGTGTCAAACGCATGCGGGGTGAGCCCGACACCAAGGTGCTGCTGAGTGTGTTCCGCAAGGACGAGAACCGCACGTTCCAGGTGACCATCACCCGCGAACTGATCAAAACACAAAGCGTCAAAGCCCGCATCGTCGAGCCCGGTTATGGCTGGGTTCGGCTGAGCCAATTCCAGGAACGCACGGTGGCGGACTTTGCGCGCAAGGTGGAAGACATGTACAAGCAGGAGCCGCGCCTCAAAGGCCTGGTGCTGGATTTGCGCAACGACCCGGGAGGTTACCTAGACGCTGCGGTGGCCATCTCGGCCGCCTTCTTGCCGGAGAACGTCACCGTGGTGTCGGCCAACGGCCAGTTGCCCGAGAGCAAGTTCACTTACAAAGCGTCACCCCAGTTTTACGCCCGCCATGGCAACGACCCGCTGGCACAACTGAACCCGGCCACCCGCAAAGCCCTTAGCACCGTGCCCTTGGTGGTGCTGGTGAACGAAGGCTCGGCCTCGGCCAGCGAAATTGTGGCCGGTGCGTTGCAGGACCACCATCGTGCCAAGCTGCTGGGTAGCCAGACCTTTGGCAAGGGCTCGGTACAAACTGCAGTGTGCCTGGACGGCGCATTCCGCATGGACAACTGTCCAACGGCTGCACTCAAACTCACCACCAGCCGCTACTACACACCCAGCGGTAAGTCGATTCAGGCCAAAGGCATCGTGCCCGATGTGATGGTTGATGAGACCGAAGAAGGCAACCTGTTTGCGGCCCTGCGCACCCGTGAAGCTGACCTGGAAAAGCACCTGGCCAGTGGACAAGGTGATGAGGTCAAGGATGCCGCGCGCGAGAAAGTGCGCGAAGAAGCCCGCAAGAAACTGGAAGAAGAAATGAAAAAACCTGCGGCCGATCGCAAGTTGCCCGAGTACGGTTCGGACAAGGACTTCCAGCTGCAACAAGCCATCAAACAACTCAAGGGTCAACCCGTGTTGGCCAGCAAAACCCAGGTTGAACGCGCCGAAGAAAAAAAAGACAACTGAGTCCGTGCTGGCAGATGCAAGACAGCGACCTGCTGCGTTACTCGCGCCACCTTCTGCTCGATGAGATTGGCTTTGAAGGGCAAACACGTTTTAACCAGGCCCAGGCGCTGATCATTGGTGCGGGCGGCCTGGGCTGTCCGGCCGCACTGTACCTGTGCTCAGCCGGTGTGGGCCACATCACCGTGGTGGACCACGACACGGTGGACCTGACAAATTTGCAACGCCAGATTGCCCACACCCAGGCCCAAGTTGGCTGGCCCAAGGTGGACTCGCTGCAAACCACCCTGGCGGCATTGAACGACCAGGTGCACGTCACCCGCATCCAGGCCCGGGCTGACGCTGCGCTGCTGGACACCCTGGTCGCCCAGGCGGACGTGGTGCTGGACTGCTGCGACAACTTTGCCACGCGCCAGGCCATCAACGCCGCCTGCGTGAAACACAACAAGCCACTGGTGTCGGGCGCTGCCATCCGTTTTGACGGGCAACTGGCGGTGTACGACCCGCGTGAGCCGAGCTCACCCTGCTACGCCTGCCTTTTCCCGCCAGAGACACCACCAGAAGACAGCCACTGCGCCACCCTGGGTGTGTTTGCACCGCTGGTGGGTGTCATCGGCAGTTTGCAGGCCGCCGAAGCACTCAAGCTATTGGGCGGTGTTGGGCAGCCACTCACCGGCCGTTTGCTGATGCTCGATGGCCGGGCCATGCACTTCACCGAGATCGGGCTCAGGCGCAATCCCAGCTGCTCGGTGTGTGGCCCGCTCACTTCAGCTTGAAACCACCCTTGTCATCAGGTACAAAGCAGCTGCCGTGACGTCGGCGAAAGTCGCGCGGCAACTCGGGGCTGGGCTGGGCAAACACACCGAGCCTAGCCTGGCGCGCCTGTGCTTCCTGCTCTGCATACGGCCCCAGACTGCGTCGCCAGCGGCTCGACCAGGCCCAGCCTTGACGCACCATCACCTCGGCCACATCCTGCCCGCCCACCGCGATCCGGGCCAGGCCACGGCCATAGTCATCCAGATACTTGACCTGCACCCTGAGCCGGCGTTGCAGCACCAGGACACGCAAGGCTTCGCGTGCGGCCACACCACCACTCTGGCAGAGTTCCGGGGCATCCACCCCCAACAGGCGCAGTTTGCGCGGTGCCCCGCCCGCCTCCGGCTCAACCCACAAGGTATCGCCATCAGAAACGGACTCAGCCCTTGCCATATAAGCCTCATCAGCTTCAGCATTTGTAGCAAACAGGCTCACCAGCCCAGCCAACAACAGGCGCTGGCAAAAAAGCAATGTGTGTCTGCCTGTCAATTTGTACCCTTCTGTAACGATAGACACCCGACTCACATCAAAGAAGAAACCATACAACAGGCTCATCCATCAACCTCTGTTGTTAGCCTGGGACAAATGTCAGACCTGTTAGACTCAAAGCATCCCAACAAGCGTCGCCACCTTGAGTTCTTCCACTGCATCCCCTCTGGTTGATTTGCGCCAATTGCGGCTGGACGATGCGCGAGCATTGCTGGAGCATAGTGGCCAACGCCTGCCTGACCGGCACGCGGACTCCACCGAATTTTTGCAGGCGGTGATCGACAAACTCAGCGAGTTGTCCCTCAAAGATCCACTGACCGGTCTCTCCAATCGACGCTATTTTCAGAGCATCCTGATGCGCGAGATCGAGATGGTGGCACGCTCAGGTGAGTCCGCCCTGCTGCTGATGCTCGATATCGACCATTTCAAGAGTGTCAACGACCAATTCGGCCACCCAGCGGGTGACGCGGTGCTGCAAGCGGTTGCAAAAACACTGGCGGGCTGTGTGCGCCCGATGGACACCGTGGCGCGTTTTGGTGGTGAAGAGTTCGCCATCATTTTGCCGAGCTGCCAGGGTCAATATGGCCTGCAGGTTGCAGAGCGGATTCGTGACTCTGTCAGCGCGTTGAAGGTGGAGTTGCCATCCGGGGTGGCTCTGCGGGTGACCATCAGCATTGGTGGTGCGTTTGCGCCGCGCTGGGTGCGCTCGACCTCCGAGCTGTGGGTGGACCGGGCCGACATCGAGTTGTATCGCGCCAAATCGGAAGGTCGTGACCGCGTGTGTATTGAGGCGCAACCGATGCTGGCGGTCAGCGCCGAGGAAAAGAATTTGCTGTTTGGTCCCCTCTCCTTGGGTGACCCAGCCTGGATTGAGAGCATTGCCAACGATGGTTCTACCGGTTCGTCAGGTAGCGTTATGAACAGAGTGAACTGAAATGAACGACGAAACGCGACCCACTGCAGAGCGCCCCGTGGCAAAACCCGCTCCCGTGAAACCACTGGGCAAGGTGGTGGCCGTCACCAGCGGCAAAGGTGGTGTGGGCAAGACGTTTGTGTCAGCCAATCTGGCTGCGGCTTTGGCCAAACGCGGCCAAAAAGTGCTGGTGCTGGATGCCGACCTGGGGCTGGCCAATCTGGACGTGGTGCTCAATCTGTACCCGAAGATCACGCTGCACGATGTGTTCACCGGCAAAGCCAAACTCGAAGAGGCGATTGTGCGGGCGCCGGGTGGGTTCTCGGTGTTGCTGGCTGGCTCGGGCATGGTCGAGTATTCCCGCCTGACCCCCACCGTGCGGCAAGATTTTTTACACATCATGTCGGGCTTGCTGCCGCACTACGACATCGTGTTGCTCGACACCGGTGCCGGCATTTCGGACGTGGTGCTGTTTGCGGTGTCTCTAGCCTCCGAGGTGCTGGTGGTGGCCACACCCGAACCCACATCGCTGACCGACGCCTACGCCACCATCAAGGTGCTGGTAGGGGAACAACAACGGCGCACCATCCGTATGGTGATCAACCAGACCGCCCGCATGGGGGATGGCCGCGCCATCACCACCCAGCTGCAACAGGTGCTGGACCGTTTTGTGGTGGCCAAGCCGGGTGAAAAAGTTCGCCTGATCCACATGGGTGACATCCCGGCAGATACCGCGGTGCGCCAGGCCGTGATGCGCCGTCAGCTGCTGATTTTGTCCACGCCGGGTTGCCCGGCGGCGTTGGCGGTGTCGCAACTGGCCGGCAAGATAGAAGACACCCTGATCAACAAACCCCTGTGAGCTGGCGCCCGCCAGCCCGTAGCCATGCGGACTGGACTCAGCTGGTTACGGATGCGTAGCCACACCCGATAGGTCTAGTCTGCTGGGTGTTGCGCCAATATGGCGGTCAGCAACCCCGGGAAGCGACTGTCGATGTCTGCGCGGCGCAGCGAGTTCATGTGGATGGTGCCGTTGTTTTCGGTGCGCACCAATCCCGACTCGCGCAACACCTTGAAATGGTGAGAGACGGTAGATTTCGGTCGCCCGCCGTCAAGATCGCCGCAGGTTGCCACCTCCACACCCGCCAACTGCCGGACGATTTCTAGGCGGATCGAATCGCTCAAGGCGTAAAGCACGCGCTCAAGTGAGAGTTCACTGGCAGCGGGGTGTTTGTAGGGACGCATGAGCAGCATGATACACCGTGGGCTATACTCGTTCTATAGTTCGATAATCTTCGAACTATGGAACTGAATATTTCCCATTTTGCAAAAGGCCCGCCATGTCCGCTTTGTTCCAGCCCTTCCAACTCAAAGACATCACGTTGCGCAACCGCATCGCCATCCCGCCAATGTGCCAGTACATGGCCGTCGACGGCCTGCTCAACGACTGGCACCTGTCGCATTACGCCAGCATGGCGCGTGGCGGTGCCGGATTGGTGATTGCCGAGGCGACGGCGGTCGCCCCCGAAGGTCGCATCACGCCGGGTTGCGCAGGGATCTGGAATGACGCTCAGGCGCAAGCCTTTGTGCCGCTGGTGCAGGCGATCAAGGCGGCCGGTTCGGTGCCGGGTATCCAGATCGGCCATGCCGGCCGCAAAGCCAGCGCCAATCTGCCCTGGGAAGGTGACGACCACATAGCCGAAGGGGACGCACGTGGCTGGCCAACCATTGCGCCGTCCGCCATCGCTTATGGCGCGGGCCTGCCCAAGCTGCCGAACGCGATGAGCCTGGATGACATCACACGTGTGCGCCAGAACTTTGTCGACGCCGCCATGCGCGCGCGCGACGCCGGTTTTGAATGGCTGGAATTGCACTTTGCCCATGGTTACCTGGCGCAGAGTTTCTTTTCCGCGCATTCGAACCAGCGCGACGACCTTTATGGCGGCAGTGTTGAAAACCGCGGCCGTTTTCTGTTGGAGACACTCAAAGCGGTGCGTGAGGTGTGGCCGGAAAGCCTGCCGCTGACCGTGCGTTTTGGTGTACTCGAATACGATGGTCGCGACGAACAGACGATGCTCGAATCGATCGCCCTGGTGCGCGACTTCAAGGCGGCCGGCATGGACATGCTCAGCGTCAGCGTCGGCTTCACCATTGCAGAAACGTCGATCCCTTGGGGTCCGGCCTTCCTGGCTCCGGTGGCAGAACGTGTGCGCCGGGAAGCCAATGTGCCGGTGTCATCCGCCTGGGGTTTTGGCACACCAGAGATTGCAGAACGGGTCGTCAAGGATCAGCAACTGGACCTGGTGATGGTGGGCCGAGCGCATCTGGCCAATCCTCACTGGGCGTATTTTGCGGCCAAGGAACTCGGCGTCGAGCGCGCGTCGTGGACGCTGCCTGCGCCTTATGCCCATTGGCTTGCGCGTTACTGAGCACATCTGTCGCCTGCCAACCGTGCTGTGCGCAGGCGACGGCTGTGAAAGTAGCAACAGGCGAGGCTCCTCTTCGCCTGAATCACGTGCCACAAACTGTTTGGCCGAGCAACAGCCCGTCAGGCGGTGATGATCCAACCTTCCAGCGGGTCCATGTTGGCTGGTAAACCATAGGCGCTATCACCCGCTTCAAACCGGGCTTGTGCCCAGGCCGCCTGCATCAGGCACAGCACCGCATCGAGCGCATCTCCCCGTGCGTCGTCCACCAGGACATCGTGCTGGGCGTGGCTCAGTTTCAGACGCAGCCCGAGGCGGGTCCTGCCTTGCTCCAGCGCGGTGACCAGGTCTTTGCGGGCGATCAGGCGATCCGGTGTCTGGTGCGCCTTGTCATCACTTTTGTAGCTGCGCCGACCCAGCACCTCACGCGCCAGCAAGCCAGGATAGGCCTCCAACGCGATGCGTGGTGTTGACTCGCCCGGTGCGCTGCCCAATGCGTAAGACAGGCCCGGCAAGCGCACACCGGCTTGCAGCAACAGCGGCACACCTGCTTGCAACATGAAGGCCACTGGTGGATTGACCCATTTCATGCTCGGGCTGCTGCCCGCCAGATAATCGGTGGCACGGTGTGCAAACTTGCCACCGACGGGGCGTTCATGGCAGAACGTAGCAAAGCTCGCCCGAATCTGCTCCCGGCTGAGCGACTGGTAGTGCGTGATGCAGGCCAGCCAGTCGGTTGGCCAACCCAAAGTCTGTACCAGCTCGCGTGGCAGACCAAACGGCAGATCGAACCCACCCAGCCAGGGGCCGCTGTGTTGGAGCCAGTCGGCAAAGGCCGGCAAGCTCTCGATTTGAACCAGTTTTGATAGCACAACACGCCCATGAGATAAGGACCCCAGGGCAATCACAATCGGTTTTTTGCGGCTGGGGGCGCTGGAAAAATCGCAGCCCAGCAAGACCGGGCTCAGGCCAGCCGCTGGCGTCAATGCAGTGGACAAACCAGGAAAAAAGATCAGGCCCGGCCAATCACCGAGGCGGTGACCATCAACTCTTCAAGCAAGGCCATGGACACTTTGCCCGAGGCTGAATACGGGTCCAGTTCAGGTTTTTCGGCGTACTTGAGCAGGATCGAGACGTTGACACGTGTCATGTTGACCTCACCCATGGTCCAGCCCGCAAAACGCCGCTCGGTGATTTCTTCGTAGTGCAGCAACACCACGTCCTTGTGGCGGGCATCGCGCTGGATCTGGTTGTAGAGTTGGCTGATGGCCATGCGACCCCCTTCGATCACCTGCAAGAAGATGCCACCGCCATAACACAGGACCCCGGTGATACCGCTGTTGGGGTTGCGGGTGCGGCATTCGTGCAGGATGGCTTCGATGGTTTCGGGGCAGGCGTCAATCGCCCGGCTGGCGTAAAGCAAACGTACCAACATGATCAGCCTTTCTGGGGAATCAATGACAGAAACTCGCGGCGCAAGTTGGCATCCTTGAGAAAACTGCCACGCATGACCGAGTTGATCATCTTGCTGTCCACGTCCTTGACACCACGCCAGCTCATGCAAAAGTGGCTGGCCTCCATGACGATGGCCAGGCCATCGGGTTGGGTTTTGCGCTGGATCAGGTCGGCCAGTTGCACCACCGCCTCCTCCTGGATCTGCGGGCGCCCCATCACCCATTCAGCCAGCCGGGCGTATTTGGACAGGCCAATCACATTGGTGTGTTCATTGGGCAAGACCCCAATCCAGATCTTGCCCATGATCGGGCAAAAGTGGTGGCTGCAGGCGCTGCGCACCGTGATCGGGCCCACAATCATGAGCTCGTTGAGGTGTTCGGCGTTGGGGAATTCGGTGATCGTCGGAGCCTGGACATAACGTCCCTGAAACACCTCCTTGAGGTACATCTTGGCGACGCGCCGGGCGGTTTTGTCGGTGTTGTGGTCGTGCTCGGTGTCGATCACCAGGCTGCCGAGCACACCCTTCATCTTTTCTTCAACCTCATCAAGCAACAACTCGAGTTCGCCAGGTTGGATGAACTCGGCAATGTTGTCGTTGGCGTGGAAACGTTTGCGTGCGGCCAGAATGCGCTCGCGGATTTTGACGGATACCGGGGTGCCTTCGTCGGCGTCAACAGGGTTCATGAGGTTCATGGTAATCAATTGTTTGACTGATGATGGTATCAGTCTTTTGTTTCAAGGGTTATTGGGCTCTACCCCTTTTCCATAAAGGGCATATTGCTATCAATTTAATACCTCTTGCCGGTCAACAAAAGCAGCGCATGCATCACCAGCAAAGCCACCCGATCCAGCAGCTTCTGGCCCAGTGAACGCTGGGCATGCTGATGGGTGTCGAGCCGCACCGCATGGTGTGCCAGCGCCTGTTCCAAGGCGGCGCTGAGGGTGCCGGCAAAAGCCGCATCGTTCACCACCACATTGGCTTCACGCGCCAGCAGCAGGCTCAAGGGGTCGATGTTGGACGACCCCACCGTGGCCCAATGCCCATCCACCACCGCCACCTTGGCGTGCAGGAAACTGCTTTGGTACTCGTAAATCTCGACACCTCCGGCCAGCAGATAACCGTACAGGGCACGGGTGCCGTGGTAGGACATGAAGTAGTCGTAGCGGCCCTGCAGCAACAGGCGCACCCGCACACCGCGCTGCGCGGCGCTGACCAAGCTGCGGCGGATCTTGCGGCTCGGTAAAAAGTAGGCGTTGGCCAGCATGATGTCTTTGCGCGCTTCACCCAGCGCCTGGCTGTAGGTCCGTTCGATACGCGCGCGAAAACGCACGTTGTCACGCAACACCAGTTGGGCCAGGGCTCCCTTGCCCTTGGTCATCACCTGACCCGTCACCGGGTCGTCGTGCACCGCCTGCTGCAAGGCTTGCCAGGCTCCCGCCCAATCCACCTGCTGGGCACTGCGCACCATCTGGCGACGCCACCAGAACTGGGCCATGGCAGCATGGGTGTCACGCACCAGCGGGCCGGTGATACGTGCAGTGAAATCAAACCGCGGCGCCTCCAGTGGACCGTAGTGCGGGTCCCACCAGTCATCCAGGATATTGATGCCACCGCAATACGCCAGCTTGCCATCCACCACACACAGCTTGCGGTGCAATCGCCGCCAGCGGCTGGGCCGCAGCAGCCCAAAGGTGCCCAATGGCGCAAAAATCAGCCAGTGCACACCGGCTGCGTCAAAACGCTTGGGCCAGGGCTCGGGCAAGCCAGGCGTGCCGACACCGTCCATCACCAGATAGACCTGCACCCCGCGTTGGGCAGCATTCATCAGCGCCTGAGCCACCCGCTCGCCACTGCCATACACCTGGAAGATATAGGTCTCCAAGCGCACCTCATGGGTGGCGGCATCGATATCCCTCACCAAGGCATCAAAAAACGCCTGGGCACCCTGTAGCAGATCCAGCTGGTGACCCGCGCTGTAGTCAGGCATGCACCGACCTCATGCGTCTATCTCAAATTCGGCGATCAGTGGCAAATGGTCCGACATGCGCCACCAGGCGCGGCCTTGGGGCGCTGCCAGGCTGGTCGGTTTCAGACCACGACAAAACACATGGTCCAGTTGGGCCAGCGGCAAACGTGCGGGGAAAGTTGGCCGTGGCACACCGGCCCAAGCCCGCAAACCCATGCTGGCAAACAAGGCATCAAGCCGCCAACCACTTTCATTGAAGTCCCCGGCGATCAGCAGCGGCACATCGGCTGGAATTTCGCGCTGGACAAACCGCTGGAGCTGGGCCACCTGGCGCACCCGGCTGGCGCGCACCAGCCCCAGATGCACCACCAGCACATGCAGGCTGCGTCCGTGGATCATCAGCTCCACATGCAACAGACCACGCTGCTCAAAACGGTGGTCACTCATGTCCTCATGCTGATGCGTCACCACCGGCCAACGCGACAGCAGCGCATTGCCGTGCTCACCATGCCGGGTGATGGCATTGGTCCGGTACACCGAGCTGTAGCCGGGTGGCGCCAAAAAGTCGGCCTGCCCGCCTTCGGGCCATTGTTTGAAGCGCTTTTGTTCACGGCGGTTCGTCTGACGCACCTCCTGCAGGCATACCACGTCGGCGTCAAACGCCTGCACCGCGTCGGCCAGGTTGTGGATCTCCAGGCGCCGTGCTGGACCCACACCCAGCACCCCCTTGTGGATGTTATAGGTCACCACACGGATGGTTTGGCAGGGACCGGTCATGACACCTCCTTGCGCTTGGCCAGACGCGGCAACATCAGGCAAGCTTCGGCATTGGAAGGCGAAAAACAGCGTTCAGCCGCCTGCGCATAAGGCAACCACTGGTAGTGGGTGTGTTCATCGGGGTTCAAACGCACCGGCGTGCTGGCAGGCACTTCCAGGCTAAACAGGTGCTCGGTATTGAGTACCACCCCTGGGGCGTAACGGTGACGCCAGCGGGGATAAATCTCGTACACGTTCTCCAGCCCCCAGTCGTGCAAATGGGGCTGCAAAGCCGCACCCTCGCGGCAGTCCAAGGCGGTTTCCTCAAACACTTCGCGCCGGGCGGTCTGCTCAAAGCTCTCGTCCACATGGTCCTTGCTGCCAGTGACCGATTGCCAGAAATCAGCCACATCGGCGCGCTGGATCAGCAACACATCCAGCGCCGGGGTGTAAATCACCACCAGCACGGACTCGGGGAGTTTGAACGCGGTCATGGTTTCCAAAAAACAAAAGGGCGCCACAAAGAGCGCCCTTTGATTCTGCCTGAAGCAGCAATGTCCGCGGATCAGGCTGGTTTGACCAGATCGGCGTTGCGCAGGCGAATATGCAGTTCACGCAACTGCTTTTCGTCCACCAGCGACGGTGCTTGTGTCAGCAGACACTGGGCACGCTGGGTTTTCGGGAAAGCGATCACGTCGCGGATCGACTCGGCGCCGGTCATCATGGTGACGATGCGGTCCAGACCAAAAGCCAGACCGCCGTGCGGCGGCGCACCGTATTGCAGCGCATCAAGCAGGAAGCCAAACTTGAGCTGGGCTTCTTCAGGGCTGATCTTGAGCGCGTCAAACACCTTCTGCTGCACATCTGCACGGTGAATCCGCACCGAGCCGCCACCCATTTCCCAGCCGTTGAGGACCATGTCGTAGCCCTTGGAGATGCATTTACCCGGGTCGGTGACCATCAGATCCTCGTGCCCGTCCTTCGGCGCGGTGAAGGGGTGGTGCACTGCCATCCAGCGGTCGGATTCGTCGTCGTACTCGAACATCGGGAAGTCCACCACCCACAGGGGTGCCCAGCGGTCTTCGAACAGGCCGTTGTTCTTGCCAAACGCGCTGTGGCCAATCTTGATGCGCAAGGCACCGATGGCGTCGTTGACAATCTTTTCCTTGTCGGCGCCAAAGAACAGCAAGTCGCCGTCCTGGGCACCGGTGCGTGCCAGCACTTCGGCAATGGCTTTGTCATGCAGGTTCTTGACAATCGGGCTTTGCAGACCGTCGCGTCCCTTGGCCAAGTCGTTGACCTTGATCCAAGCCAGGCCCTTGGCACCGTAAATCTTGACAAACTCACCATAGCTGTCGATCTCGCCACGTGACAGGCCGGAACCTTCGCGCGCGCCACCGGGCACCCGCAAGGCCACCACACGGCCACCTTTCATGTTGGCGGCACCCGAGAACACCTTGAAGTCCACATCACCCATGACGTCGGTGAGTTCGGTGAACTCGAGCTTGACGCGCAGATCGGGCTTGTCGGAACCGAAACGCAGCGCCGCTTCTTGGTAACTCATCACCGGGAACTCGCCCAGGTCCACACCGAGTGTGTTCTGGAACACGGTCTTGATCATGCCCTGGAACAGGTCGCGGATGTCTTCCTCTTCCATGAACGAGGTTTCGATATCGATCTGGGTGAACTCGGGCTGGCGGTCCGCGCGCAAGTCTTCGTCGCGGAAACACTTGGTGATCTGGTAGTAGCGGTCAAAACCCGCCACCATCAACAACTGCTTGAACAGTTGCGGGCTTTGCGGCAGGGCAAAAAAGTGACCGTCGTGGACCCGGCTGGGCACCAGGTAGTCGCGCGCACCTTCGGGCGTGCTCTTGGTCAACATCGGGGTTTCGATGTCGACAAAACCATGGGTGTCCAGGAACTTGCGCACTTCCATCGCCACGCGGTAGCGCAGCATCAGGTTGTTTTGCATGTAGGGGCGGCGCAAGTCCAGCACACGGTGCGTCAGACGGGTGGTTTCGCTGAGATTTTCTTCGTCGAGCTGGAACGGCGGTGTGACGGAGGGGTTAAGCACCTTCAACTCGTGGCACAGCACCTCGATCTTGCCGCTTTTCAGGTTCTCATTGACCGTGCCGTCCGGGCGTGCACGCACCAAGCCTTTGACCTGGATGCAGAACTCGTTGCGCAAGTCTTCGGCCACCTTGAACATCTCGGCGCGATCCGGGTCACACACCACCTGCACATAACCTTCGCGGTCACGCACATCGACAAAAATGACACCGCCATGGTCGCGCCGACGATTGACCCAGCCACAGAGAGTCACAGTTTGGCCCAGCAGGGCCTCGGTCACCAGACCACAATAATGAGAACGCATTGCCATAAACAGCTTTCAAAAGTCACCCGGATGGGTGACAAGGTTGTCAAAAAACTAGGGGTGGGTGGGTGGCGTGACCACACCCGGCGCCACCGAACCCATCGAAATCACATAGGTCAGGGCCTCATCCACACTCATCTTGAGCTCAATCACATCAGCTCGCGGCAACATCAGGAAAAACCCGCTGGTCGGGTTGGGGGTGGTGGGCACATAGACGCTGACAAAATCATCCCCCAGATGACCAGCGACTTCACCGCTCGGGGAGCCGGTCTGAAACGCAATGGTCCAGCTGCCGGCGCGCGGGTACTGCACCAGCAAAGCGGTACGGAAAGCGTTGCCATTGCTGGAGAACAGGGTGTCTGACACCTTCTTGACACTGTTGTAAATCGACTTGAAGACCGGGATGCGGGTCAGCAAACGCTCCCATTGCCCCAGCCACCAGCGACCAGCGACGTTCGAAACCATGGCGCCGGTCAACAACAAACCGGCAAACACCAGCACCGGACCCAGGCCGGGAATATGCTTGAGCTGCTCCCAGAACGCGGTATCGGTTTCAGGCGAAATGGCCTGAAGCCCGGTCACCACGCCCTGAAAAACGCCGTCGAGCAAACCCATCAGCCACAGCAGTACCCAGATGGTCACCGCCAGCGGCAACCACACCAACAAACCAGTGAGCAGGTATTTTTTAAACGACACGTTGACTTTCAGTAAGGAATCAGCTGTGGCATGCACAGCCACCAGCACAACCCGCAGCCGGTGCCGCCGCTGTCTCGGTGGTGGCTGCAGCCGGGGTGCTGGCAGGCGCAGCAGCATCACCCGCAGCTGCTGGTGCAGCCACAGTGGCGCCGCTGCCACCCTTGAAATCGGTGGCATACCAGCCCGAGCCCTTGAGCTGGAAGCCAGCGGCCGTCACTTGTTTGGAAAAGCTGGATTTGCCGCAGTGTGGGCACTCGGTGAGCAGAGGATCAGACACTTTCTGCAACACATCCTTGGCAAACCCGCAGGAATCACATTTATAGGCATAAATCGGCATGGTGTTCAGATCTCCGGGAAAGAGTCGCAAAGCCTGTCATTATAAAGTGGCAGCCTAAAACACCCGCACCCGAACCAACACCTGCATCACCACCAAGCCCAGGATGAAACCAACACCACCATAAACCAGGGTGGACAGCAGGCGATTGGTCTTTTTCTGCTCCAGCAACAGCGCCTGCACATCCTCACCCCGGCCACGTGTGTTGGTCTGCAGGAAGTCGACCAGCAAACGCGGCAACTCGGGCAACAGCTTGGCATACAGCGGGCCTTCGTTGCGCAGTTGCTCAAACAGTTTTTTGGGCCCCACCTGGTCCAGCATCCACTTCTCAAGGAACGGTTTGGCGGTATTCCAGAGGTCCAGATCCGGGTCCAACTGGCGCCCCAGACCCTCAATATTGAGCAAGGTCTTTTGCAACAACACCAGCTGCGGCTGGATCTCGACCTGGAAACGACGGGACGTCTGAAACAGACGCATCAACAAGAAGCCCAGAGAAATCTCTTTGAGCGGCCGGTCAAAATACGGCTCACACACCGAGCGGATGGCAGATTCCAGCTCATCAACCCGCGTCGACTCGGGCACCCAGCCCGATTCGATGTGCAACTCGGCCACCCGCTTGTAATCACGCCGGAAAAACGCGGTGAAGTTCTGCGCCAAGTACTCTTTGTCGGTCTCGGTCAAGGTGCCGACAATGCCGAAGTCCAGCGAGATGTACCGGCCAAAGGTGGCGGGCTCCAGGCTCACCTGGATGTTGCCCGGGTGCATGTCGGCGTGGAAAAAACCGTCACGAAACACCTGGGTGAAGAAAATCGTCACCCCGTCACGCGCCAGTTTGGGAATATCCACACCCGCCGCACGCAGGCGCTCGACCTGGTTGATCGGCACACCCTTCATACGCTCCATCACCATCACGTCGGGCATGCAGTAGTCCCAGAACATTTCTGGGATCAGCACCAGATCCAGATCGGCCATGTTGCGGCGCAACTGGGCAGCACTGGAGGCCTCACGCACCAGATCCAGCTCGTCGTGCAGGTACTTGTCGAACTCGGCCACCACCTCGCGGGGTTTGAGGCGTTTGCCATCGTCAGACAGGTTGTCCACCCAGCCGGCCATCATGCGCATCAGGTCCAGGTCTTTGTCGATCACCGTCAGCATGCCCGGGCGCAGCACCTTCACAGCCACATCACGCTGACGACCATCGCGGTCCCGAATGACAGCAAAGTGCACCTGGGCGATCGAGGCGCTGGCCACAGGCTCGCGCTCGAACGAGACAAAAATGTCTTCCAGTTTTTTCTTGAAAGCCTTCTCAATGATGGCTACCGCCACACCACTCGGAAAAGGCGGAACACGGTCCTGCAGTTTGGCCAGCTCATCGGCAATGTCGACCGGCAGCAGATCGCGCCGGGTGGACATCACCTGACCGAACTTGACAAAAATGGGGCCCAGGCTTTCCAGTGCCTGCCGAATGCGCTGGCCGCGCGGGGCGCTTAAATCGCGCCCCCACGACAAGGTGCGGGCCAGCCGCTTGAGCCAAGGGGCCTTCTGGCTGGACAACACCAGCTCATCCAAGCCGTGGCGCAACAGCACCCACAGGATGAAAACACCGCGAATAAGACGCCTCATCGGGCTGCTTGACCAGGAACGAGAGTCGATGCCTTGGCTACAAATTGGCGCACAGCCATCACCAGGTTCATGCTCCACTGGCACATCACACGCGCCGGTACGTCACCCAGGATACGCGCCAGATCTTCCTCGATGTCCCAGCGCACGTGCTCGGTGAGCCAGTTGACCTCGGCCGCCAGTTGCACATCCCCTTCAATACGCACCGCTGGCTTGTCGCCGCGCAAGGCGCTTTGTGCCAACACCAAGGGGGATTCTTCTGTGACGGTCAACACCAGGTCCGCTGGCACATGCGCTGGCGCCAGATCCAGCAAACCCGCGGGTGTCGCCTGCAATTTGAAGGAAAAATGACGCCACTGCACCAGCACCACACGGCCCTTTTGGCGCACCAAACGGGCCGTGGCCTCACTTTCCTGCATCAACACATGGTTGAGCAGCAAAACAATGCGGTGCTGAGCCTCGGAAACGGCCCACTCAGGGGCTTGCAGTTTGGGGAGGGGGAGGTGCGGGAGGAGACCCTCCAGCCATGAAAAAGGGGACTGTGTTGCCATAGTCCCCGATTATTCCTGAAATTTATGAAGTAACGGCTATTGCAGCGCTTGAACCCCTGCTACCAACCAGCCACTTTGACCGTTCTTGGGCTTGGTCATGTTCCAGACTTCGCGGAACGGTGCCGGACCAGACGAGGGTTCCTCGCGGATCATGCCGGAAAACTCGACGCTGGCCATGTAGTCGTCACCCAGGTCTTCGATGCCCAGCAGATGCGCTTCAATCATTACCACCTCGGTCAGGTTGACCGGGCCACCGGTGTGGGCCTCACGCTCGGCCAGCTGGGCCTGGATTTCCTTGAGCATGGTGTCGGTCATCATGATGCGCAGGGCACCCATGTCGGACTTGTCCCAGGCCGCTTGCAAAGACACAAAATTCGCCTTGGCGGAGCGCAAGAAACCATCCACATCAAAACCAGCCGGAATGCCCCAGGACTGGGAACCTGACAGGCCGGAGCCGATGATGGAACCACTTGCGCCACCGATGCCACCCGCCTTGCTGCTGTCAAAAGCGGTGGCCGTGCGTTCCCACGGACGGGCTGACGCATCGTTGCCCACATTTTCCGGACGATAGCTGGCTGGTGTGGCGGTGTGGCCAGAAGCCCCTGCCCCCTGGAACGCAAACGGTGACGCACTTGGTGTTGCGCCACGTGCCTTGCGCGAACGCATCACATAACCGACTACCGCCATGATCACAAAGGCCAGCAGGGCAAACATCATGAACTGCGCCATTTCTTCACCCAACCCCAGCGAACTGGCCAACCAAGCCAGGCCCAAGCCCGCTGCCAAGCCACCAAGCATGGCGCCCCAAGGCCGCTTGGGGGCAGCCGCAGCCGCCGGCGGCTTGACCGCTGAGTTGGTCGCACCCTGGGTGGGCGCAGCTGCGGGCGGTGTGGCCTGACGCTGCGTCACATTGCTGGATTGCTGTCCAAAAGACTTGCCACCACCAAAACGTTTGGCAGCTTCGGCCTGACCGGCAAACAGTGCCATGCTCATTGTCAAAACCCAAAGCCACTTTTTCATAACATCTCCTGTTTTTACAAAATACGGTGCATTGATTCGGGTCAACATTTGATCCCGACGTGTAAGGCTACCAGACCACCGGTCAGATTGTGGTAATCCACATGCCCAAAGCCACTAGCCTTCATCAGGGTTTTGAGCTCTTCCTGGCTGGGGTGCATCCGGATCGACTCGGCCAGATACTGGTAGCTTGACGCGTCCCCCGCCACCCACTCACCGAGTTTGGGCAGAATGTTGAAGGAATACCAGTCGTAGGCTTTCTCCAGCGGCTTGGCCACTTTGGAAAACTCCAGCACCAGCAACTTGCCGCCCGCCTTGAGCACCCGGTTCATCTCGGTCAGTGCCACGTCCTTGTGGGTCATGTTGCGCAGGCCAAAGGCCACGCTGACCAGGTTGAAGTGGTTGTCGGGGAAAGGCAGTTTTTCGGCGTCACACACCAGCGTGGGCAGAAACACGCCCAGATCCATCAGCCGGTTGCGCCCGGTGCTGAGCATGGCCTCGTTGATGTCGGTGTGCACCACACAGCCCGATGAGCCGACCTTCTTGGAAAAAGCCAGCGACAGGTCGCCGGTGCCACCCGCAATGTCCAACACCTTGTCTCCTTCCTGGATGTTGGCCACCATCACGGTATAGGCCTTCCAGGCGCGGTGCAAGCCCATCGACATCAGGTCGTTCATCAGGTCGTACTTGGGCGCCACCGAGTCAAACACGCCCTTGACGTGGCTGGCTTTTTCGGTTTCGTCAACGTTCTTGAATCCAAAATGTGTGGTGCTCATGGTGTGTGCGGGTGTCGGGATGGTGAACGGGGCTTCGTTGGCCGGGTCTCGGGAGACCTGACTCAGGCATGAATAAACGCTGTTGCGGCCGATTATCCCAGCCGAAGGCCCGGTATTTTCAAAAAAGTGTCAGCGTGCCTCGACCAGCGCCCTGACCGCGGCCAATTGCCGACGCGACACCAGCAGCGGCTCGCTGATCCGGTCCAGCCGCACCGCCCAGCCGTCCCCCTCGATGGCGTCGTGATGACGCTCCAGCGAGCGCACCGCCTGGCGCGCCACCAGCGCGTTGCGGTGGATCCGCAGAAAACGCTCGGCATAGCGGCTCTCCAGCTCGCTCAAGGCACCTTCGAGGATGTAGCTGCGGCTGGCGGTGCGCACCGTGATGTATTTGAGTTCAGCTTTGAGGTACAGCACCTCGGCGAGTGGCAGGCGCTCGGTCCGGCCGCGTTCCTGGATCACCAGAACATCTTGGGTCAAATCAGGCTCAAGCCCTTTATTTATCTGGGTCAATCGCTCTATTTTTTGAAGTGATGCCTGCAGACGCTCCAAACGCACCGGTTTGGTCAGGTAGTCCAGCGCGGCCAGCTCGAACGCCTGCAGCGCGTGTTCGGTGTAGGCGGTGACAAACACCACGGCAGGCGGCTGTGGCAAAGCACGCAAGCGCTGCGCCAGCGCCAGGCCGTCCTCGCCCGGCATGTGGATGTCGGCCAGCACCACATCCACCACCTGCTGGCTCACACATTGCAGGGCCTGCACCGCGTTGGCTGCCTCCCCCACCACCCGGGCGCCGGGCGCCGTGCAATCGGCCAGCAAGCTTTTGAGCCGGGAACGGGCCAGAGCTTCGTCATCCACGATCAGCACCCTCAACACCATGTGAACACCTCCAAGCCCCTCATACCGGCACCTCGATCCTGACCTGAAACAAACCGTCTTTTAAACCACACTGAAAACGCCCCTGAACATCGTGCAACAGGCTCAGGCGTTCGCGCACATTGTCCAGCGCCAGGCCATGCCCGGGTGAACTGGGCGCCGCCGTGGCGGCCACCGTGTTGCTGACCTTGATCACCACCACGTCGCCACGGCGCTGGGTACTGACCCGGATGCGCGCGCCGCCGGGACTGGGTTCCACCCCGTGTTTGACCGCGTTTTCGACCAGGGGCTGCAACAGCAAAGGTGGCAAACGGGCACCATCCGCCTGCGCATCCAAGGCCCACTCCACCTGGATGCGCTCGGCAAAACGCACCTGCTCAATCGCCAGATAACGCTGAGCCAGCGCAATCTCGTCCGCCAGCGTCACACTTTGTGCCTGCACGGTGAGCGCGTAGCGAAACAGGTCACTGAGGTCTTCCAGCAAACGCTCGGCCTGGCGCGGCTCGGCGCGCACCAACGCAATCGCACTGTTGAGGGTGTTGAACAAAAAATGCGGTCGAATCCGCGCCTGCAACTCTGCCAATCGGGCGGTGGTGGCGGCCGGTGTCTTGCCCTTGGCGCGCAACACCAGCACGGCCACCAACACCGCTGACAGCAAGGCCCCGCTGCAGGCGCTGGACCACCAGGGGGCGCTCTCCAGCAGCCCCATGAACCACAACACCCCACAGCCATACAGCCCCGCCAGCGCACCCAGCAGCACACCGGCCAGCTGCTGCAAAGCGGGCCGCAGGCGCGCCAGCAGCTTTTTGAGACTGCAGGCCAGCAGCAACCAGACCAGGGTGGCTGGCAAGGCGGCCCCTGTAATCAGTGACAGCCGTGTGAGCCACTGCAAGGCGTCGGCCGCGCCAAACATGGCCACCACCGCCACCGACGCCTCCACAAACAGGACCGCACGCAACACCACCCCCACCCGGCAGGCATCAAACACCAAGCGGTCAGACGTTGACGCCAGCTTGGGAATGGGCTGCAAGGTGGTCTCCTGGAAGACCGATAAAATTTGAGAATCTTTCATTGACCAGCGGATTGCGGCGGACAGGTTGGTTGCGCCGCCCATTATTGATGATTCCCGGTCACAAGCTCCCGCCTAACCTTCCCGTTTACTCACCCTTGACACACCATGAGCCAAAACCAATTTGACAAAAAGTCCCAGGCCTGGTCGGCCCTGTTTTCCGAACCCATGAGTGACCTGGTCAAGCGTTACACCTCCAGCGTGTTTTTTGACAAACGCCTGTGGCAGGCCGACATCGCAGGCAGCCTGGCGCATGCCGACATGCTGGCTGCCCAAGGCATCATCAGCACCAAAGACCTGGCCGCCATCGAGCAGGGCATGGCCCAAATCACTTCTGAGATCGCATCCGGCGCCTTTGAATGGAAGCTCGACCTCGAAGACGTGCACCTGAACATCGAGGCGCGCCTAACCCAACTCGTGGGTGACGCGGGCAAACGTTTGCACACCGGCCGCAGCCGCAACGACCAGGTCGCCACCGATGTGCGCCTGTGGTTGCGTGGTGAGATGGACCTGATCTCCGAACTGCTCACCGAGCTGCAAAAAGCCCTGCTGGCGGTGGCAGAGCAACATGTGGAGGTGATCTTGCCCGGCTTCACCCATCTGCAGGTGGCGCAGCCGGTGAGTTTTGGCCACCACATGCTGGCTTATGTGGAGATGTTCAGCCGCGATGCCGAGCGCATGGCCGAGGTGCGCCGCCGCGTCAACCGCTTGCCGTTGGGCGCTGCCGCGCTGGCCGGCACCAGCTACCCGCTGGACCGTGAACGTGTGGCCAAAACCCTGCAGATGGTCGACGAACAAGGCCGCCCTCAGGTTTGCCAAAACAGCCTGGATGCGGTCAGTGACCGCGACTTTGCGATTGAGTTCACCGCCGCGGCCTCCTTGTGCATGGTGCACATCAGCCGTTTGAGCGAAGAACTGGTGCTGTGGATGAGCCAGAACTTCGGCTTCATCAAAATTGCCGACCGTTTCACCACCGGCAGCTCCATCATGCCGCAGAAGAAAAACCCCGATGTGCCCGAACTGGCGCGTGGCAAAACCGGCCGCGTGGTCGGCCACCTGATGGGCCTGATCACCCTCATGAAAGGCCAGCCACTGGCCTACAACAAGGACAACCAGGAAGACAAGGAGCCGCTGTTTGACACGGTGGACACCCTCAAAGACACGCTGCGCATCTTTGCCGAGATGATTGGCGGCCAGCTCAACCCGGCCACTGGCAAAAAAGAAGGTGGCATCACGGTCAATGCCCAAGCCATGGAACAGGCCGCGCTCAAGGGTTACGCCACTGCCACCGATCTGGCCGACTACCTGGTCAAAAAAGGCCTGCCGTTTCGCGACGCCCATGAAACCGTGGCCCACGCCGTCAAGGCAGCCGTCAACCACCAGGTGGACCTGTCCGAACTGCCGCTCGCGGTGCTGCAGGAGTTCAACCCCCACATCGGCAAAGACGTGTTTGACGTGTTGTCGCTGCGTGGCTCACTCAACGCGCGCCAAGTCTTGGGGGGCACCGCACCGGTGCAGGTGCGGGCCCAGATCGCACGCCATCAACAGCGCCTGGCATAAGCAGCCGGGTCACCCGAACAACCACAGCCACCGGGCTGCGGTCTAATGTGTCCAGGGCGCGGCTTGCGCCCTCCCCTGACCTTTGATCGAGCCTTCCCATGACTGATACCCCCGACAACAACACCCCCAAACCCTACAACTGGACGCTGCAACGCTGGCGCCTAGCCACGATTGCCTGTGTCATCCTGTTGGCGGTGGCGGCCGCCACCATGGCCAGCATGATGGAGCAGTTCAAGGCCCAGGTCAGCCATTTACAAACCAAGCTCAAGACCACGCAGCAGATCAAATACGTGTCGGTCTTGCTCGATGACAAGCAGCGGCCCGCGATGCTGCTGAGTTTTGACCTGCAAGACGCTTACCTGCAGGTGCAGCGCCTCAATGACGTCAAAGAAGGGCAAGAGGACAGCATGCAACTGTGGGCACTCGACAGCGAGGGGCGCCCGCTGTCTCTGGGTGTCTTGCCCACCAAGTTAAAAACCGCGCAGGTCCCGGTCAGCGACAAAATCCTGTCGCAGGCGGTGGGCCTGGCGATCAGTGTCGAGAACAAAGGTGGCGTTGAAGCGGGCCGGATGCCTCGCCTGCCTTACCTGTACACAGGAGCCCTGGTACAAAAGGCGTTGTAAATCGCTTGGGCTAGGATGAGTGAGCACTCTAAGGACTCCCAGTGAACCTCATCAAACTCCTGGCAGCAGGCAGCCTGCTGGCAACATCTGTTTTCAGCCACGCATTCCAGGTGGTCAGCTTCTCACCACAAGGTGAAGTGGCGCGCATCAACCAGGTGGTGGTGAAGTTTGATGCTGCGGTTGTCAACTTCGGCGACCCCAAAGCCGGCGCACCGCTTGATCTGCGTTGCAGTGATGCCCAAGCCAGCCAAGGCACGGGGCGCTGGCTCACTGACCGGCAGTGGGTTTTCGACCTGGCGGCCGATCTACCACCGGGCGTAAGCTGCTCCGCTCAGCTCAAAAAAGAAATCAAATCGGCCTCTGGCCAAGTTATCACAAGGGCTGATAGCTACCACTTTAATAGTGGCGGTCCGTTTGTACGCAGCATCCAGCCAAGCCCCAGCTCACGCATCGACGAGGAGCAATTTTTCATCCTGCAGCTCAGCGGCCCCGCCACGCTGGCCAGTCTGCAGGCCAACCTGTGGTGCAGCGCCGATGGCGTTGGTGAACGCCTGGCCGTGCGGCTGATCAGCGGCAAAGACCGCGAGGCCTTGCTGACCTCCCAAGGCCTGGATGAGCAGACGGCACGCGACCCCTTGAGCTTTGTCACGCTGGCCTGCAACCGGCGCCTCACACCAGGCGCAAAAGTCACACTGGTGTACGGCAAGGGGGTGGCGAGTCCAGGCGCTACCGGCATGGCCAAGGGCGTTGTCAACTCAGTGGAGTCGCGCTTTGTGTTCCAGGTGCGCGAGCCGTTTGCCGCCAGCCTGACGTGTGAGCGTGAAAACGCACAGTCGGCCTGCCTGCCGATACGCCCGCTGCGCCTGAGTTTCAATGCGCCGGTGGCGCGCAAGCTGCTCGAGGGCATCCGCCTGACATCGGCCAAAGACACGTTCAAACCCAGTTTTGACGAGCAAGAAGGTGACGACGACAGCGTGGTCAGCAGCATCAGCTTCAAACCCATGCTGCCGGAGCTGACCGCGTTCTCAGTGGTGTTGCCCAACGGCTTTCAAGACGCGTCGGGTCGTACCCTGCGGAATGCCGACAGCTTCCCGCTCAAGGTGGCCACCGGGCCCATGCCACCGCTTGCCAAATTTGCCGCCGCGCCTTTTGGCATCTTGGAACGCTTCGCCGAGCCGGATGGTCTGGCCATGCTGCCGATCACACTGCGCCGTGTGGAAGCCAACCTGTCGGTCAAGGCCTTGAGCCCAGGCGGCCAGCCGAGCACAGGCAAAGTCAGCGACCTCAACCCCACGTCGGATGCAGACATCATTGCCTGGTTCAGAAAAGTGCAGCGCTACGACGGCTACAACGTGTCGCGCAAGCAGGCCACAAAGGACATTCACACGCCGCTGCCTCAGCTACCAGGTGATCCAAAAAACAGCGAGGTGCAGACCCGCATGGTGTCCTTGCTGCAAGGGCACGCTGGCGTCAAGACACTGGACTTGCCCAAACCGACCAACAACGACCCGCGTCCGTTTGAGGTGGTGGGTATTCCCTTGAGCCCCGGCTTCCATGTGGTGGAAGTCGCGTCACCCAAGCTGGGTGAGTCCCTGTTGGACGAACGTTATGGCGCCAAGCGCACCATGTATGTACGCACCTCGGCGCTGGTGACCAACCTGGGTGTGCACTTCAAACTGGGCCGCGAAAACGCGTTGGCCTGGGTCACCACACTCGACAAGGGCACACCCGTGGCCAACGCGCGGGTGGTGGTGTCTGACTGCCACGGTCGCGAAGTGGCCACAGCCACCAGCAATGCACAAGGCATTGCCAGCTTCACCGGCATCAGCCCGCGCGCACCGGTGTGCAGCGGTGACGAGGGCTACAACAACGCCTACTTTGTCAGCGCCCGCGCCCAACAGGCCGGTGTGCTGGACATGGCCTTCACCTGGAGCGACTGGAACAAAGGCATCGAACCCTGGCGCTTCAACCTGCCCACCAGCTCTGAGGCCCAGCCCGATGAGCGCGCCCACACCATTTTTGACCGCAGCTTGTTGCGCGCCGGTGAAACTCTGTCGATGAAACACCTGTTGCGCAGCGAAACATCACAAGGTTTTGGCCTGGCCAGCAACCAGCCCGACACCCTGGTGATCACCCATGTGGGCAGCGGCCAGCAGTACAGCCAGCCCCTGGTCTGGCGCAAAACCGCCACCGGCGGCCAGAGCGCCGAGAGCACGTTTGCGATCCCGCCAGCGGCCAAACTGGGGGTCTATGAAGTGACATTGCGCGGCGGTGACCACCACCAAAGCTTTGACAGCGGCCAGTTCCGTGTGGAGGAATTCCGCCTGCCGGTGCTGGAGGGTCGCATCACCCCCAGCGAGAAAAAACCATTGGTCAATGCCAAGCTTGTGCCAGTGGACGTGCAGGTGAATTACGTCTCGGGTGGCGGCGCCAGCAAGCTGCCGGTGCGTGTGTCGGCCCTGGTGCGCAGCAAAGCGGTGAGTTTCAGCGACTTTGAGGGCTTCAGCTTCGCGCCGCCACAAGGCAACACCACAGCCAGCCGCGACGAGGAAGAAACCAACACCGGCCAGGATGCCAAGGTGATCGCCGACAAACTGCCACTGATCCTGGACAAAAACGGCGCAGGCAAACTCAGCATCGACCCGGTGCCCAGCAGCCGCCAGCCACAAGACCTGCTGCTGGAAGCCAGCTACGCCGACCCCAATGGCGAGGTGCAAACCCTGCGCAGCACCCAAACGCTGTGGCCGGCCAGCGTGGTGGCGGGCATCAAGACCGAGGGCTGGGTGTCCAGCAGTCAAAAAATCAAATTCCAGGCGCTGGCACTTGACCTGAGCGGCAAACCCCAGGCCGACGTGGCGCTGGAGGTCAAAGCCATTGCCCGCATCACCACCACCAGCCGCAAACGCATGGTCGGTGGCTTTTACACCTATGACAACCAGACCCGCCTGAAAGATCTGGGCAGCGTCTGCAGCGGCAAAAGTGATGCACGCGGTCTGTTGTTATGTGACACCAGTCTGAACGAAGCCGGTGAAGTGGAATTGGTTGTCACGGCACGTGACAGCGCTGGCAATAACATCCAGGCCGCCTCCAGCGTGTATGTCACCAAACAAGGTGAGTTGTGGTTTGGTGGCGAAAACACCGACCGCATCGACCTGCTGCCTGAAAAAAAGAGCTACCAGCCCGGTGACACCGCCAAATTCCAGGTGCGTATGCCGTTCCGGTTTGCCACCGCGCTGGTCGCGGTGGAACGCGAAGGCATCCTGCAAACTGAGGTGGTGACCTTGAACGGCCAGGACCCAACGGTGGAACTCAAGATCAAAGAGGGCTGGGGCCCCAATGTGTATGTGAGTGTGTTGGCCCTGCGTGGGCGCCTGCGCGAGGTGCCTTGGTACAGCTTTTTCACCTGGGGCTACAAGGCACCGCGTGAATGGTGGACGTCCTTTTGGTACGAAGGCCGTGAATACGTCGCCCCCACCGCGCTGGTCGATTTGAGCAAACCGGCCTTCCGCCTGGGTGTGGCGGAGATCCGCGTTGGCACCCAAGCACACCAGCTGGCGGTCAGTGTCAAGACCGACAAAGAAAGCTACGCGGTGCGCAGCCAGGCCAAAGTGACGATCAACGTCAAATTGCCCAACGGCCAGCCTGCTGCCAACGCCGAAGTCGCGCTGGCCGCGGTGGACCAAGCCCTGCTGGAGCTGATGCCCAACAGCAGTTGGAACCTGCTCGACGCGATGTTGCAGCGCCGCAGCTGGGGTGTGGAAACGTCGACGGCTCAGATGGAAATCATTGGCCGGCGCCACTATGGCCGCAAAGCCGTGCCAGCGGGTGGCGGTGGTGGACACAGCGGCACACGTGAGCTGCTCGACACCTTGCTGCTGTGGAACCCGAGTATCAAGCTCGATGCCAACGGCAACGCCACGGTAACCGTACCCCTCAACGACGCGCTGACCACGTTCAAAATTGTTGCCGTGGCCGATGCGAGCACCGGTCTGTTTGGCACCGGCAGCACCAGCATCCGCGCCACACAAGACTTACAAATCATCAGCGGCCTGCCACCGCTGGTGCGTGAAGACGATGTGTACCGCGCCCAGATCACGCTGCGCAACACCACCAAGCAAACCATGAAGGTGCAGGTGACGCCACGCGCCACTCTCCTGAATTTAGAGCAGCAAACCCTTGACATACCTGGGCTAGAGGCTCGTGAGGTCATATGGACGGTAAAAGCCCCGGCGCAGCTAGCGCAAACCCGCTCGGAGGCCATCCTGTGGGAGATCGAGGCCAAAGACACCCTCAGCGGCGCGCGTGATGCCCTCAAGAGCAGCCAGCGCATCATCCCGGCCGTGCCACTCACCGTGCAACAGGCCACGCTGGTGCAGATCGACAAGGCCTTGACGCTGGATGTGGCTCCACCCGCCGATGCCTTGCCTGGACGCGGTGGTCTGAAGATGTCGCTGCAACCCAAGCTGGCCGAGGGGTTGCCAGGTGTGAAAGACTGGTTTGCCAACTACCCGTTTACCTGCCTCGAGCAAAAAACCAGCAAGGCGGTCGGCCTGCGTGACGGCAAACTGTGGCAAACCGTGTTGGCGCAGCTGCCCAGCTACCTGGACCGCGACGGCCTGGCCAGCTACTTCCCGCCGCGTGATGGCGAGGCCGATCACGGCAGCGACACCCTCACCGCCTACCTGCTGGCCGCCACCCAGGAGGCCGCCGACATCGACCCCGCATTTGCCTTGAGCGACGATGCACGTGCCCCGATGGAACGTGGTTTGATCAACTTTGTGGAGGGAAAGATCCAGCGCAACTTCTGGAGCCCACGCAAAGACCTGGACGTGCGCAAACTTGCGGCGATTGAGGCGCTGTCGCGCTACGGCAAAGCGCAGGGCCGCATGCTGGGCAGCATCACCATCGCGCCCAATCAGTGGCCCACCCACGCGGTGATCGACTGGCTGAACATCTTGAAACGTGTGCCGGATGTGCCTGACCACGACAAACGTCTGGCAGAGGCCAACCAGATCCTGCGCGCACGCATCAGCTACCAGGGCACCAAAATGGTCTTCAGCACCGAACGTGACGACTACTGGTGGTGGCTGATGCAAAACGGCGACGTCAATACTGCACGACTGATGCTGGCGGTGATGAGTGACCCGGCCTGGCAAGACGACATGGGCCGCCTGGCCAACGGCTTTATTGCACGCCAGCAAAACGGTGCCTGGCACACCACCACCGCCAACCTGTGGGGCGGTCTGGCGCTGGAGAAGTTCTCGGCCAAATTTGAAGCCACGCCCGTCTCCGGCACCACCAAGGCCAGCATGGGCACCAACGCCGCCAGCGTGGACTGGAACAAGGTTGAACGCTTCCAGGCCAACAACGCGGCTGGCGCGGCACATCTTTCCAGCTGGTTTGGCGCGCCTGCAGCGCCCGGCAATCTGAAGAACAACAGCATGTTCCTGCCCTGGGGCAAAACGGCCGATAAGGAGGTGCTGAGCGTGGCGCATCAAGGCCCTGGCAAACCGTGGCTGACGCTGCAGTCGGTGGCCGCCATTGCGCTCAAAGAGCCGTTTTTTGCCGGATACCAGATCAAGAAAACCATCACCCCAGTCGAGCAGGCCAACAAGGGCCTGCCTGCGGGCAGCTACACCCGCGGTGATGTGTTGCGCATCACGCTGGAAGTCACCGCCAACGCGGACATGAGCTGGGCTGTGATCACCGACCCGGTACCCGGCGGTGCGACCATTCTGGGCAGTGGCCTGGGTCGTGACAGCGAAATCGCCACGCAGGGCGAAAAGAGCGAAGGCGACGGCTGGCCCGCGTTTGAAGAACGCAGCTTCGAATCCTTCCGCAGCTACTACCAGTTTCTGCCCAAGGGCACGGTCAAGATGGCCTACACCCTCCGCCTGAACAACGTCGGCGAGTTCTCGCTGCCGCCCTCACGCGTCGAAGCGATGTACGCGCCAGAGATGTTTGGCGAAACCCCGAATGCGCGGGTGAAGGTGGAGGCAGGCAAGTGACAAGGCCTTTGAGGGCCTGGCATTTGCTCAACATGCAGCAGCTCTTGCCATCGTGAAGCCCTTGCACATTGCCCGCTGCGTCGCTATTTTCTCAATAGCTATCTGCCCTCATATTTCCTGGGCTACAAGCAGTTTTAATGATGTAAAAGCATCCTGGAAACCGTCTGACACGCAGATCCTCGACCGCCATGGTCAACTGCTGCAGCGTGTGCGCACAGACGCTACCGCGCGGCGCGGCCAATGGCTGGCCCTGTCCGATATCTCGCCGGCCATGCGCACTGCGCTGGTTTTGTCAGAAGACAAACGTTTTTATGAACACAGCGGCGTCGACTGGCAAGCAGTGTCAGCCGCCGCCTGGGCCAATCTGTGGAACACCAAAACGCGCGGCGCCTCCACCCTCACCATGCAGCTCGCGGGCTTGCTGGACGATGACCTTAAGCGCAGCGCTGGCGGCCGCAGTGTGCTTCAAAAGGTGCAGCAAACCATCTCTGCCCAGTGGCTGGAGCGCAGCTGGCGCAAAGACCAGATTCTGGAGGCCTATCTGAACCTGGTGCCGCTCAAGGGTGAGTTGGTGGGTATCGACGCCCTGAGCCAGACCTTGTTTGGCAAAGCCGCGCACGGTCTGGACGAGCGTGAGGCCGCCGTGGCAACCGCGCTGGTGCGTGCGCCCAATGCCGCCCCAAAGCTGGTGGCACAACGCGCTTGTGGGGTATTAAAAGCTTTGCACAACAGCGATGCACCCGCCTCTTGCGACGCACTGGAGATGTTCACCACGGGCGCCCTGCAACGACGCGACTATGGTGCCAGCGAAGGTGTTGCACCACACGCTGCACGCCAAGTGCTGCGCGACGCCGTGGGCCAAACAGCGCCGACCCGCATCACCACCAGCTTGTCTGCCCCGCTGCAACGTTTTGCAGTGCAAACGCTGCAACAACATTTGCGCGAACTTGTCAGCCGCCATGTCGAGGACGGCGCGTTAGTGGTGCTGGACAACGCCAGCGGCCAGGTGCTGGCCTGGGTGGGCTCGTCGGGCGAGTTGAGCAACGCCGCCGAGGTTGATGGCGTTACCGCGCTGCGCCAGCCCGGCAGCACCCTCAAACCGTTTTTGTACGCGCAAGCCATGGCCGAGCGGCGCATCACCGCAGCCACCCTGCTGGAAGACTCGGCCGCCCAAATCCAGACCACCAGCGGGCTCTACATTCCGCAAAACTACGACCACCAGTTCAAAGGCTGGGTGTCAGCGCGCACCGCGCTGGGTGCGTCGCTGAATGTGCCCGCCGTGCGCACGCTGGTCATGGTGTCACCCGACGCCTTTTTCAAGCAGTTGGTCAGGCTCGGCCTGCCCTTGAAGGAAAGCGGCGACTACTACGGCTACAGCCTGGCACTGGGTAGTGCCGAGGTGTCGCTGCTGTCGCTGACCAACACCTACCGCACGCTGGCCAATGGTGGGCAATTCAGTGCCACGTCACTGCTGCCGGGGACCAAACCCACGATGCGATCAGCGCTAGACCCACGCGCCGCCTTCATCGTGAGCGACATCTTGAGTGACCCACTGGCACGCGCCCGCACCTTTGGCTCTGACAGCATCCTGGCCACGCGCTTCTGGAGCGCGGTCAAAACCGGCACCAGCAAAGACATGCGCGACAACTGGGCGCTCGGTTATTCACAACGCTACACCGTTGGCGTGTGGGTGGGCAACGCCAGCGGCGCACCGATGTGGGACGTGAGCGGCACCTCTGGCGCAGCGCCGATCTGGGCTGCGGTGATGCATTACCTGCACCAAACCCAGCCCAGCCACGCACCAAAACCACCCGCAGGTGTGGTGCAAGTGCCGGTGCAGTTTGCAGAACCCAATGCCAACACCCGCAACGCTTTGCCGCTGGAGGCAGCCCGCTCAGAATGGTTTATCCAAGGCACACAACAAACCCACTTCGCTATTGATAACGAAGCAATAAAACCATATAAAACAAGGTATACGGGTCAAAATGACTTAAAGACTGCCAATCCCTCCGGTGTGCGCATCAGCAACCCCACCAACGGCACCATCGTTGCGCTGGACCCCGACATTCCACCGAACCACCAACGTATCACGTTCACCGCCACGGGTAGCGGGGTGCGCTGGCTGGTGGATGGCAAAGTATTCGCTAGCGGCTCCTCAGCGCAGTGGCTGCCCTGGCCCGGTCGGCACCTGGTGCAGATCACCGATGCCAGGGGTTGTGTTCTTGACAATATCCAGCTGGAGGTGCGCGGCGCGGGTGTGGTGAATACACCCGACATCCGCGCCAAGCCGCGACCTCGGACCGCAGCCCGTGCATGCGTGTCTTGATGAAACGGGCTTGGCTCAGCTCAGCGCAACACACTCACATAGGTGGCAGCAATGATGGCGGTGGTGATCACGCCGCTGATGTTGGCGCCCAGCGCCTGCGGCAGGATGATGGCCGAGGGGTTGGCTTGTGATGCAATCTTCTGCACCACCTTGGCCGTGGTGGGTACACAACTCACTCCGGCAATACCAATGATCGGGTTGAACTTCTTGCCGGTAGCAAAGTACAGGATGTAACCCCCCGCCAAACCGCCCAGGGCAGAAATGAGCAGCGCCAGCATACCCAGCAACAGCAGCTTGAGCACCACCGGGTCCAGCAAGGTGCTGGCTTCACACAACACGCCCAGGGTCAGGCCCAGGAAAAATGTGGCGCCGTACAAAAAGGTTTCGCCCAGCAGCTTGCTGAAAGACTCCAGCCCGCTTTCACGCACCGCCACGCCCACAAACAACGAGAAGAACAGCGGTGCAGCTACCGGGAACAGCAGGCACAACAACGTGCAAACCACCACCGCAAACACCATTTTTTGGGCCCGGCTGATCTTGGGACCCCGGTCGGTGGACATGTTGATGCCGCGAATGTGTTCTGGCACCAGCCACTTGATCAAATACGGGTAGCCGCCATAGGTGAGGCCAAGGTACAAATACCCCACCACGGTGATCGGGACAAACAGGTCTTTGGCCAGAATCAGCGAGGTGAACAACACCATGGGGCCATCCGCACCACCGATGGTGGCCACCGAAGCCGCCTGACCCGGTGACATACCCAGCCACACCGCAATCGGGAACACGGCAATCGTGCCCAACTCGGCAAACAGTGCGATGAACATGCTCTGAAATGGCCGTGCCATCACATAACCCACGTCCAGCAAGACACCGATGCCCATGAACACGAAGCAGGCGATCAGACCGTTGCTAAAGGTCAGGGTGTAGATCGGTTGCAGCCAGTTGATCTGCATGATGTTGACCAGATCGGTCGGGTTCGACATCAGTGGATCAATGAACAGCGTGCCGGCTTTGCCCCCTTCGAGAAACATGACGCCAGCATTGATGGCCGACATGCCCAAGCCCATCGGAATCATCAACAAGGGCTCAAGAACCTCGCGAGTCCCCAGATAGATCAGCAAAAAACCCAGCAGCATCAAAAAGATGCGACCGTACATGACGGCCGGGTCGGCCGCCACCAGGGTCGCAATACCCTGGAACAGGTTGAGAAAACTCAGGTTTTCCATGGCTTTTGGCTCAAGCTGTGTCGGGATTACTGGATGGTCAGCACGGGCTGACCACCTTCCACCGCGTCACCCGCTGCCACCAGAACCCGCGTCACGGTGCCAGAGCGGCTGGCCAGCAGATGGTTCTTCATCTTCATGGCCTCGAGCACCAACAAACTGTCACCCACGGCCACCGTTTGCCCGACCTTGACATTGACCTGGACGATCACCCCCCCCATCTGGGCCACCTCGTCGCCAGCCCCGGCTGACGCAGCCGCCACAACGGGCGCGCGAACAGGTGCAGCAGCCGCTACGCCACCGGCCACGGGTTCTGCCGACAGCCCCGGTACCGCAGGAGAACCTGTGGACGCGGCACCTGGCGTGAGCTCCAGAACCGCCACGTCATACTCGCGGCCATTGACAGTTACTTTGAACAATCGGGTCATGGTGATTTCCTGCCTTAATGTTGAGGCCGTTGCAACACGGCGTGGGATGTATGTTGTGCCGTCCGGCCGTGGCTGGACCAGGTGCGATGGGTCGGCGAAATATGCAAAATATGGTGCGCACCAATCGCCGCGAAGATCGCTGCCGACAAGGCCGCCACATCTTCATCCGGAATACCCTCGGCGACCGGACACACTTCGCCATGAGGCACCGTCTTGGCAGCAGTGCTGCGCTCCAGGCGCCCGGTGACGGACACCATCACCTTGATCAACACCGCCACCAACATGGCGATGACGATCGATATGCCGTAGATTTGCAGCGAAAAAAGAACTGGGTTATTCATCTTGCAAGCTGTTGCTGTTGCTCACTTAAAGCGGCATGTTGCCGTGTTTTTTGCCCGGGCGCAGTTCGCGTTTACCCAGCGTCTTGCGCAAGGCCAGCGCCAGGGTCCAGCGGGTGTCAGCCGGGTCAATCACATCGGTGATGTAGAAGTTGGACGCGGCGGCATAGGGCGAGGCAAACTCGTCGCGGTACTGCTGGGTCAACTCCACCGCCTTGGCCTTAGGGTCGGCGGCTTCCTTGAGCTCCTTGCGGTACAAAATCTTGACGGCAGCCTCGGCCCCCATCACCGCAATTTCTGCCGACGGCCAGGCGTAGACCATGTCGGCCCGCATTTCCTGGCTGCACATCGCCAGGTAAGAGCCACCGTAGGACTTGCGCAAGATGACCGTGAGTTTGGGCACCGTGGCAGACGCAAACGCATGCAGCATCTTGGCGCCGTGGCGGATGATGCCGCCACGCTCCTCATCCACACCCGGCAGAAAACCGGGCACATCCACCAGCGTGACCAGCGGGATGTTGTAGACATTGCAGGTACGCACAAAACGCGCAATCTTGTCGGCCGCGTCCATGTCCAGTGCGCCTGCCATCACCATCGGGTTGTTGGCCACAATGCCGACCACCGCGCCGGAAATGCGGGCAAACCCCACCACCACATTGCGGGCGAAGTTGGCATGCACTTCCAGCATCTCACCCCGGTCCACCAGACGGCGAATGACCGCATGCATGTCCAAAGGTTCGGATGAGTCGGAGGGAATCAGTTCGGCCATGCCCAGATCAACCTGCTCCTCGATCGGCACCGACAGGTCATGCGGCGGCTCTTCGGTGTTGTTGGAGGGCAGGTAGGACAGCAGACTTTTGACCAGGGCAATCGCGTGCTGGTCGTCTTCAGCGATGAAATGCACGTTGCCGCTCACCGACGCATGCATCTCGGCGCTGCCTACTTCCTCCATGGTGGTGGTGCGCCCGGTCACGGCCTTGATGACCTCGGGGCCGGTCAGGAACATGTAGGCGTTGTGCCGCGCCATGATGACAAAGTCCATCAAGGCTGGTGAATAGGCCGCGCCGCCAGCACATGGACCCAGCACCACGGCAATCTGCGGCACCACACCGGAAAGCGCCACGTTGTAATAAAAAACGTCGCCATAACCGGACAAGGCATCCACACCCTCTTGAATCCGGGCACCGCCCGAGTCCTTGAACGCGACCATCGGCACACCCACCCGCAATGCATGGCGCATCAAACGCACAATCTTGCGGGCCTGCATCTTGCCCATGGTGCCGGCCAGTACCTGGAAGTCCTGGCTGAAAGCCGCCACCTGCATATTGCCCACATAACCGGTACCGGTGATCACACCGTCGGTCGGCAACTCACGGCCCGCCATGCCAAAGGACACTGCGTTGTGGTGGGCGTGCATGCCCATTTCCTGGAAGCTGCCCTGGATGAACAGGTTCTCCACCCGCTCGCGTGCCGACAACATGCCTTTGGCGTGCAAGGCAGCCAGCTTCTCCGGGTTGATGTGCTTGGTGATCTTCTCGCGCCGATCGCGCAAGGTGTTCATGGCTTCAATCGGTAGGGTCATCGTATTTCCCGTCTATGTGGCTGTGTGTCATGCGGCACCAATACACTGAGGCGTCAAAATCAGGCTCTGGTTTGACGCTGTGTTTTGTTGCTGGTCAGTATATCCCCCTGCCACAATCATTAATTATTCATTAACAAAGCATTGATTTTGATCATGCTTTTTTGTTCTTCTGTGCACAACCACCACTGACCCCGATGTTTCTGGCTTCCAAATTGCTGATGTTTCTGACCCAGCCACTGGCTTGGGTGGCTGCCCTGCTGCTGGCCGGCCTTCTGTTGATTCGCACCCGCCCCCGCTGGGCCCAACGTTTGTGTGCCTCGGCACTGGGCTTGCTGATGTTGTTGGGCTGGGAGCCTTTGCCCAATATGGTCTTGCGCTCACTCGAGACGCAGTACCCCGCCGTTACACCCAACACGCTTGGGGCTGCTTATGTGGGGGTGGTTGTTCTGGGTGGCGCCCTGGAGCCCGCGTATGTCTGGACCGCACCGCAGCAAAGCGCCTTGAATGGCGCCGCCGAACGGATGACGGAGGTGATCCCTCTGCTGCGCCAGCAACCTCAGTTGACGGTGCTGTTCACTGGCGGCGAAGGTGAGCTGTTTGCCAATGGCCCGTCGGAGGCCGAGCGCGCCAGCCGGTTCTTCCTGGGCCAGGGGCGGCCCTCCAGCCAGCTGCTGTTGGAGTCTGCCTCGCGCACCACCTATGAAAACGCCGTGTTGAGCCGACAACTTGAGGGGGTAGATGCCACACAACCCTGGCTGCTGCTGACCTCGGCATTCCACATGCCACGTGCCATGGCCTCATTTCGCCGTGCGGGTTGGAACGTCTCTGCGTACCCGGTGGACTTCCGCAGTGGCGCCAGCACACCCTGGTCACAGTACTCGATGGATCAGGGTGTGGCGAAATGGCGCCTGGCCCTGCATGAACTGCTGGGCCAACTGGCCTACCGCCTGTCTGGCCGCGCCTGAACACCGGGCGGCTTACTCTGCGCTGGGCAGCAAGCTTGCCAGTACCTTGTCAATGCGTTTGCCATCCAGGTCCATCACCTCAAACAACCAGTTGTCACACACGATTTTTTCGCCGATGGATGGCAAATGGCCACTCACCGCCATCAATAAACCAGCCACGGTGTTGTAACGGCCCCGATCCTCGTCGGGCAGGTCATCAATATCGAGCCGGGCCTTGAGTTCATTCACCGGCATCATGCCGTCGAGCAACCAGCTGCCATCTTCCCGCTGGGTGGCCCAGGCATCGGCCTGTAGACCGGGTTGCAACTCGCCGGTGATGGCTTCGAGCAGGTCGTAGGGTGTCAGCAGCCCCTGCACCACGCCGTACTCATCCACCACCAGCACCAGGCGCCCCACCTTGGCGCGAAACTGCTCCAACAGCTCCATGCCGCTGAGGGTTTCTGGCACAAACACGGCGGGGGTGACATAGTCTGCCAGCGTCCCCGAGCTGTTGGCCCCGAGTTCGAGCAAGCGCGCCACGCTGATCTTGCCAATGACATCGTCGAGGGAACCCCGGCACACCGGGTACCAGGAGTGCGACTTTTCTGCCCCATCAGCGCCCACTTTCTGCAGACTCAAGGCCACCGTCATGCTGGCGTCGAGCCAGTCCACCTCAGCACTGGGCACCATCAGCGAGGTCAGTGGCCGGTCGTCCAGGCTGAACACGTTTTGCACCATCTGGTGCTCATGTTCTTCGATCACACCGGCATCCACCCCTTCTTCCAGGCTCGCAGTGATTTCCTCTTCGGTCATGGCGCGCGAGGTGTTGGTGTCGATGCGCAGCAGCCGCAAGACGGCAGCGGTCGACCCCGACAGCAGTTTCACAAACGGCCCCGCCGCCCGTGCCAGCCACAACATCGGCCGGGACACCCAACGTGACACCAACTCCGGGTAAAGCTGGCCAATCCGTTTGGGCACCAGTTCCCCAAAAATGATGGTGGTAAAGGTGATCAGTGTCACCACCAGCGCAGTGGCCGACAAGGCGGCCGCTTTTTCCGCCACACCCAGCGTGTGTAACCAGTGCGCCAACCCATCGCTGAACGCAGCCTCACCCACAATGCCGTTGAGCACACCGATCGAGGTGATGCCCACCTGTACGGTGGAGAGAAACTGGTTGGGGTTGGCCAGCAGCGTCAGCGAGGCCTGCGCGCCCTTGTCTCCCCCTTCAGCCATCGCGCTCAGGCGCGATTTGCGGCTCGCCGCCAGGGCCAGCTCAGACATGGCAAACACACCATTGAGCAGGGTCAGAAAAACAATCAGCAAAAATTCCATGCGGTACAAACGACAATCAAGACCATGGCACTTTACCTGATTGGTGATGTGCAGGGCTGCGATAGCGCTCTGCAACACCTGCTCGACACCATTTCTTTCTCACCCAGCCGCGACACGATCTACCTTCTGGGCGACCTGGTCAACAGGGGGCCGGACTCTGCTGGCGTATTGCGCCGACTGATGGCTTACGGCCAGTCTGCGCAGTGCCTCCTGGGCAACCACGACCTGCATCTGCTGGCGGCGGCACACGGCGCCCGCAAACCGGGACGCAAGGACACCCTGGAGGGTGTGCTGAACGCACCAGACCGGACCGCCCTGCTCGATTGGCTGCGCCAGCAGCGCCTGGCGATCCAGCTGCAGCACCAAGGTTCAGAGTATTTGATGGTCCACGCCGGTATCCTGCCTGGCTGGAGTGCTACAAAAACCATGGCACTCGCGAGCGAAGTGGAAAGCGTGTTGTGCAGCGCCGGGCTGCCAGAATTCCTGCACCAGATGTATGGCAACACACCCGCTGGCTGGAGTGATGCACTAACCGGCGTTGAGCGGCTGCGTGTCATCGTCAATGCGCTGACACGGCTGCGTTTTTGTACGCCACAGGGCGAGATGGAGTTCTCTGTCACCGACGGCCCGGCTGCGGCACCAGCCGGCTATTTGCCCTGGTTTGAGGTGCCGGGCCGCCAGACTGCCGATGCGTGTGTGGCGTTTGGCCACTGGTCGACCCTGGGTTGGCTGGGCCGCACAGATGTCTTGTCACTGGACACCGGCTGTGTCTGGGGTGGTGCGCTCAGCGCCCTCAAGCTCGGCGAGAGCCGTCAGGCCGCCCATGAACTGATCCAGGTGCCTTGCCCGCAAGCGCAACGCCCCGGAGACTGAGCCCGGTTAAACCGGGGTGAACAGCGCCGCGACCTTGCGTTTGGAGCGGATGTTGCCGGAAATGGTGCGCACTCCGGGCCGCGCTGCTGCAGCTTCCCACGGGGGAGCGGCTTCGGGCGGCAAGGACGGCTCATACGGTTTGTCAAAGAAGGGATCGGCCGGTGCGGCAGCGCGCGCTCTAGGCTTGTAGTCGCTGCGTGGTTCACGCGGCGCACGCGCCACATAAGCATCACGTCCGGACGTCTCGCTCTCTTGTTTGTACAGACGCCGACCATCGTTGATGTGGCCCTGCTTGCGGATATCGGGCAGGTCTTCCTCGAACTCGATGGCTTCCAGCTCAATCTTGGTCTTGAGCAGTTTTTCGATGTCGGCAATCAAGCGCGCGTCACTCTTGGAGACAAAGTTCACCGCCAGACCGGACTGGCCAGCACGACCGGTACGGCCAATGCGGTGCACATAGTCTTCGGCGTGGAACGGGATGTCGAAGTTGAACACCGCGGGCACATCCTTGATGTCGAGCCCGCGTGCGGCCACGTCGGTACACACCAGCAGGTCGACCTCGCCTGATTTGAAGGACTCCAGCGCCTTGAGGCGCTCGTCCTGGCTCTTGTCGCCGTGCAGTGCGGTGGTTTTGAGGCCTTCACGCTCCAGCGAACGCGCCAGACGGGCGCAACCAAGTTTGCTGTTGACAAACACAAAAGCCTGTTTGAGCTCACGCTGCTTGAGAATCTGGTGTAAGGCGTGGCGTTTGTCGTCATCCCCCACGCTGTAGAAGTGTTGCTCCACCGTGGAGGCGGTGGCATTGGAGCGCGCCACCTCGATCGTCACCGGGTCTTGCAGGTAGCTGTTGGCTAGGCGCTTGATCTCGGGCGAGAAGGTGGCCGAGAACAGCAAGGTGGTGCGTTGTTTGGGCAGGTAGCTCAGGATACGTTGCAGATCAGGCAGGAAACCGATGTCGAGCATGCGGTCGGCCTCGTCCAGCACCACATACTCCACCTGGTTCAACACACAGTTCTTGGCTTCGATGTGGTCCAGCAAGCGCCCCGGGGTGGCCACCAGCACCTCCACGCCTTTTTTGAGCTCGGCGGTTTGCGGCTTCATGTCGATGCCACCAAACACCACGGTGCTGCGCAGGTTGGTGTATTTGCCATACAGCCGGACCTGCTCGGCCACTTGGTCAGCCAGTTCACGCGTCGGCAACAGCACCAGCGCACGCACCGGGTGGCGCGCGGGTGAGGTCGAGGCGTTTTCATGCTTGAGCATGCGTTGCAACAACGGCAGCGCAAAGGCTGCGGTTTTGCCAGTGCCGGTCTGGGCCGCACCCATCACGTCGCGGCCTTGCAGAACCACGGGAATGGCTTGCGCCTGGATCGGGGTCATGGACTCGTAGCCCATCTCGGCCACAGCGCGGGCCAGAGGTGCCGACAATTGCAGCTGTGCAAACGCCATCGGGAGCGTGTCGGCGGTTAATTCGTTCGAAAGATCAGGAGTCAGGTCGGTCATTCAGAGCCAGTGTCAGTTGCTACCCATCCGATAGCTGGTGCAGCCCCACGAACTGGAGCAAACCCTCATTATCGCCCAAGCCTTCCATTCTGCTGGCAAGCGGCCAAAGGCCGGGCTAAACGAACGCCCCGCGTGAGTCACGCTGCTCACCATCGGCAGGGCCGCTGCGCCCTCAGGCCTTGGGCAAGGTCACGCCGCGTTGACCCTGGTATTTGCCGCCACGGTCCTTGTAGCTGGTTTCGCAGACGTCGTCCTTGTCGCTCTCGAAAAACAGCACCTGGGCGCAGCCTTCACCGGCGTAAATCTTGGCGGGCAGCGGTGTGGTGTTGGAGAACTCCAGCGTCACATAACCTTCCCATTCGGGTTCGAACGGGGTCACGTTGACGATGATGCCGCAGCGTGCGTAGGTGCTTTTGCCCAGGCAAATCGTCAGCACATTGCGCGGAATACGGAAGTACTCCATGGTGCGCGCCAGTGCAAAGCTGTTGGGCGGGATGATGCAGACGTCGTCGTTGAAGTCGACAAAACTCTTCTCGTCGAAGTTTTTCGGGTCAACCACCGTGCTGTGGATGTTGGTGAACACCTTGAACTCGGGCGCGCAGCGGATGTCGTAGCCATAGCTGCTGGTGCCGTAGCTGATGATTTTGTTGCCGTCACGCTGGCGGATCTGGCCGGGCTCGAACGGCTCAATCATGCCGTGTTGCTCTGCCATGCGGCGGATCCATTTGTCGCTTTTGATGCTCATGGGAAGTCAGTCTCCGGAAGGGGTAGCGGATTGTAAGCAGGCACCGGGCGCGGCCAAAGGGTCGGTAGCACAAGTGTCGCACATCAACAGAGAAAACTATCAATAATATAGCTTTCAGCCCTTGATATAAAAGGGCTAGAGGCCCAAAAGGCTTGTCATACCATCATCCGCTGTGCGCGACAACCCGCAGGCTTCACGGCAAATTACCCGCAGCTTGTGGCCTGGTTTCGCCCCACACCACACACAACAGGCCCAGCAACACCAGCGCCAGACCGCCGTAGGCCAGGGTGCCTGGTTGTTCACCCACCACCACAATCGCCAGCACAAAAGCTGTCACCGGCTCGGCCAGCGTCAAGGTCACACAGGTGGCTGCCGACACCCGGCGCAAGGCGTGGCTGAACAACAAATACGCCACACCGGTGACCACCACGCCCAGGTAAGTCACCATCCACCAAGTGGCGGCCGAGTTCACCCAGGGTGGCGACACCAGCGCCGCCACCGGCACGGCCATCACCGCCGCCACGGAGAACACCAAAAACGTCGCCATGGTCGGCGTCGTCAGCCCCACCAGATGTTTGGAGACGATGGTGTAACTGGCGTACGACAAACCTGCCAGCAAACAGAGCCCCAAACCCGTCACATTCACCTGGGCGTCGGCGCCACCGGCCATCATCATGAAACTGATGCCGGCCACCGCCAAGGCGGTTCCGAGCCACCACACCGGACGCGGCGCTTTTCTGTTGAACAAGGCCTCCAACAGGCCCACCCACACCGGACCGCTGCCAATGGCCACCCCGGTGCCCACCGCCACCCCGGTGGCCTTGACACCGGCAAAAAAACTCAGGTTATAGATCGCGACGGCCGTGCCTGCCAGCAGCGCCCAGCGCCAGACGGTTCGCAAGCCCTGACCACCAGCAAAATGACCCGCGCGACCAACAAGCAGACAGGCGGCGAAGAAGACACTGCCAATGGCCAGCCGCAAGGCACCAATCCAATAGGGCGACGCCTGGGCCGAGACAAAGGTTTGTGCGGTGCCGGTGGTGCCCCACAGGGCAGCGGCGCAAAGTGCCATGGCAATTCCGGCAAATGTTGGATGTTTCATGGCCACATGGTGCCGCCGGGTGGCGTACCAACTTGCGAGATCCTCTTGACCTGTGGTCAGGCTTGGCGCAGAACGCGGGCACCGAGTTGGCGGTCTCGTTTGAGGGCATAACTCAAGGCACTGGCGGAGCGGTAGCCGACCTGCAAAGCGGCCGTTTCCAGCGCCAGGCCCAGGCGCAGCAGGCGCTCTGCCGCATCCAGGCGCAGACGCCGCAGGTAGTCCTGTGGCGTCTGCCCGGTGAGTTCCAGCAGGCGCGCATGAAAACGCTGTGGGCTCAGGAAAAACAGCGCGGCCATGCGCTGTGTACTCCAGGACTCGAACAAGGCCTTGGTCAGCGCAGCATCCAGCTGCGCGAGATCGATGCCACGGCGCGCCAGAATGCGCGGCGCCTGCAGTACCTGGGCCAGTTGCACGCGGGCATCACCCCAGACCACACTCTCACGGCAAGCGGCAGTGACCGCAAAACTGCGTGCGCGACCCAGATCCTCTTGTGCGGGAAGTTCAATCACAAACATCCGGGTGTCCGGGCCAGCCAGAAAGCCGTGGGACACGCCCGCAGGAATCAGCAAACCACAGGAAGCATCGGCAAAAGCACTGTGGCCAGCCACATCCAGCTCCATGCGCCCCTGCAAGCCAAACATGATCTGCACATGGTCATGCGCGTGGCTCTGGTACTCGCCGTTGTAACGACGCACACCACTGCTCACGCCATCAAAGCGGGCTGGATTGACTTGCATAGGCAGACAACAACATCACAACCCAGCCGCAAACCAAGGCAAACCAGGCGGGACGGGGTGTGAGGGGTGGCATGATTGACTACGACTTAAGTAGCAAGAAGCGCTTGTTGCAAAAGGGCCAGAGGCTCAAACTGCTTGTGAAATCACGGTGCGCTCCACGAGCCGGTCATCACCCAGCACGATCATCGAAAACAGCAGCTCATCGAGCGTGGCCGCTTGTGCCGTGCGCCGCGCCAGCAAGGGCGTGGCTTGCGGGTTGAGCAGCACAAAGTCTGCCTCACAACCCGGCAACAGATTGCCCACCACACCCTCCAAGCCCAACGCCTGCGCCGCACCTGCGGTGTGTTGCCACCAGAGTTGCTGGGGCGACAGCGACAGGCCGGTTTTACCCCGCCCCTCGCGCCCCACGTAATAGGCCGCCAGCATGGTGTGAAACGGGCTGAAGCTGGTGCCGCCACCCACGTCATTGGCCAGGCCGTACTTGAAACCCACACGGTCGGCGCCGGCGTAGTCAAAAAAGCCGCTGGCCAAAAAGAGGTTGCTGGTCGGGCAGACCGCCGCTGCCGCACCGCTGTCGCGCATCAGGGCCCGGTCGGCATCGTCAAAGTGGATGCAGTGGGCGTACACCGAACGCTGGCGCAGCAGGCCAAAGTCGGCGTAAGTGGCCAGGTAGCTGCTGGAGGCCGGAAACAGCGCACGCGCCCAGGCGATTTCATCTTTGTTCTCAGCCACATGGGACTGGATCCAGACGTCCGGGTAACGTGCTGCCAACTCCCCCGCACCACGCAGCTGGGCGTCGGTGCTGGTGGGAGCAAAACGTGGCGTGATCGCATAACCCAGGCGATCCACACCATGCCAGCGCTGCAGCAGCTCTTCGGAGTCGATCAGGCTTTGCTCAGTGGCGTCGACGCGGCCGGGCATGGATGGCTGGTTCAGCAAGCTGGACGGCGCATGGCGGTCCATCAGGCAGAGGCCGGTCATCCAACGCAAATGCTGAGCTTGTGCCTCCACAAACAAAGCGTTGACCGAGGCCGGGTGTGAGGTGGCAAAGGTGAGCGCGGTAGTGACCCCGTTGCGCAACATTTCCGCTACAAAAAACTGAGCTGCCTGCGCACAGTATTCGGTGGCTGAGAAGCGATTTTCTTCAGGAAAGGTGTAATCCTCCAGCCACGGCAGCAAGCCATCGGCGGGTGAGGCAATCACATTGGTTTGCGGGTAGTGGCTGTGCAGGTCGACAAAACCCGGCGCGATGATGCGCCCCGGCCAGTGTTGCACCGGCAGCCGCGCGTAGTCGGCTTGCAACGCGTCATACGGTCCCAGAGCCAGCACCACCTGGGTGCCACTGGCGTTGGGCCCCACCACCAGCAGGCCGTCGGGCTCATAGACCACACACTGGCGCGGATCGGCCTCTGGCTTGAAATAAAGAAGGGCGGCACGGTAAGCTTTCATAGGCGCTGAGCTTACCTAATTTGTCCGGAAATCGTCGCCAGCAGGCGGCCTTGGGGGCCAACTGCGATAATCGCGGGATGAATTCCCAGCCCACTACCCCTCTTCTGACCCTCTGGCGGCCGATTTTGGCCATGCTGGTGGTGATCGTTTCGTCCAATTACCTGGTGCAGTTCCCGCTCAACGACTGGTTGACCTGGGGCGCCTTCACCTTCCCGGTGGCCTTTCTGGTGACCGATTTGACCAACCGAGCGGTCGGCAATGCGGCAGCCCGCCGTGTGGCCTGGGCCGGTTTTGCGATTGCGGTAGTTGTGTCGTTTGCCCTGGCGCCGTGGCGTATTGCCGTGGCCTCCGGTGCGGCCTTCATTGTGGGCCAGCTGCTCGACATCGTGGCCTTCAACCGCCTGCGCGCCGGATCGTGGTGGAAAGCACCGCTGATTGGCTCGGCCGTGGCATCGGTGGTCGACACCGGCATCTTCTTCTTTCTGGCGTTTGCGGGCTCCGACATGAACTGGCTGATGCTGGCCGCTGGCGACCTGAGCATCAAGTGGCTCATGGCCGCGGTGCTGCTGGCGCCCTACCGCGTGATGCTGCCGCGCCTGCAGCTGTGGGTGCCGGTGCGCTAAGCACCTGGCCACCCGACCGGCAACCCGCAAGTTGCCGGTTTTCCCTTCACACACCCCTCATTCAAAGGTTTCAAACAGCTCAGCCAACTGGTCTTGATAGGCCCGTTTGGCTGATGCATCGATGAAACTCGCCTCAAAACTGTTGCTTGCCAGCTGATAAGCGTGCTGCGAGCTCAGGCCCAATGCCGCAAAGGTCTGGGTGAAGTTCTCATTGATGTAACCACCAAAATACGCCGGGTCATCCGAGTTGACTGTGGCCACCAGACCGGCCTGCAGCATCGCACCCAGGTTGTGCTGCGCCAGCGTCGGGAACACACACAGTTTCAGGTTGGACAGCGGGCACACCGTGAGCGGAATCTGCTCACGCACCAGCCGCGCCACCAGCGCCGGGTCTCTCGTAGCTTGCACGCCATGGTCAATACGTTCAACTTTAAGCGCATCCAGAGCGCTCCAGATATAGGCTGGTGGCCCTTCTTCGCCTGCATGGGCAACCAAGCGCAGGCCCAGCTTGCGCGCTTTGGCAAACACCTCGGTGAACTTTTCAGGCGGATGACCCAGTTCGCTGGAGGCCAACCCCACACCCAACAACTTGTCGAGCTGTGGCGTGGCCTGTTCCAGCGCCTCAAAAGCCTCGGCCTGGCTCAGATGGCGCAAGAAACACAGGATCAACCCGGCGCTGATGCCCAATTTGGACCGAGCATCCACACAGGCGCGGTGCAGGCCGTTGATCACGGTGTCGGTGTCCACACCGTGGCCGGTGTGGGTCTGGGTGTCAAAGAAGATTTCGGTATGCACCACATGATCCGCCGCCGCACGCTCCAGGTAAGCCCAGGTCATGTCGTAGAAGTCCTGCTCGGTGCGCAGCACCTGGGTACCTGCGTGGTACACGTCCAGAAACTCCTGCAGGTTGCCAAACACATAGGCCCGTTTGAGTGCAGCCACATCGGCATAAGGCAGGCTCAAGCCATTACGGGCCGCCAACGCAAACATCAGCTCGGGCTCAAGCGAGCCTTCGATGTGCATGTGCAACTCGGCCTTGGGCAACACCCGCAGCAAGTCGGACAGTCGGTGGGCGGGAATGGGTTTGACGGTGTTCATGGCAATCCGTTTCATAGGTGGTTTGGCCAAGGCGTGAGCCAGGGCAACATCAAGACCGCCCGCAAGCGGCCAGTCAGTGAACAAAAAAGCCGCCCTCAGGCGGCTTTTTTGGGTGGGAACACCATAGTTTACTTGGCGCCCGGCACTTTGCCTTCCACACCCTTGACGTAGAAGTTGATGCCGCTGAGGAACTTGTCGTCTGCCACAGCATCCTTGGCCAGCACTTCCTTGCCAGCGCTGTCTTTCAGAGGACCTTTCCAGATCACGAAGGAACCGTCAGCCAGACCCTTCTTGACTTCTTCGACCTTGGTCTTGGTCTCAGCAGGCACGTCTTCAGCGATGGAGACGATATCGATCGCGCCTTCCTTCACACCCCACCAGCTGTGACCGCCACCCTTCCAGGTGCCGTCCAGCACTTCCTGGGTGGCCTTGATGTAGTACGGACCCCAGTTGATGACAGAAGATGCCAAGTGGGCCTTCGGACCATAAGCGGTCATGTCGGAATCCCAGCCGAAGGCGCGTTTGCCTTTGGCTTCAGCGGTTTTCAAGACAGCCGCTGAGTCGGTGTTCTGGAACAACACGTCGGCGCCGCCATTGATCAGGCTGGTGGCCGCTTCGGTTTCTTTCGGTGGGTCAAACCAGGTGTTCACCCAGACCACCTTGGTCTTGATCTTGGGGTTGCTGCTTTGGGCTCCGAGTGTGAAGCTGTTGATGTTGCGGATGACTTCCGGGATCGGCACCGAAGCCACCACACCCAGGGTATTGCTCTTGGTCATCTTGCCGGCAATCACACCGGCCATGTAGGCGCCTTCGTAGGTGCGGCTGTCATAGGTGCGCAGGTTTTCACCTTGTTTGTAGCCGGTGGCGTGTTCAAACTTCACGTCCTTGATGTCGGCCGCAATCTTGACCATTGGCTCCATGTAACCAAAGGTGGTGCCAAAAATCAGCTTGTTGCCTTGCCCAGCCATGTCGCGGATGACACGTTCGGCATCGGCGGACTCGGGCACGTTTTCCACAAACGTGGTGACGATCTTGTCACCCATGGCCGCTTCCAGGGCCTTACGGCCGTTGTCGTGGGCAAAGCTCCAGCCGCCGTCACCCACCGGGCCGACATAGGCAAAACCAATTTTCAGTGGTTCAGGCTTGGCTGGTGCGGGTGCGGACGCTGCCGGTTCTGGAGCGGCTGCTGGCGCAGGAGCCGGTTCCTCTTTTTTGCCACAGCCTACCAGCGCGGCAGAAGCCACGGCGGTCAGCGCAGCCACCTTGAGCAGCGTACGTTTTTGCAGATCAGTCATGTTGAATCCTTATCAAAGGGGTAACGACGGGTTGAAGAAAACAGTGATTATGAGCCCAGCGCAAACCGATTCGTCAAGGCTCAGGCGCCGGGATAAAAGGGCTTGCCAATGCTGGCTGGCATGTTGATGCGGATCCACTGCGGGTTGCGCGAAATCAGCGCCAACACAAGAATGGTTGCCAGATACGGCAACATGCTCAGGAACTGGCTAGCAATATCGACCCCGGTGCCCTGCAGGTGGAACTGCAACATCGTCACACCACCAAACAAGTAAGCACCAAGCAATACCCGTGCCGGGCGCCAAGTGGCAAAGGTGGTCAAGGCCAGCGCAATCCAGCCTTTGCCCGCCACCATGCCTTCGACCCACAGCGGCGTGTAGATCACCGAGATGTAGGCGCCAGCTAGCCCACACAGCGCGCCACCCACCACCACCGCTGCCAGACGGATACGACGCACCGGGTAACCCAGCGCATGGGCCGACTCGGGGCTTTCACCCACGCTGCGCACAATCAGGCCGCTGCGGGTGCGGTACAGGAACCAGATCAAGGCCAGCGCAAACAACACCGTCAGGTACACCAAAGGATGGTGGCGAAACAGCGCCGGGCCAACCAGCGGGATGTCTGACAGGTAGGGCACAGCGAACGACGCACGTTCGGGAATCCTGGCCTGCACAAAACTGGTGCCTACAAAGGCGGAGAAGCCGGTGCCAAACAAGGTGAGCGCCAAGCCGGTGGCGTACTGGTTGGTATTGAGCCAGATCACCAGCAGGCCAAACACCGCCGCCAGCGCGCCACCCACGACCATGCCTGCGGCAAAACCCAACCAGTCCGACCCGGTGCTGACCACCGTGGCGAAACCGGCGATGGCGGCACACAACATCATGCCTTCGGCCCCGAGGTTGACGATGCCCACCTTCTCGTTGATCAACAGCCCCAGCGAGGCAATGGCCAGCACCGTGCCCGCATTTAATGTGGCTGCCAACAGCAGCGCGTAAGACTCCATCACTCACTCCTGTTCTTTTGCTTTTGCCACACCAGGCGGTAGTTCATCAGGGTGTCGCAGGCCAACAGGCTGAACAGCAGCAGGCCCTGGAACACACCGGTAAGGGATTTGGTCAGCCCCAGACGCGACTGCGCCAGCTCACCCCCAATGTAAAACATGCTCATCAACAAGGCCGAGAACACCATGCCGACCGGGTGCAGGCGCCCGACAAAGGCGACGATGATGGCGGCAAACCCGTAACCCGCAGGCACATAAATGGTCAGCTGACCGATCGGCCCGGCCACCTCCAACGCCCCGGCCAGCCCGGCCGCCCCGCCCGAGATCAGCAGCGCCGTCCACAAGGCCTTGCGCGACGAAAAGCCCGCGTAACGCGCCGCCGCTGGTGCCAGCCCACCCACCTGCAGCGAAAACCCGGCACGGGTGCGAAACAGGAACACCCACAACACAGTCACACCCAGCAAGGCAAAAAACACCCCGATGCTCACGCGTGAGCCCGCAAACAGCCTCGGAATGTGGGTCACTGCCTCAAAGGTCTTGCTTTGCGGAAAGTTGAAACCCATCGGGTCTTTCCAAGGCCCGCCCACCAGGTAACTCAACAGCTGCACCGCCACATAGACCAGCATCAGGCTCACCAGAATCTCGTTGGCATGGAAGCGGTCACGCAACAAGGCAGTGATGCCAGCCCAGACCATGCCACCCAGCACCCCGGCGATCAGGATCGGCAGCACGATCCAGGCACTGGTGCCCGGCTCAGCCAGCAGCGCCACACCCGAGGCAAAAATGGCACCGATGATGTACTGGCCCTCGGCACCGATGTTCCAGACGTTCGAGCGGAAACACACGGCCAGCCCCAGCGCAATGATCAGCAGGGGTGTGGCCTTGACCAGCAGTTCACCCCAGGCGTAGGCGCTGCTGATGGGCAGCCAGAAAAACATCTGCAGCCCTTTGACCGGGTCTTTGCCCAAAGCCACAAACATCAGCGTACCAATGAGCACCGTGATCACCAGCGCCAGCAAAGGCGAGGCAAAGGTCCAGATTTTGGACGGCTCGGGACGCGCTTCAAGCTTCAGCATGACCCGCCTCCTGCACCACCACACCCGACATCTCGGCCAGATGCGCCTGCACCTCCACATCCCACAACCCACTCATCCATTCCCCAATCTTTTCAACCGTGGCCTGCGCCACCGGCACCGAGGGCGACAACTGGCCACGCGCAATCACATGCAGCCGGTCACACACCTCAAACAACTCATCGAGCTCTTCACTCACCACCAGCACCGCACAACCAGCGTCTCGCATCGCCAGAATCTCACCCCGAATCTGTGCAGCAGCGCCCACATCCACACCCCAGGTCGGCTGCGAGACGATGAACAGCTTGGGTTTGGCGTCAATCTCGCGCCCGACAATGAATTTCTGCAAATTGCCGCCCGAGAGTGAACGCGCCAGCGAGCGCGGCCCACCGGCCTTGACCTTGAAGCGGTTGATGATGTCGTCCGCCTGCGCCTCCAGCTGGCTGAGCCGCACCCAGCCCCCCAAAAAACGCGGGTAGGCGATCGCCTCCTGGCGTGTCAGCAACAGGTTGTGTGCCAAGGGCAAGGTCGGCACCGCGCCACGGCCCAGGCGCTCCTCGGGCACAAAATGCAGGCCCAGTTTGCGCCGGCGCCCCGGGTGCATCGCCGCTACATCGATGCGGCCCATGCGCACACTGCCGGGTTTGGCGCGGGTGTCTTCACCCGACAAGGCGCACAACAGTTCTTTCTGACCGTTGCCAGAGACACCGGCAATACCCACCACCTCACCGGCACGCACTTCAAAGGACACCGCTTCCAGGTCGACGCCAAACTGGTCCTCACGCGCCAGCGTCAGGTTGCTGACCCGCAGCACACTCGGGCCGGGGTCTTGCGCCCGGTGCGTCAGCTGCGGCGGCTCGGCGCCGATCATCAGCTTGGACAGGGAGGCATTGCTTTCCTGCGCCGGGTTGCAGACACCGGTGACCTTGCCACCGCGCAACACGGTGCAGGCATTGCAGAGTTCGCGGATTTCATGCAGCTTGTGGCTGATGTAGAGGATGCTGCAGCCCTCGCTAGCCAGTTTCTTGAGCACCACAAATAACTTGTCGACCGCCTGTGGTGTGAGCACCGAGGTCGGCTCATCCAGAATCAGCAACTGCGGGTTGGTCAGCAGCGCACGGATGATCTCCACCCGCTGCATCTCACCCACACTCAGGGTGTGCACCGGGCGCGTCGGGTCGATATCCAGCCCGTACTCAGCGGCCTTGACCTCGATATTGCGGGTCACTTCCGCCAGACTCAGTGTCTTGCTCAAACCCAGCCAGACGTTTTCTGCCACGGTGATGGTGTCAAACAAGCTGAAATGCTGGAACACCATGCTGATGCCCAGGGCCCGCGCCTCCTGCGGATTTTTGATGTGCACCGGCTGGCCATTGAACAGCACCGAACCCTCGTCGGGCTTGACCGAGCCATAGATGATCTTCATCAGGGTCGATTTGCCAGCGCCGTTTTCACCAAGCACCGCATGGGTTTCGCCGGGAAGCACCACCAGATTGACTTCACTGTTGGCCACCACGCTGGGGTAACGCTTGGTGATGCCGCTGAGTTGGAGTCGGGGAGTGGTCATGGACGGACGCGCAAGATGTGTTTCAGAAAACCGAGCAAAGGTGGGCGGAAAATGATTTTGGACGGAAGTGTATTGAATAAACCGGGCCACTCAGCGCCCAAAGCAACAATCAATTCAAAGCAAGGACAATGCCACCCTTGGCAAGGATCTTGCTCCAAACCTGCTAAAAACGCTCTTTTACCTGACACCAACCGCCGCCTTGTGGCCCCATGTTTATGCCCCATCCCGAGCTTTCCTTTGTGCACCGTGGTCAGATCATTCACTTGCGCGAGGTGCCACCGACCCGCACCCTGCTGCAACTGTTGCGCGACGACCTGGGCCTGACCGCCACCAAAGAAGGCTGTAACGAAGGGGATTGCGGCGCCTGCACCGTGGTGATCGGTGAACAACGTGGCGACCACCTGCACTACAGCGCGGTCAACAGCTGCATCCGCCTGGCGCATTCGATCCACGGTCTGGCGCTGTGGACCGCGCAGGACCTGAGTGCTGCCGACGGCAGCTTGCACCCGGTGCAACAGGCGCTGCTCAACCAACACGCCAGCCAATGCGGCTTTTGTACACCGGGGTTTGCCATGAGCCTGTTTGGCCTGTACCAGAACCAGGTTTGCCAGGGCAAACCTGTGAACCGCGAGGGTGCCCAGGAGGCGCTGTCGGGCAACCTGTGCCGCTGCACCGGTTACCGGCCGATTCTGGATGCCGCACAGCAGATGCAGACGCTGCCCCGGGTCACCCTCGACGAGGCTGAAATACTCTTAAAACTGGAGCAAATAGCCCATGTACCCAAAGGGCTGGAGGCCGATTTTTCTTATAAATCGCCCACCACACTGGCTGAGTTGTTGACCCTACGTGCAGCCCACCCGCAGGCGCAGATCGTCGCGGGTTGCACCGATGTGGGCTTGTGGATCAACAAGTTGCACAAGGACTTTGCCCAGGTGCTCGATGTGACCCGGGTGGCCGAGTTGCGCCAGATCAGCACCGACGACACCCACCTGCGCATCGGCGCGGCGGTGACGCTGACCGACGCTTTTGCCGCGCTGGTCCAGGACCGCCCTGCTCTCTCTGCTTTTGCCAATCGTTTTGCCGGGGCGCCCGTGCGCAACTCGGGCACGCTCGGTGGCAATGTGGCCAATGGCTCACCGATTGGGGACTCGATGCCGCTGCTGATTGCGCTGCAGGCGCGTGTGCAACTGGCCAGTGTGCGTGGCAGCCGCGAGCTGGCGCTGGAGGCGCTCTACACCGGCTATCGCCAGAATGTGATGGCAAGCGACGAACTGCTGACGCAGATCATCGTGCCCAAGCCCGAGCCCGGTGAACTGCTGCGGGTCTACAAAATCTCCAAACGCCAGGAGGACGATATTTCTGCGGTCTGCCTCGCGATTCGGCTGCAGGTACAGGACGGTGTTGTGAGCCAAGCCTCCATCGGCGTTGGCGGCGTGGCTGCCACACCGGTGCGCGCATTTCAGACCGAAGCCGCACTGAGCGACCAAGCCTGGACCGCAGCCACGGTAGAAACCGCTACCGCCACGCTGCGCCAGGAGTTCCAGCCGATCTCCGACATGCGCGCCAGCAGCGACTACCGCCGACAGGTGCTGGGCAACCTGATGCAGCGCTTCTGGTTGGAGAGCCAGAGGCAAACCCTTGTGACGCTGGCCGATCTGACGCTGGAGGGTCTATGAGCACCACCACCCAGAGCATCGGCCACACCGTGGCCCACGAAAGTGCCCGTGCACAAATCGCCGGCGCCGCCCCCTACATCGACGACCTGCCCGAGTTACGCGGCACCTTGTACGCGGCGCCCATCCTATCCACCGTGGCGCACGGCAGGATCAATGAGATCCATACGGCTGCAGCCCTTGCCTTGCCTGGGGTAGTTGCTATTGTTTTGGCAAGTGATGTGCCGGGCGACCCCATGCTGGCAGCCTTTGCCGGGGACGAGCCGGTGTTCGCCCGTGACACCGTCCAGCACATTGGCCAGGTGATTGGCCTGGTCGTAGCCAATGACGTGATGCTGGCCCGACGTGCTGCGCGGCTGGTCAAGCTCGACATCACACCGCTGCCCGCGATCCTTACGGTCCCCGACGCTCTGGCCGCTAAAAGTTATGTGTTGCCACCCGTGACGGTGGCCCGAGGTGACGCCGAGGCGGCGCTGGCCCGTGCGCCGCACCAACTCTCGGGCATGCTCGAAGTCGGTGGCCAAGAACACTTTTACCTGGAAGGCCAGATCGCCTACGCGCTGCCGCAGGAGCAAAACCAGTGGTTAATCTACAGCAGCAGCCAGCACCCGGGCGAGGTACAGCACTGGGCGGCGCATGCGCTGGGGCTGGACAACCACGCGGTGCGGGTTGAATGCCGCCGACTCGGTGGCGGATTTGGTGGCAAGGAAACCCAGGCCGGCCATCTGGCAGTGTGGGCGGCGGTGGCCGCCGCCAAGGTGAAACGCCCGGTCAAGTTGCGGCTGGACCGCGACGACGACTTTCTGATCACCGGCAAACGCCACCCGTTCAGTTACCAGTACACCGTGGGGTTTGATGACACCGGCCGCCTGTGTGGCCTCAAACTGATGATGGCTGCACACTGTGGTTTCAGCGCCGATCTGTCCGGCCCGGTGGCCGACCGCGCGATCTTCCACGCCGACAACGCCTATTACCTGCAGGATGTGGCCATCACCTCCTACCGGCTCAAGCTCCACACCCAAAGCCACACCGCGTTTCGTGGTTTTGGCGGGCCGCAGGGCATGATCGTGACCGAAACGATTCTGGGCGACATCGCGCGCCAGCTCGGGCTCGACCCATTAACCGTGCGCTTGTGCAACCTCTACAGCGATGAGCCGCTCAACCCTGCCGAGCCCGGCCTGCGCCGCGACACCACCCACTACGGCATGCAGGTGGAAGGCAATATCCTGCAGCCCTTGCTCTCAACACTGGAGCAGTCAGCCCAATACCAACAAAGGCTGGAAGCCATTTCCGCATGGAACAAGCAGCAGCAGACGCTCAAGCGTGGCATCGCCCTGACACCGATCAAATTTGGTATCAGCTTCACCGCCACGCTGTTCAACCAGGCTGGTGCGCTGGTGCATGTGTACCTGGACGGCAGTGTGCAGGTCAACCACGGCGGGGTCGAGATGGGCCAGGGCCTCAACACCAAGGTGGCACAGATCGTGGCCGACGAACTGGGTGTGCCGCTGGCCAAGGTGCTGGCCACGGCGAGTGACACCAGCAAAATCCCCAACGCCTCGGCCACTGCGGCCTCGGCCGGTACCGACCTCAATGGCCGCGCGGCCCAGTTTGCGGCGCGCCATGTGCGTGACAACTTGGCGGCTTTTGTCGGCGGGCTCGACGGTGTGGGCGCCGGTGCGGTCACCTTCCAGGGCGGCCAGGTGTTCACCCCCAAGACCACGCGCACGTTCGATGCGGTGGTGCAGCTTGCCTATGCCAACCGCATCCAGCTCTGGAGCGATGGTTTTTACCGCACGCCCAAGATCCATTACGACAAAACCACGCTGAGTGGTCGGCCGTTTTATTACTTTGCGTATGGCGCGGCGTGTACCGAAGTCGCCATCGACACCCTGACTGGCGAGAACAAGGTGATGCGTGTCGACATCCTGCACGACGTCGGTCGCTCCATCAACCCCGGGCTGGACGTGGGCCAGATCGAAGGGGGATTTGTGCAGGGCATGGGCTGGCTCACCACCGAAGAGCTGGTCTGGAATGACAAGGGTTTGTTAACCACCCACGCCCCCAGCACCTACAAGATCCCGACCGCGGGTGACATCCCCGCCCATTTCAAGGTCGATTTGTGGGACGCGCCCAACACCGAGGACAACGTCGGTGGCTCCAAAGCCGTGGGGGAACCACCCTTCATGCTCGCCATCAGTGTGTTTGAGGCGCTGCGCGACGCGGTGGCGCGTGCGCGGGATGATGGCGAGGTGGTGCAGCTCAACGCACCGGCGACACCGGAAAAACTGCTCAAAGCCCTGACACAGGCGCGCTGAATGGCCAGCCTGGGTGCACGGACCTGTCAGAAACGAAAAACGCCGCAGAAGCGGCGTTTGGATAGTTTGGGGAGGGACTCAGAAACCGGCGAGAGAGCGCAATGCACTCGGGTTGACCAGGTTCAACACCCGGCCCGAACCGCTGATCAGGCGTTTTTCACGCAGGGTGCGCAACACCCGCGAGAAAGTCTCTGGCGCAATACCGAGCTGCGCGGCAATGCTGCGTTTGCGCTGCTGCAGCTCCACCGCCAAATCACCCTTGGCACCAAAACGGGCATGGCTCAGCAGCCATTCGGCGCAACGTGCTTCGGCATCTTTGGCCAGACGGCTCATCGCAAATTCGGTCTGGCGACGGTGCGCCATCGCCACATCGGTCAGCACCGCCTGGGCAGAACCATGCATGTCGGCAATGGCTTTTTTGAAATCTGTGGTGGCAACCGAGCACAGTTGCAAGGGGGTGTCCGCCACCGCATCCACCAGATGTGGCAAACCCAGCACCACCGAGCTGGCGTCGAGCCAGCACGGGCCCTCCAACACACCAATCTGGTGTTCCATCTCCTCAGCGCCCATGACACCCAGCGCCACGCGGCCGGACTCGATGTAACAAACTTGATCCGCCTCAAACCCGCGGCGCAGCAGGACTTGACCACGGTTAAGGGTGCGCATTTGCGCCTGCGGATTGATGGTGTGTACTGAGAACATGGGAGTGACTGTGCCGTAATCCCAAGTTGACAACCTTGAGATAGATCAAACAAGGCCTGTTTTGACGCGAAACAACCACATCTTCACCTACAACATCGGGCTTCTGCCCGCTTTGCCCGGTATCGGGACCAGGCCATTGATGCGAACATGCCCCCTTCGAACACCACCGATTCCGACGACCATGCAGACCCTGCTGATCCACAACGCCCACTGCATCGCCACCTTTGACAACGCCGATCCCCTGGCCGCGCGCGAGTTGAGGGACGCCTCGGTGTTCATCCGTGGCAACACCATCGAGGCCATCGGACCTGCGGCACAGCTGCCAAACACGGCCGACGAGGTGATCAACGCGCGTGGCCATCTGGTGACGCCCGGCCTGATCAACACCCACCACCACATGACCCAGAGCCTCACCCGGGCTATTCCTGAGGTGCAAAACGCCGAGTTGTTTGGCTGGTTGCGTGGCCTGTACCCGATCTGGGCCGGGCTGACACCCGAAATGGTGCGGGTCAGCACCCAGATCGCGATGGCCGAGCTGCTGCTGAGCGGCTGCACCACCAGCAGCGACCACCTCTACATCTACCCCAATGGGGTGCGGCTGGATGACAGCATTGAGGCCGCCCAGGCCATCGGCATGCGTTTTGTCGCCAGCCGGGGCAGCATGAGTGTGGGCCAGTCGCAAGGGGGTTTGCCGCCCGATGCCGTGGTCGAGAACGAGGCGTTCATCCTCAAAGACACCCAACGCCTGATCGAGACCTGGCATGACCCACGTCATGGTGCGATGGTGAATGTGGCGGTGGCACCGTGTTCACCCTTCAGCGTAAGTCAAGATCTGATGCGCCAGTCGGCCCTGTTGGCACGCAACTACCAGGTACGCCTGCACACCCATCTGGCCGAGAACGACCACGACCTGGCCTACAGTCGCGAAAAATTCAATTGCACCCCCGCACAGTACGCACAAGACCTGGGCTGGCTCGGCCCCGATGTCTGGCATGCCCACTGCGTCAAGCTCGATGAGGCTGGCATCAGCCTGTTTGCAGCCACGCGCACCGGGGTGGCGCACTGCCCGTGCAGCAACATGCGCCTGGGCTCGGGCATTGCGCCGATCCGCAAGATGCTCAATGCCGGTGTACCGGTCGGCCTGGGAGTGGATGGCAGCGCCAGCAACGACGCCGCCCACATGGTCAACGAAGCACGCCAGGCCCTGTTGCTGGCCCGTGTGGGCCGGGCCATGTTGCCGCCAGAAACACGGACCCAGGCGGACGGTTCACAGCGCACTTTTTTTGGCTGTGATCTGGGGCCAGCCGAGATGACCGCGCGTGATGCGCTGACCATCGCTACACGCGGTGGCGCGCAGGTGCTGGGACGGCCCGACATTGGCCACCTGGCGGTCGGCATGTGTGCCGATCTGGCCTTGTTTGATCTGGAGACGCTGGCATTTGCCGGTGCGGCGGTGTATGACCCGGTCGGCGCACTGTTGTTGTGCGCCAGCCCACAAGCGGCTTACACCGTCGTCAACGGCACCGTTGTGGTGCGAAAAGGGCAACTCAGCACGCTGGAACTGGGCCCGTTGGTTGAGAGGCACAACCGATTGGCCCGCCAGCTAGCCAATTTGGTGCACTGAGACGTGCTGCGTTTTATGCAGCTACCAGCCATTTTTGCATAAGGGCTAGAAGCATAAAAGGCTTGAACTATTCGCCCAGGTAGGCGGCGCGCACCTTGGGGTCTTTGAGCATGGTCTTGCCCTCACCGGTCATGGTGATCAGGCCGGAGTCCATCACGTAGCCGCGATTCGCCAGAGCCAGTGCGCGACTGGCGTTCTGCTCCACCAGCAGCACCGTCACGCCCTGGGCGTACACATCACGCACCACCTCAAAGATCTTGTCGACCATGATGGGTGACAGACCCATTGACGGCTCATCGAGCAACAACACCTTGGGGCGGCTGATCAGCGCACGGCCCATCGCCAGCATCTGTTGTTCACCCCCGCTGAGCGTGCCAGCGAGCTGGTCCTTGCGCTCTTTCAGGCGCGGGAAGATGCCAAACACCTTCTCGATGTCCATCTGGATCTCAGGCTTGTCGTTGCGGATGTAGGCGCCCATCTGCAGGTTTTCCAGGATGGTCATGCGCGTGAAAATCCCGCGACCTTCGGGCACCATGGCCAGGCCTTGTTTCACCAGATCCCACGGCCCTTGACCACGGATGCTCTTGCCCAGGTACTCGATGTCACCGTCGTTGATCGGCAGCGAGCCGGTGATGGCCTTCATGGTGGTGGTTTTACCCGCACCGTTGGAGCCGATCAGCGACACCAGTTCGCCCTCGCGCACTTCAAAGTCCACACCTTTGACGGCCTGGATGCCGCCGTAAGCCACTTTGAGGCCTTTTACTTTCAGAAGAGTTTTTGTCATATCAGTGGCCACCCGTGCCCAAATAGGCTTCAATCACTTTTTCATTACGTTGCACTTCGGCGGGTGTCCCTTCGACCAACTGCTTGCCGTAGTCCAGCACAGTCACCCGGTCACACAGGCCCATCACCAGCTTCACATCATGCTCGATGAGCAGAATGGTGCGGTTGTCGTTGCGGATTTTGTCGATCAGCTCACGCAGCAACACCTTTTCGGTGCTGTTCATGCCCGCAGCGGGTTCGTCCAGCGCAATCAGCTGCGGGTCGGTAGCCAGGGCGCGGGCAATTTCCAGGCGGCGTTGGTCACCGTAGCTCAGGGTGCGGGCCTTGAAATCGGCCAGTTTGCCAATGCCCACATAGTCCAGCAGCTCATGCGAACGCTGGGTGATGGCGGCTTCTTCGGCCTTGAAACCCGGCGTGCGAAAAACCGCCCCCAGCAAGCCGGAATGGGTGCGCACATGGCGCCCCACCATGACGTTTTCCAGAGCCGTCATTTCGGCAAACAAACGGATGTTCTGGAAGGTGCGGGCAATGCCGGCTTTGGCCACCTCGTGCACCGCGGTGGGCTGGTAGGGTTTGCCTGCCAGCTCAAACGTGCCGGTATCTGGCGTGTACAAACCGGTGAGCACATTAAAAAACGTGGTTTTACCGGCACCATTGGGGCCAATCAGGCCGTACACCTGGCCGCGTTTGATCTGGATGCCCACATCGCTGAGGGCCTGCAGGCCACCAAAACGCTTGGACACACCCGAGACGTTGAGAACTGTATCTGTCATAGTCGTCGATTCCTTTGAGACACCGCTCAGGGCTTGGTGCTGGTCAGTGATTTGCCATGCTCTGGCGCGGGCCACAGGCCACGTGGGCGCAGCAGCATGATGCTGATCATGGCCAATGCAATCAGCAGCTGGCGCAGGATGGAGGCATCGAGCCGACCACCGGTCATGCTTTGCAAGGGCCCGGCCACATAACGCAAAACTTCAGGCATGGCCGACAAGGCCACAGCACCCAGGATCACACCGGGCAAGTGGCCAATGCCACCGAGCACCACCATCGCCACAATCATCACCGACTCCATCAGGCTGAAGGACTCGGGCGAAATGAAGCCCTGGAACGAGGCAAACATGGCACCCGAGACACCACCAAAGGTGGCGCCCATGCCGAAAGCCAGCAGCTTCAGGTTGCGGGTGTTGATGCCCATCGCCTTGGCGGCAATTTCATCTTCACGGATCGCCATCCAGGCCCGGCCGACACGCGACAGTTGTAGGCGGTGCGAGATCAGCACACTGAACACCACCAGCACCAGGAACAGGTAGTAGTAGAGCGTCACCGATGAGATGTCGTACCCAAAAATGTCGATGCGTTTGCCAAAACTCATGCCAAAAAACGTGAGTGAGTCGATCTCGCCCATGCCTTTGGGGCCGTTGGTGATGTTGACTGGGTGGTCCAAGTTGTTCATGAACACGCGGATGATTTCACCAAAACCCAGGGTCACGATGGCCAGGTAGTCACCACGCAAACGCAAGGTGGGCGCACCCAGCAAGACGCCGAACAGCGCCGCCAAACCCGCAGCCGCCGGGATGATGACCCAGATCGGCATGTGCAAGCCGTTCGGGAACATGGCCGCAATGGCCGGGAAGTTTTCGGTCAAATGCGGCGAGGCCAGCAGCGCGTACATGTAGGCGCCAATGGCAAAAAACGCCACATACCCCAAGTCCAGCAGACCGGCGTAACCAACCACAATGTTCAGACCCAGCGCCAGCAGCACATACAGCAGCGCCATGTCGGCAATCCGCACCCAGGCGTTGCCAAAGCCCTGCAGGATCAGGGGGGTGACCAGCAGGCCCACGGCCGCCAGCAGGAAAACGATGATTTGTTTCTGTTTCATGACCCGTCTCCTCAAGCGCGGTCAGCCACGCGCTCGCCCAGCAGGCCGGAGGGCCGCAACGTCAGCACAATGATCAACACAATGAACGCAAAAATGTCGGAATAGTGGCTACCCAGCACACCACCGGTGAGGGCACCGATGTAACCGGCACCCAGCGACTCGATCAGGCCCAGCGCAATACCACCGACCACAGCACCAGCCAGGTTGCCAATGCCACCAAACACCGCCGCTGTGAAGGCCTTCAGACCCGGCAAAAAGCCCATGGTGTGCTGCACTGTGCCGTAGTTGGCAGCCCACATCACCCCGGCAATCGCGGCCAGCACCGCACCGATCACAAAAGTGGCCGAGATCACAAAGTCGGGTTTGACACCCATCAGAGCGGCTACCCGTGGGTTTTCCGCCGTGGCCCGCATGGCGCGACCGAGCCGGGTGTAGTTCACCAACCACATCAGCACCGCCAGAGAGATCGCTGTCACACCCAAAATCAGCACCTGCGTGAGGGTGATCACCGCGCCGCCAATTTCATAAGGCACCATCGGCAGCAGGTTCGGGTAGGGTTTGTAATTGGGTTTCCAGATGATCATGGCCAGGGTCTGCAGCAACAGCGACATACCAATGGCGGTGATCAGCGGCGCCAGCCGGGGGCTGTTGCGCAAGGGACGATACGCCAGTTTTTCAATCGAAAAGTTCAAGACCGCAGCGACCACCGCAGCAATCAACATCGACACCAGCAAGATTAGCCAGCCGGGGGTACCGGGCATCGCGTCCTGCATCAAACCGATGATGCTCCAGCTGGTAAGTGCCCCCACCATCAACACCTCGCCATGGGCAAAATTGATCAATCCGATGATGCCGTACACCATGGTGTAGCCCAACGCCACCAAGGCATACATGCTGCCCAACACCAGACCATTGATGATCTGCTGTATCAAGGTTTCCATAAATATTTTTCTCCGAAATTAGCCGAATAATTGTGTCGGCCGGTACGTCGACCCTGGGTAAGGGTCTGCAAAACCATGCACTACAAGCAACCCGGTTTCTCTAGCAATAAGCCTGCCAGTACAAAGCACCGGGGGCGGAAGTGGCCGCGATTGTAGTCAAGGTCAAATGGCCCGCCGCCCCAATGCTGGCGCGGGTTTACCCCCGGATTCACGCTCCATCAGATCAGCTAATCGGGGATGACGATGTCTCATTGAGGCGACCTGCGCACGCCAGTCCCAGTGTATGGGCCGCTGCTGGGTCAGACACGGGTTGGCGGCCCGCTGCCCTTGCTTCAGTTTTTGCCAGCAGACATAGCGGCCTGGTTTTGCGCACGCAAGCCACGCATCTTGTCGGCAATCTTGATCTCCAGACCACGCTCCACCGGTTGATAAAAACCGGGTTCGGCCATGCCGTCGGGCAAATAACGTTCACCGGCCGCAAAGCCGCCAGCCTCGTCGTGCGCGTAGCGGTAACCCTTGCCGTAGTCCAGCTGTTTCATGAGCTTGGTGGGGGCGTTGCGCAGGTGCATCGGCACCGGGCGGGTGCCGTCCTGTTTGACAAAAGCCTTGGCCGCGTTGAAGGCTTTGTAGACCGCGTTGCTCTTGGGTGCGATGGCCAGATAAACCACACATTCGGCCAGCGCCAGCTCACCTTCGGGGCTGCCCAGGCGCTCGTAGACCTCGGCGGCGTCCAGCGCCAGGCGCAGCGCCCGCGGGTCGGCCAGGCCAATGTCTTCGCTGGCCATACGAACCAGGCGTCGTGCCATGTATTTGGGGTCGGCGCCGCCGTCGAGCATGCGCACCAGCCAATACAGCGCGGCGTCCGGGTCGCTACCGCGCACACTTTTGTGCAGGGCCGAGATGGTGTCGTAAAACTGTTCACCACCTTTGTCGTAACGACGCATGCGCTCACCCAGCACCTTGAGCAACCAATCGTCGGTGATCTCGCTGCGCTTCTCCTGTGCCGCCGCCACGGCCAGGGTTTCCAGGGTGTTCAGCAGTCGCCGGGCGTCCCCATCGGCATAAGCCACCAAACGCTCAACTGCTGCATCTTCAATAGCAGGCGCCCCTTGCAGCGTCTGGGCTGAGGCCACAATTTGCTTCAAATCATCTGCAGTGAGTGCTTGCAGCACATACACCGCGGCGCGTGACAACAGGGCCGAGTTCACCTCGAACGAGGGGTTTTCGGTGGTGGCACCGATAAAGGTGAACAAACCGCTTTCCACATGCGGCAAAAAAGCGTCCTGCTGGCTTTTGTTGAAGCGGTGCACCTCATCGACAAACACCAGTGTGCGCCGACCTTGTGCTTGCACCAACTGCGCCTGCTCGACCGCCTCGCGAATGTCCTTGACCCCACCCAGCACCGCACTGATGGTGATGAACTGCGCGTCAAACGCATCGGCCATCAGCCGCGCAATGGTGGTCTTGCCGGTGCCCGGTGGCCCCCACAGGATGCAGCTGTGTGGCTGACCTGACTCAAAGGCCAGGCGCAAGGCCATGCCCTCCCCCAGCATGTGTTGTTGGCCAATCACCTCGGCCAGTATCTTGGGGCGCAGGCGCTCGGCCAGCGGTGGGTGGTTGGAGGGCGCGGTGCTCATGGCCCTATTGTGGCTTGACCAAGCGGGAAAATGACCCCGTTGTCCGCTCAGCCGTCAGCCAGACGGATCACATTACGGCCCGCCGCTTTGGCTCGGTACATCGCAGCATCAGCCCATTTCAGCAGGTCATTCTGACTGGCGTCCTGGCCCAGAAACAGCGCCAGGCCGATGCTGGCCGAGCAGTGGTGCTCCACCAGGGTGTCCATCTGCCCGCTCTGGGACACCTTGAGCAGGTAAGGCGCGACCAGGCTCGTGCGGATTTTCTCGGCCACGTCGGTGGCCTGCTGGATGGAGCGTGGCCGGTCGGCACTCAACTCACCCAGGATCACCACAAACTCGTCGCCACCAAAACGCGCCACGGTGTCTTTCTGGCGCACACAGTCCACCAGCCGCCGGGCCACCTCCAGCAGCAGCAAATCACCCACATGGTGGCCGTGCAGGTCATTGAGGGTTTTGAAATTGTCCAGGTCCAGCACCATCACCGCGCCATAGTTGCCGCTGCGTTTGCTCACCACCAGACTCTGCCCGAGCCGGTCATCCAGCAGGCGCCGGTTGGGCAGGCTGGTCAGCGGGTCAAAAAAAGCCAGTTGCCGTACCTCGTTTTCCAGCCGGACGCGGTCGGTGCACTCGCGCGTGGTGCCGTGGTAACCCAGGATGTTGCCTTGTGCGTCATATTCCGGCTTGGCCAGCACCTCGCCCCACAAGACCCGGCCGTTTTTGGCGCGGTGTTGTACAGAAAAGATCCAAAAGCCTTCGGGGGACCTTTTGCCCTCACCGGCCTGGGCTTGGTTTTTGAGGATGTTCTGGACCGTGGCCACACCGTCTTCGGTAAACAGCTCAAACACATGCTGGCCCAGCACTTCTTCGGCCTTGAAGCCACGCAGCCGTTCGTCGGCCGGGCTGATATAGGTGATGCGCAAGTTGCGGTCGGCCTTCCAGACCACGTCCAGGGTTTCTTCGGTCAGCAGGCGGTACAGCGCCTCGCTGTCCTGGAGTTGTTTGGTGCGCTGCTCGACCAGACTCTCCAGCGCGCTGTTGCGGTCCTGCAAACCTTTCAAGGGGTAGACCTCACCGGCCTGCACCAGGTGGTAGGGGATGGAGATCCCGCTGTGCACAATTTTCCAGTCAGCCTGCTCCAGCCGGAAAATCAGCACCAGCCGCGCCGTTTCGCGGGACAACACATGCTCCGGACCGGGCAGGTGGATGTGGAAAAACGCGGTGACCACCACCACCTCGTGACACAGGTCTTGCAGGCAAATGTCGAGCATCTCGATGCGCAACGGCTGCGGCACCTGGGCAAAGTCCTGCCGGGTGATCTTCACCCACTCGGCGCGGTCCTTCACCAGCACATCCCCGCCACCGCTGTAACCACTGAAGTTGTCGCTGAAACGGGTGGTCAACCGGTCATCACGCGTGGCGTACTGCGCGATGTAGTCGTCAAACAAAGCCCGGATGGTCGACAGGCGCTCAGACGGCAAAGGGGCTGGCATAAACAGTGAGGTAAAAAGTTTGGTGTCTTGAGAGTGGCCCTGGCGCCCGAATGTGCGGCGGCCACATTCTGCCGGAAACAGGGCCATTTTCCACCTGAGGCACCACACACCAGCCCCAGTTGGATCAACTCCAGCGCAGATACAGGCCAGGTCAGCCTGGGTGGGTCTTTTGATACCAGCAGCGGGAACACGCCCGCTCGCGCTGCTCAGGCAGACGGCTCGACCAGATCAGGCCGGGGCCATCACCAGCCAGACCTCACTGTTTGAGCACATCCGCCCCAGGCGGGGGTTTGAACTCAAACCCTTTGGTTGGCAAAGCCGGATTGACCTGGAAACCCGCAAAACTCAGCACCGAACGCTGACCAAAACTGTCCAGAATCTCCAGCACTTCGAGGGTGGCCACCTCGGTGCCACCAGCCTTGAAACCGACCCGCACCGACTGCAACTGGCCGTCCTTGGCCTTCGGTGTGGCCAGCACCCATTGCAGCCCGTCCTTGTCGGGTGCGTCAGTCAAGGTGAAGTCGGCTTGCAGCGCCTTCAGATCAGCGGCCGAAGCAATCAGCGCTGCGGGGGTCGAGCCCAGCACCTGCGACTGCTGGCGCGCCGTGACCTGGTTCAGGTCAACGTCATACAACCACAAGGTCTGGCCATCGGCCACGATGGTCTGGGCAAAGGGTTTGACGTAGACAAACTTGAAGCGGTTGGGCCGGGCAAATTCAAACTGGCCACTCGATGTTTTGACACGTGGCGCCTGCCCGTCCTTGGCCGGTGAAGTCACTACCTGGGTGAAGTCGGCCTTGCCGGTTTTCACGGTTTTGACGAAGTCTTCCAAGCTTTTTATGCCGCCAGCCCAGGTATTACCTGCCCCGATAGCTATCAAAGCCGTAGTGATCAATAGTCGTTTGAAATGCATTGTGGGACCCATCATTCGTTGCGCGCGGGCACCAGGATGTCGCGCTGGCCGCTGGTGCTCATGCTGCTGACCAGACCGGCTTTTTCCATGTCTTCCACCAGCCGGGCGGCGCGGTTATAACCAATTTTCAGATGCCGCTGTACCAGTGAGATGCTGGCTTTGCGGTTCTTGAGCACCACCTCGACCGCCTGGTCGTACATCGGATCTTTTTCACCACCACCGCCGTCCAGCGCGCCAGCGCCGTCTTCGCCGTCGACCGTGCCGCCTTCCAGAATCCCTTCGATGTAGTTGGGCTCACCCTGACTTTTGAGGTAACTGACCACGCGGTGCACTTCCTCGTCGCTGACAAAGGCGCCGTGCACCCGGATCGGCAGGCCGGTACCGCTGGGCATGTAGAGCATGTCGCCCATGCCCAGCAGCGCCTCGGCGCCCATCTGGTCGAGGATGGTGCGGCTATCGATCTTGCTGCTCACCTGGAAGGCAATGCGCGTCGGGATGTTGGCCTTGATCAGGCCGGTGATCACGTCCACGCTGGGGCGCTGGGTGGCCAAAATCAGGTGGATACCGGCGGCACGGGCTTTTTGCGCCAGGCGGGCAATCAGCTCTTCGATCTTTTTACCTACCACCATCATCAGGTCAGCCAGCTCGTCGATCACCACCACGATGTGGGGCAGGCGTTCAATCGGTTCGGGCGCCTCGGGCGTCAGGCTGAACGGGTTGTAGATGAACTCACCACGCGCCTTGGCCTCGTCCCATTTGGTGTTGAAGCCGGCCAGGTTGCGCACACCCATCTTGCTCATGAGTTTGTAGCGACGCTCCATCTCGGCCACACACCAGGTCAGGCCATTGGCGGCCTGTTTCATGTCGGTCACCACCGGGCACAGCAGGTGCGGAATGCCCTCGTAGACCGACATTTCCAGCATCTTCGGGTCGATCATCAGCAGGCGCACGTCATCGGCCTCGGCCTTGTACAGCAGCGAGAGGATCATCGCGTTGATACCGACCGACTTGCCCGAGCCGGTGGTACCGGCCACCAGCACGTGCGGCATCTTGGCCAGATCGGCCAGCACCGGGTTGCCCACAATGTCCTTGCCCAGCCCCATGGTAAGCATCGATTTGGCTTCGTTGTAGATCTTGGAGCCCAGGATTTCGCTGAGCTTGATGGTCTGGCGCTTGGCGTTGGGCAACTCCAGCGCCATGAAATTTTTGCCCGGAATGGTTTCCACCACACGGATCGACACCAGGCTCAAGGAGCGTGCCAAATCCTTGGCCAGGCCCACAATTTGTGAGCCCTTGACGCCGGTAGCGGGTTCAATCTCGTAACGGGTGATCACCGGCCCGGGCTGCGCCAGCACCACCGCCACCTCGACGCCGAAGTCTTTGAGCTTCTTCTCGATCATGCGGCTGGTCATCTCCAGCGTCTCGGGTGCCACGGTTTCCTGGCGCAGCAGGGCGGCGTCCAGCAGGTCAACCTGCGGCAGCTTGCTGTCAATTTCCTGGAACAGCGGCTTCTGGCGCTCTTTGACCACACGCTCACTCTTGGGCACTTCCATCACCACCGGCTCCACCACTACAACCGGTTTGGGGTGGTGCACCGCCTGGTCCTGGCGCTCTTCAACCAGCACCTCGGCCCGTGCCTGGGCGGCCTGCTGGCCCAGCGCCAGGTCTTCGTCCTGGGCGATTTTTTCGCGACGGTTTTCGATCTGGCCAAACATCCAGGCGCCCAGCCGTTCGGCCACCAGCCCCCAGGAGAAACCAAACACCAGAGACGAACCCATCACCCCGGCGGCAATCGCCACCAGTCCCGAGCCGGTGAAGCCCAGGCCCTGCAGCCCCAGGGGCCCCAAAAAATAGCCCAGCAATCCACCGCCGTGACCCGGCAGGTGCGACTCCAGGCTGTAAAAACGCGTCCACTCCAGCGTGGCACTGGCGCACATCAGCACCAGCAAGCCGAGCCAGAACAGGGCCCGCCCGCCTTCGGCCGACACGGCCTCAGCGCCGGGTTTGGCCGGTGCCAGAACCTCCTCATGCCCGCGCAGCCAACGCGCCAGGGCCGACAACCAGGCACGCAGGGCGGCGGCCACACACCACCACGCCGAATACCCCAGAAGGAAGTAGCTGCCGTCGGCTAACCAGGCGCCCACATGACCGGCGTAGTTCTGCAAGGGTCCGCCGTTGCCCGAGGTGGACCATGCCGGGTCCAGCGGGGAATAACTCAGCAGCGCCAGCAGCCACAGCGCCAGCAACACCAGTCCCATCAGCAGCCAAAGCTCCTGCGCAAAGCGGCCCATCACCGAGCGGCCCGCCTTGGGCGCCTCGTTACGGGGTGTGTTGAGGGTATTGAGGGAATAGGTCATGGGAGTTGGCGCAACGCCAGACGACGTTCTTTCAGCACAAAGCAGCCAGCTTCATTGGTCTGGATGAAACCTTGCTCTTCAAAATCACGCATCACCCGGCTGACCATTTCACGCGAGGCGCCCACCATTTTGGCAATGTCCTGGCGTGTCATTTTTTCGCAAATCACCAGATCGTTCTCTCCCTGGGGCTGGGCTGCGTCCACCAGCACCTTGGCCACGCGCCCGTAAACATCCATCAGCGCCAGCGAGCTGACCATCTCACCCGATTTGCGCAAACGCTGCACCAGGCCCTTCATGATCCAGAACGCGATGCTCTGGTTTTCGGCCAAGCAGCGCACAAACTCGGTGTAGCTGAGCACCAACACATCGGTCTGAATATCGGTCTTGACGCTGGCAGAATGGCTTTGACCGTCGATCAGGCTCATCTCACCAATGCAATCGCCCGGCCCGAGGGTGTTGAGGATCACCTCCTTGCCACGCCGGTCGGTCATGACGACCCGGGCCCGACCCGACAGGATGATGAACAAGGCACCACTTTTTTTGCCCTGTTCAACGATCAATTCACCCCGCTTGTAGCGCTGTTTGACCACATTGCCGGACAATTGAGACATCTGCGCCGGGGTGAGCCCCGCAAAAATAGGCACCCTGCGCAATAAATCCGATGTTGTCAACATAGCCATCTCATCACCCTAAAAAACGCAGATTCCCAGAACAGATAGCATCAAAATACGCACAATTTCCGTTCCTCAAGCAACCCGATAGTTTAAAAAATTATCTCGACTGTACACGTCAGCCCCTCGTATTCAAAAGGTAACAAATGACAAGCCAACGTCACGCACAAGTTCTGATCCTGGGTTCCGGCCCCGCCGGTTACACCGCCGCCATCTACGCCGCCCGCGCCAACCTCTCCCCACTGCTGATCACCGGCATGGCCCAGGGCGGGCAACTAATGACCACCACCGAGGTCGACAACTGGCCGTCCGACGTGGACGGTGTGCAGGGCCCGGACCTGATGGCGCGTTTTCTGGCACACGCCGAACGCTTCAATACCGAGATTGTGTTTGACCACATCAACCAGGTTGATTTCTCCAAACGCCCGTTCACCTTGACCGGTGACAGCGCCAGCTACACCTGTGACGCATTGATTTTGGCCACCGGCGCGTCCGCGAAGTACCTGGGCCTGACATCGGAAGATGCTTTCATGGGCCGCGGCGTCTCCGGCTGCGCCACCTGTGACGGCTTTTTCTACCGAAATGAGGTCTGCTGTGTGGTGGGTGGTGGCAACACCGCTGTGGAAGAAGCGCTGTACCTGTCCAACATTGCGTCCAAGGTGTATCTGATCCACCGCCGCGACAAATTCCGCGCCGAGCCGATCATGATCGACAAACTCATGGAGAAAGTGGCCTCCGGGCGGATCGAACTGCGCACCTTCAGCACACTCGAAGAGGTGCTGGGTGACCAGAGCGGTGTGACCGGTGCCCGCATCAAAAACGTTACCACCGGCGCGCTGGAGGACCTGACGCTCAAAGGCTGTTTCATCGCCATCGGCCATTCCCCCAACACCGGCATTTTCGAAGGCCAGCTGGCTATGGAAAACGGCTACATCATCACCCAAGGTGGCAACAAGGGTTTTGCCACCCAGACCAGTGTGCCCGGCATTTTTGCCGCTGGCGACGTGCAGGACCATGTCTACCGCCAGGCCATCACCAGTGCTGGCACCGGTTGTATGGCGGCGCTGGACGCACAGCGTTTTCTGGAGCAACAGGGCTAAGCACAAATAGCGGGCTATAATGCTGGGCTTTGCTGAACGCCCCCGTGAGGGGATCGGACGGCAATCGGGTTACCGCCACCCTTTTTCTTGGCGAGGTGAGGCTCCTGGCGTCAGTCGGGGCCGTTAAAAATATCGGAGTGTCCACATGGCACGCGTATGTGAAGTCACGGGCAAAGGCCCGATGGTTGGGAACACAGTTTCCCACGCCAACAACAAAAACAAACGTCGGTTCCTGCCGAACCTGCAATACCGCCGTTTCTGGGTGGAAACTGAAAACCGCTGGGTTCGCCTGCGCATTTCCAACGCCGGTCTGCGTTTGATCGACAAAAACGGTATCGACGCTGTGCTCGCTGACCTGCGCGCACGTGGTCAAGCCTAATTTCACGAAGGAATCATCATGGCAACCAAAGGCGGACGCGAAAAAATCAAGCTGGAATCAACCGCTGGCACCGGTCACTTCTACACCACCGACAAGAACAAGAAGACCACGCCCGAAAAGCTGTTGATCAAGAAATTTGATCCCAAGGCTCGCAAGCATGTGGACTACAAAGAAATGAAGCTGAAGTAATTCAGTTGTTTCTGAGTACCAAAAAGCCCGCTTCCAGCGGGCTTTTTGCTTTTATAACTGTAGCTATCAGCCCTTGCATATCAAGGGCTAGAGGCCAATTTAGCTGTTTTTTGATATGGCCTCAGCCCAACGCCCGGCCATGGCGGGGGTGTTGAAACAGGTGGTGACATCACCCGCGCTGTAGACCGCACGGTCGAGCAGCTGGATGTCGGCCTCATGCTGGCGCGCCACATGCGGATCCTCAAAAAAGATCACTTTCTGGCAACGCCGATTCAGCACAAGCTCGGCAATCTGCGAGTCCCCACCCAGCGGGCCACTCTGGTAACAGGTGACCCAGGGCTGGGATGCTGGCCAGCCACGTGCCCAGGCCATGGCATTGAGGCGACTGCCGGTGGTGCCGGTGGCAACCCGCCCGGCAAAACGCGACAAAGTGTCAAAGTGTTTCATGGCAAAGTCGACCATGTCCTCTTTGAGTGCATCGTGGGCGATCAGCGCCACCACCTGGGATTCCAGCGCCAGCAGCTGCGCCGCCATCGGCACCGGCCCCGTGCCCACGCCCGCACGCACCAGTTCCAAGGCCACCCACTCTACCGCGCCAGCGAAGGTCGCCACAAAGGGTTTGCCATGGATCACACATTGGCGCTTGAGGGCCTGCGCCTCCGGAAAAATCGAGGTCGGGTTGACCGGATCGATGAAAAAAAACACCCCATCAAGCTCAGCCTCAGGCGTCAGGCCACCCGCAATACGCGACACCAGCCGCATCAAACCGCCGTCACGTCCATAACCCACCGACATCAACTGGCCACGAAACAAGTCATTAACCACCAGTGTGTCATGCGCCCCACCGGTGGCGTGCCAGGTGAGGCCAAGCAGTGGCAGAGCCGGTTCACACACACGCGCCCAACGCAGCAAGGTGCTATCTGTTCCCATACGGTGCAGGCGATGCGCTGCCAGTCCAAAGTTCATGTTGCGCTCCCGGTGTGAAACAAGCAACCCATCGTGGCGTAGCCCACAAGGTGATCAGTGGCTGGCCAGGGCGCAGCAGGCAAGGTCAGGAACGCAGACAGGATCATGGTCAACATCTTTCACAAAAAGGCTGGCATCCAAGGGGCAGCGGCAGGGGCTAGTCGCCCAGAAACGCTATGAATAGAGAAGCATTCTATCCACTTGGAAAAAGGGCTAAATGCCCGTTTCGTGCCTATATTTGCAGCAACCTCAGGCCTGCACGGCACGCAGCTTTTTTGAAAACTCTTGCAGCGCCGCAATGCCGCTGGCCTCTGCGCGCTGGCACCAGGCCTGCAGTTCGGTGGCAAGTTGCTCGCGCGTGTGCAAACGGTTGAGCCACATCTGGCGCAGCTCTTCACGCATCACCACCATTTTGTCGAGCACTGGTGAGGCCGCACGGGCTGCCGCCAGCTGCGCGGCCATCGCCGCAGGGATCTTCTCGGCATCGCGGTGCAACCAGCTTTTGGCGGCGCGGATCATGCTGGCATCGGCCTGGCGCGCGCGCAGGGCTTTGACCTCCTGCTTGAACGCGCTGCGCATGCCCTGGGCATAACGCGCCATCAGCTCAAAACGGTTGTGGATCAGCGCCTCCAGCGTCTGCTCGTCCGCTACCGCCCGCACGCTGCCCAGTGCCAGCCGGGGCGGCGTCTTTTTGACCTTGGCCAGGTGCAGGCGCTGCAGCAGGCTGATGTACATCCAGCCGATGTCAAACTCATAGGGCTTAACCGACAACTTGGCCGAGGTCGGGTAGGTATGGTGGTTGTTGTGCAACTCCTCACCCGCAATCAGCACACCCCAGGGCGAGATGTTGGTGCTGGCATCGGGCGCCTCAAAGTTGCGGTAACCCCAGTAGTGCGCGGCGCCATTGATGATGCCGGCCGCCATCACCGGCGTCCACATCATCTGCACCGCCCACACGGCTAACCCTGCCGCACCAAACAGAGTCAGATCAATCAGCAGCATCAGGATCACACCGGCCGACGAAAACCGGCTGTAAACATTGCGCTCCAGCCAGTCGTCGGGTGTGCCGTGGCCGTAACGCGCCAGGGTGTCGAGGTTGGACGCTTCCTTGCGGTACAGCTCGTAACCTTGCAGCAGCACGGTGCGGATGCCATACACCTGCGGGCTGTGCGGGTCGTCGCTCTGCTCACACTTGGCGTGGTGTTTGCGGTGGATGGCCGCCCACTCCTTGGTGACCTGCCCGGTGGTGAGCCAGAGCCAGAAGCGGAAAAAATGCGCGGCCACCGGATGCAAATCGAGCGCGCGGTGCGCCTGATGCCGGTGCAAAAAGATGGTGACGCAAATCATGGTGATGTGGGTCATCACCAGCGTGAACAGCACCATGGCCCAGGCACTGATGTCCCACAGGCCCACACTGGCCCAATCGAGCAAAAAAGTCGTCAAGCTTTGTCCCTCTTTATAAATATCCCGCGCTACCAGTGGATCACTGGCACCGAGTTGCGGCAGCGCGGCTTATTTACGCTGCCAGACTGCGGCAAAAAAGCCGTCGGTCTGGTGCTGGTGGGGCCACAGTCGCAAATAACGCTGGCCGTTGTCCCCACCGCTGCACAAGGTAGCCGCTTGCTCGACTTTAAGCTGGGTCAACACTTCGCCCACATCCAGTGGCTCAAAGTCCTTGTTGGCCTCGGAGAATGCCTGCGCAATGGCTTCGTTTTCCTGCGGCAACACGCTGCAGGTCGCATAGACCAGGCGGCCACCCGATTTCACCAGGCGCGCAGCACTTTGCAAAATGGCCGTTTGTTTGACCGCCATCTCCTCGACGGCTTTCATGTCCTGGCGCCATTTGAGGTCGGGGTTGCGTCGCAGCGTGCCCATGCCGGTGCAGGGTGCATCCACCAACACCCGGTCAATCTTGCCTGACAGGCGTTTGACGCGGTCGTCACGCTCATGCGCAATAGCAGCAGGGTGCACATTGGACAAACCGCTGCGGGCGAGGCGCGACTTGAAGGCATCGAGCCGCCCAGCCGAGGTGTCAAACGCATAAAGCCGCCCGGTGCTGCGCATGGCCGCACCAATCGCCAGCGTCTTGCCACCGGCACCGGCACAAAAATCGACCACCATCTCGCCGCGTTTGGCGTCCAGCAGCATCGCCAGCAGTTGTGAGCCTTCGTCCTGCACCTCCAAGTCGCCAGCCACAAAGGCAGGGTGTTTGTTCAGCGCTGGTTTGCCCGAAATACGCAGGCCCCAGGGGGAGTACGGCGTGGGCAGCGCCTTGATGCCGGACTCGGCCAGCGCTTTTTGCACATCGGTCCGTTTGGCCTTGAAGGTGTTGACGCGCAGATCAAGCCCGGCGCCTTTGTTAAAACTCTCCACCAGCGGCCAGAAACCGTCACCGAGCTGGTCTTTGAGCGGCTGCACCAGCCACTCGGGCAGGTTGTGGCGATGGCGGTCCATCAGGTCTTGTGGCTGGATCTTTTCACACTGGTCGAGCCAGTTGATTTCTTGATCACTCAGGGCGCTGCGCAGAAAATCACCCGGGCCGTAAAAACCCAGAATCGCCAGGCGCCGCTCTTTAGGGCCACTGCCGGATGGCGCAAAGTGGTCAAACAGGTTTTTTTTGCGCAGCACCGTGTACACGGTTTCGGCCAGGGTGGCGCGCTCACGCGGCCCCAGGCCGCGGTGGTCGCGAAAAAAGCGCGACACAATGGCGTCTGCCGGGTGATCGAATTTGAGGGTGAGACGAACCAGTTCAGAACAGGCGTCAAGCAGGGCTTTTGGATGCATAGGGCGCGCATTGTCCCATGAGCCACCGGGCAGCGGTGCAAATCGGCGATATCACCCGGGGATTGCACCTTATCAAGCCAGTGGCGGCTTGGCCGCTGCGGGAACTTTACACAGCTTCACCGCTCTGAGACGCTGCTTTCATCAAGATGCAGCACAATCCGCCCGTCCGGCCCAGCCGCCGCCCCTACATCCCTTTTTGATGCACCCCAAACCGCTTCGCACCGCCCGCTTCTGCCCGTCTGCCCGCCCCAGCCTGTTGCTCACACTCACCGCCAGCCTGGCACTGGCCGGATGCGCCAACCTGAGCACAACGTCTGACTCACCAGAGCCGACTTGGGAGGCAAGCAGCACCTCGACCCAGCAACCCACCGCCTGGTGGGACGATTTTCAAGACCCCTTGCTGAGCCAGCTGGTGAACCAGGCTTTGCAGGCCAACACCAGCATCCGCTCGGCGCAAGCCGCCTTACAGCAAGCGCGTGCCCTGCGGGACGTGAGTGTGGCCACCGCAGGCCCCAATGTGAACCTGTCTGGCTCGGGCCAACGCAGCAAATCTGAGGGCAACGACGCCAGCAACAGTTTCAAGGCAGGCCTGGACGCCGGGTGGGAAGTCGACATTTTTGGTGCCAACCGCAGCAGCATCCGGGCCAGCGAGGCCGACGCACTCGCCTCCCAGGCCAGCCTGCGCGATGTGCAGGTCAGTATCACTGCTGAAGTGGCGCTGGCTTACCTGCAGTTGCGCGGTACCCAGGCCCAACTGGCCATTGCCCAGAACAACCTGGCCAGCCAGCAACAAACCCTGCAGATCACCCAGTGGCGGTCTCAGGCCGGTCTGGTGACCTCGCTCGAAGTGGAGCAGGCGCAAACCGCTGCGGCGCAGACAGCCGCACAAATCCCCTCGCTGTTGACCAGCCTGGCCCAGACCCGCCACAGCCTGGCGGTATTGACCGGCCAGCGTCCGCTGGATCTGGACACCCTGCTGCTGCCTGAGCGTGCTGTGCCACAAGCCAGAAGCACCATGACCCAACAGATTCCCGCCGAGACCCTGCGCCAGCGTGCCGATGTGCGTGCCGCCGAGTACCGCATCCGCGCCGCTCTGGCACGGGTGGATGCGGCGGATGCCGCGCGTTACCCCAGCTTCAAGCTGGGTGGCTCCCTGTCCCTGAGCGCCCTGACCCTGACGGGCCTGGGCAACGGCGCCACGCTGGTCAGCAGTCTGCTGGGCTCGGTCTCGGTGCCGCTGATCGACGGCGGTGCCGCCAAAAGCCGGGTGCTGGCGCAGGAAGCTGCCTTGGAGCAGACCCGCGCAAGCTACCAGAACACGGTGTTGACCGCGCTCAAAGAGGTGGAAGATGCGTTGATCGCCCTCAAAAACGACCGCGAACGCCTGGTTTTGTTGCAACAAGCCGCCGACTCAGCCCGCAACGCCGATCTGCTGGCGCAAAACCGCTTTGCCAGCGGCCTGATCGACTTCCAGACCGTGCTGCAAACCCAGCGCACCCTGCTCAGCACCCAGGACAGTGTGGCCAGTCTGCAGGCCACCCTGGGTGCCGACCATGTCCGGCTGGTCAAAGCGCTGGGTGGCGGCTGGCAGACGCAGCCCTGACACAGCCCGAACCCCACATCGATGGCCGCTGAACCTGATTCCCTGTCCCCACCGCTATGAACACCCCTATCTCCCCAGCCCCCTGTCT
>NZ_JAHFZF010000014.1 GCF_018619435.1 Rhodoferax sp. U11-2br | reverse complement strand
TGGTGGTCAAGCCAAGGCGTATGACCAGATTGACGCAGCGCCCGAAGAAAAGGCCCGTGGTATCACCATCAACACCGCTCATGTTGAGTACGAAACCGCAGCTCGTCACTATGCCCACGTGGATTGCCCTGGACACGCTGACTATGTGAAAAACATGATCACCGGCGCAGCTCAAATGGACGGCGCCATCCTGGTTTGTTCTGCTGCTGACGGCCCGATGCCGCAAACCCGCGAACACATCCTGTTGGCTCGTCAGGTGGGTGTGCCTTACATCATCGTCTATCTGAACAAGTGCGACATGGTGGATGATGCCGAACTGCTCGAACTCGTTGAAATGGAAGTGCGTGAACTCCTGGACAAGTATGACTTCCCGGGCGACGACACCCCCATCATCCATGGTTCTGCCAAGCTCGCCATGGAAGGCGACAAGGGTGACCTCGGTGAAGGCTCCATCTTCAAACTCGCTGACGCACTGGACAGCTACATCCCCACGCCTGAACGCGCTGTGGACGGCGCCTTCCTGATGCCCGTGGAAGACGTGTTCTCCATCTCGGGTCGTGGTACCGTGGTGACCGGTCGTATCGAACGCGGCATCATCAAAGTCGGCGAAGAAATCGAAATCGTCGGCATCCATGACACCCAAAAGACCACCTGCACCGGTGTTGAAATGTTCCGCAAGCTGCTCGACCAAGGTCAAGCGGGCGACAACGTTGGCATCTTGCTGCGCGGTACCAAGCGCGAAGACGTGCAGCGCGGTCAAGTGCTGTGCAAGCCGGGTTCGATCAAGCCGCACACCCACTTCACAGGTGAAGTCTATGTGTTGTCCAAGGATGAAGGCGGTCGTCATACCCCGTTCTTCAGCAACTACCGTCCCCAGTTCTACTTCCGTACAACTGACGTGACCGGTGCTATTGAACTGCCAGAAGGCAAAGAAATGGTGATGCCTGGTGACAACGTGTCGATCACCGTGAAGTTGATTGCCCCCATCGCTATGGAAGAAGGCCTGCGCTTTGCTATCCGCGAAGGTGGTAAGACTGTGGGCGCCGGTGTGGTTGCCAAGATTCTTGCTTGATTGTCTGTAGGGGTATAGCTCAATTGGCAGAGCGTCGGTCTCCAAAACCGAAGGTTGTAGGTTCGATTCCTACTGCCCCTGCCACCTGAATTGGCCGAGAGGTGGCTAAAAAAGCCCGCTGTGCAAACGGCGGGCTTGTGCGTCTGGAAAGCACCCAAAAATATGGCTAATTAACATGCTCGACATCAACTGACAATGGCTACTCCTCAAGTTCAAACCGTCAATACCACTGCAGACAAGGCCAAATTGGCGGCGGCTGTTGTCTTGGTAGTTTTGTCGCTGGTTGCTTATTACGTTTTGGCCAAGCAGGGTCCTTTGTTTCAGTGGTTGGGTCTGCTGGCAGGTTTGGCTGTAGCGGTTGTTGTCTTTTTGGCATCTGAGTCTGGCAAGGCCTTGACTGCTTTTGGGCAAGACTCGGTGCGTGAAATCAAGAAGGTGGTTTGGCCGACACGACGTGAAGCCATTCAAATGACCTTGTATGTGTTTGGGTTTGTTTTTGTCATGGCCCTGTTTTTGTGGCTGACAGACAAAACGCTTGAATGGGTGTTTTACGACCTGATTCTTGGATGGAAAAAATAATGAACGATGTTGTAGCAGAACCTGTTCCGGGTTTGCCCACTGCGGCGCAGACCCTGGCTACCGCACCTACCAATCCAGATTTGCGTTGGTATGTTGTTCATGCGTATTCCGGCATGGAAAAGGCTGTTGAGCGCAACATCCTTGAGCGCATCAACCGTGCGGGCATGCAGTCCAAGTTTGGACGCATTCTGGTCCCCATGGAAGAAGTGGTTGAAATCAAGAATGGTCAGAAAAAAACCACCGAGCGCAAATTTTTCCCGGGCTATGTTTTGGTGGAAATGGTCATGGATGATGACACTTGGCACTTGGTGAAGCACACCAACAAGGTGACAGGTTTTGTGGGTGGTGGCAAGACTCGTCCTTCTCCAATTTCTGAAGCTGAGGTTTTGAAAATCGTCAGTCAGATGCAGGAAGGTACAGACAAGCCGCGTCACAAAATCGAATTTGTGGTGGGTGAATTTGTGCGTGTCAAGGAAGGTCCTTTTGCTGACTTCAATGGTTCGGTGGAAGAGGTTAATTACGACAAGAGCAAAGTTCGTGTTGCTGTGACTATTTTTGGCCGTTCGACGCCTGTCGAGCTGGAGTTTTCGCAGGTCGAAAAAACCTGAGTTGAATTGTTGCTGGGTGGATGAAGGTTTTCCTTTGTTTGCTTGGTTGAGGCATTCGCATCTTCCGACTCGGTGCGAATGGTTAAAAGTCGAGTCGTTAATACCGGGGAGCCAGTGTTTGTCAACAACAAACTTCGGCGTTAGTACCCGTCAGGAGTAAACCATGGCGAAAAAAATCGTCGGTTTTGTCAAACTGCAAGTCCCAGCAGGCAAAGCCAATCCTTCCCCTCCCATTGGCCCCGCATTGGGTCAACGTGGTCTGAACATCATGGAGTTTTGCAAGGCATTTAATGCGCAAACTCAAGGTGTTGAGCCAGGTCTGCCTTTGCCTGTGGTGATTACGGCGTTTGCTGACAAGAGTTTCACTTTTGTCATCAAGTCGCCCCCATCATCCATTTTGATCAAGAAAGCAGTGAAGATCGACAAGGGTTCGGCCAATGCTCTCAAGACCAAGGTCGGCAAGATCACGCGTGCCCAGCTCGAAGAAATCGCCAAGACCAAGATGAAGGACCTGACTGCTGCTGACATGGATGCAGCGGTTCGGACGATTGCTGGCTCAGCGCGCTCGATGGGCGTGAATGTGGAGGGTGTCTAAATGTCACGCTTGACGAAAAAACAAAAGGCCTTCCAAGGTAAGGTTGACAGCAGCAAGCTGTACGCCCTGGGTGATGCGCTTGGTCTGGTGAAAGAATGCGCCAATGCCAAGTTCGACGAATCGATCGATGTGGCTGTTCAACTCGGTATCGACGCTAAGAAGTCTGACCAAGTTGTGCGCGGTGCTGTGGTGCTCCCGAATGGGACCGGTAAAACAAAGCGTGTGGCGGTGTTCGCCCAAGGTGCCAAGGCTGAAGAAGCCAAGGCAGCCGGTGCCGACATCGTGGGTATGGACGATCTGGCTGCCATGGTCAAGGCCGGTGACATGCCTTTTGATGTTGTGATTGCCGCACCTGACGCCATGCGTATTGTCGGTACTCTGGGTCAGATTCTGGGCCCACGTGGTTTGATGCCTAACCCCAAGGTCGGCACAGTGACGCCTGATGTGGCAACTGCGGTTCGCAACGCCAAGGCCGGTCAAGTGCAGTTCCGCGTGGACAAAGCCGGTATTGTGCATTCCACCATTGGCCGTCGTTCTTTTGACAACGACAAGCTGCAAGGCAACTTGGCTGCATTGGTTGATGCGTTGGCTAAAGCCAAGCCTGCAACAAGCAAGGGTTTGTATTTGCGCAAAGTTGCCGTGTCTAGCACGATGGGTGTCGGTGTTCGCGTTGATTTGCAAACAATCACCGCTTAATGTGAAGAATTGGGTGTCCTGAAAAGGGTGCCTGGTGTGGTGGGTTGCTGATGTTGCAAGATGTCAGCAGGCCATCCAAGACCGTTGGTGTGCATGATTTGCTTTGCAATGTTTGCACTTAATGAATTAATCGCCAACGCAGATGGCGACCCCGCTGCTAAAGATTCGTTGGGTTTCTTAACAGTTGGTCGCTGAAATATGGCGTGTCGGGTGACGTAGAGTTGATCTTTGTCCAAAGACACATTTTGAAGGAGTAGACCTTGAGTTTAAATCGCAGTGAGAAAGAAGCGGTCATCAGTGATGTGACTGGCCTCGCCGCTAAAGCTCAAACGCTCGTGATGGCGGAATACCGGGGTATCACGGTTGCCGACATGACCAAATTGCGCTCAACTGCGCGCAGCAATGGCGTTAGCCTGAGTGTGTTGAAAAACACCTTGGCTCGCCGGGCTGTTGCCGGAAGCGGCTTTGAAGTTGTGTCTGACCAGATGACCGGTCCGCTGATCTATGGCTTTTCTGAAGATGCAGTTGCTGCCGCGAAAGTGGTGGCAGATTTCGCGAAAACCAACGCCAAGTTGGTGATTCGTGGTGGTGCATACGGCGGTAAAGCTCTGGACGTCGAGGGTGTGAAGCAGTTGGCCAGTATCCCTTCCAAGGAAGTGTTGTTGGCGCAGTTGTTGGGCTTGATGCAGTCGCCTATTTCGCGCACCGCGCGCGTGCTGGCGGCTCTGGCAGAGCAAAAAGGCGGCGGTGCAGAAGCGCCCGCCGAAGCCGTGGCAGCCTGATCCGCTTTCGGCATTTAGTAATCAATATTGTTAGGAAATCAAAATGGCATTCGATAAAGACGCATTTTTGACCGCGCTCGACAGCATGACGGTCATGGAACTCAACGATCTGGTGAAAGCCATCGAAGAGAAATTTGGTGTGAGCGCAGCTGCCATGGCTGCCCCCGCCGCTGGCGGTGGTGCTGCCGCCGCAGTGGCCGAAGAAAAGACCGAGTTCAACGTTGTTCTGCTGGATGCAGGCGCCCAGAAGGTGTCGGTCATCAAGGCTGTGCGTGAAATCACCGGTCTGGGCCTCAAAGAAGCGAAAGACCTGGTTGACGGCGCTCCGAAGAACGTCAAGGAAGGCGTGGCCAAGGCTGACGCTGATGCCGCTCTGAAGAAATTGATCGAAGCAGGTGCCAAGGCTGAACTCAAGTAATTGAGTTAGGTCAAAGGGCTGGAGTGCTGTCAAAGGCCTCCAGCCTTTGGTGTTTCTAAAGAACACACCGTAAAGCAGTTTTTTGACACTTTGGCTAGCTGGAAAGTTAGCTCAAAACCAGACAAAAAATTGTTTTTCAGTGTCTTCTCATTCCGACAGAAGAAGATGCCTTGGTTCGGGTTGCATGCAAGGTGCAACCGTCCGCCATAGATTGGTAGCGGCCAATCGCCAAGAAAAAAGTCGTCCAGGACCCGCCAGGTTCCTCAGTTGCCCGGAGATTTCATGGCTTACTCATACACCGAACGCAAACGAATTCGTAAAAATTTTGGCAATCGCGACAGCGTGCTTGAAATTCCTTACCTGTTGCAGATGCAAAAGGACGCGTACACCGCGTTCCTGCAAGCTGATGTTGCTCCCAAAAAGCGTTCGACCGAAGGCCTGCAGGCTGCCTTCAGTGCGGCCTTCCCGATCGTCTCGCACAATGGTTTTGTCGAGATGAAGTACCTCGAATACAACCTGGCGAAACCTGCTTTTGATGTGCGCGAATGCCAAACCCGTGGTTTGACCTACGCGTCGGCCGTTCGCGCCAAGGTGCAGTTGATCATTTATGACCGTGAGTCTTCCACGACACAGAACAAGGTCGTTAAAGAGGTCAAGGAGCAAGAGGTGTACATGGGCGAGGTGCCCTTGATGACTGAAAAGGGCTCTTTCGTCATCAATGGAACCGAACGCGTCATCGTGTCGCAGTTGCATCGTTCTCCCGGCGTGTTTTTTGAGCATGACAAGGGCAAAACCCACAGCTCCGGCAAGTTGCTGTTCTCGGCACGCATCATTCCCTACCGCGGTTCCTGGCTGGACTTTGAGTTTGACCCGAAAGACATTCTGTACTTCCGGGTGGACCGCCGCCGCAAGATGCCGGTGACGATCCTGTTGAAAGCCATCGGCTTGAACCACGAATCCATCCTTGCCAATTTCTTCGTCAACGACAACTTCCGCCTGATGGACAGTGGTGCGCAGATGGAGTTCGTGGCCGAACGCCTGCGCGGTGAGGTGGCACGTTTTGACATCACCGACAAAAACGGCAAGGTGGTTGTTGCCAAGGACAAGCGCATCACGGCGCGCCATACACGCGAGATGGAGCAATCTGCTACCACCCATGTGTCCGTGCCTGAGGATTTTCTCATTGGCCGTGTTGTGGCCCGCAATGTGGTAGACGGCGACACTGGTGAAATTCTGGCCAAAGCCAATGAAGAGTTGACCGAAGCCTTGCTCAAGAAACTGCGCACCTCGGGTGTGCAGGATCTGGCGTGTATCTACACCAATGAGTTGGATCAAGGCGCATATATCTCTCAGACCTTGCGCACCGACGAAACCGTTGACGAGTTCGCCGCCCGTGTGGCGATCTACCGCATGATGCGCCCTGGCGAGCCGCCAACAGAAGACGCCGTGCAAGCTTTGTTTCAGCGCTTGTTCTACAACCCTGACACCTATGACCTGTCGCGTGTTGGTCGTATGAAGTTCAACGCCAAGATGGGGCGCCCTGAGTCCACCGGCCCGATGGTGTTGACCAACGAAGACATTTTGGCTGTGGTCAAGATTTTGGTCGACTTGCGTAACGGCCATGGCGAAGTGGACGATATCGACCACTTGGGTAACCGCCGTGTGCGTTGTGTGGGTGAGTTGGCCGAAAATCAGTACCGCATGGGTCTGGCCCGTATTGAAAAGGCTGTGAAAGAACGTCTGGGTCAGGCGGAGCAAGAGCCTCTGATGCCGCACGATCTGATCAACAGCAAGCCGATTTCAGCTGCTTTGAAAGAGTTCTTTGGTGCGTCGCAGCTGTCGCAATTCATGGACCAGACCAACCCGCTGTCGGAAATCACCCACAAGCGTCGTGTCTCTGCTCTTGGCCCAGGTGGTTTGACCCGCGAGCGTGCAGGTTTTGAAGTGCGTGACGTGCACGTGACCCATTACGGTCGCGTCTGCCCGATTGAAACGCCCGAAGGTCCGAACATCGGCCTGATCAACTCCTTGGCGTTGTACGCACGTCTGAACGAGTATGGGTTTATCGAAACACCTTATCGCCGCGTGGTTGAGGGCAAGGTAACGCTGGACATTGACTATCTGTCGGCCATCGAAGAAGGCAAGTACGTGATCGCCCAGGCCAATGCCGCGCTGGACAAAGAAGGCCGCCTCTCAGGTGACCTGATTTCGGCACGGGAAGCCGGTGAATCCATTTTGGTGGGTGCCGAACGTGTGCAGTACATGGACGTGTCGCCCGCACAGATCGTGTCGGTGGCCGCTTCTTTGGTGCCGTTCCTTGAGCACGATGATGCGAACCGCGCCTTGATGGGCGCCAACATGTCGCGTCAGGCTGTGCCGGTGCTGCGTCCGGAAAAGCCTATGGTTGGTACCGGTATTGAACGTGTGGCCGCCATTGACTCGGGCACCGTCGTGACGGCAACCCGTGGTGGTGTGGTGGACTATGTCGACGCAACCCGTGTGGTGGTGCGTGTCAACGACGCCGAAGCACAAGCTGGCGAAGTCGGTGTCGACATCTACAACCTGATCAAGTACCAACGTTCCAACCAGAACACCAACATCCACCAACGTCCGATTGTGAAAAAGGGCGATCGGCTGGCCAAGGGTGACGTGATTGCGGATGGTGCCTCCACCGATCTGGGTGAGTTGGCGCTGGGTCAGAACATGCTGATCGGCTTCATGACCTGGAACGGCTACAACTTCGAAGACTCGATCTTGATCAGCGAACGTGTGGTGGCTGAAGACCGCTACACCTCGATCCACATCGAGGAATTGGTGGTGATGGCACGCGACACCAAACTGGGTGCCGAAGAAATCACACGCGACATTCCGAACCTGAGTGAGCAACAGCTCAACCGTCTGGACGAATCCGGCATCATCTACGTGGGTGCTGAAGTGCAACCTGGCGATGTGCTAGTCGGCAAGGTCACACCCAAAGGTGAAACCACGCTGACGCCTGAAGAAAAACTGTTGCGCGCCATCTTCGGTGAAAAAGCCAGCGATGTGAAGGACACCTCGCTGCGTGTCGACCAGGGTTCACAAGGCACCGTGATCGACGTGCAGGTCTTCACCCGTGAAGGCATTGTGCGCGACCGTCGTGCCCAGCAGATCATTGACGACGAGCTCAAACGCTTCCGTCTGGACTTGAACGATCAGTTGCGGATTGTGGAAAACGATGCGTTTGACCGGATTGAGAAGCTGCTGGTTGGCAGAGTCGCCAATGGCGGCCCGCAAAAGCTGGCCAAAGGCACCAAGATCGACAAAGCGTACTTGGCCTCGGTGGACCGTTACCACTGGTTTGACATCCGTCCGGCAGAAGATGATGTGTCGGTGCAACTGGAGAGCATCAAGAACTCCAACGAACAAACCCGCCACAGTTTTGACCTGGCTTTTGAAGAAAAACGCAAAAAACTCACTCAGGGCGACGATTTGCCCGCAGGTGTGTTGAAGATGGTCAAGGTGTATGTGGCGGTCAAGCGTCACCTGCAACCGGGTGACAAGATGGCCGGCCGCCACGGTAACAAGGGTGTGGTCTCGAAGATCGTTCCGGTGGAAGACATGCCGCACATGGCCGATGGCACCCCGTGTGACATCGTGCTGAACCCGTTGGGTGTGCCTTCACGGATGAACGTGGGTCAGGTGTTGGAAGTTCACTTGGGTTGGGCAGGCAAGGGCATTGGTCAGCGCATCGGTGACATGTTGCAAGCCGAGTCCCGTGTGGCCGAACTGCGCACGTTCCTCGAAGAGATCTACAACACAACCGGCCGCAAGGAAGACCTGAGCCAACTCAACGACGACCAGTTGTTGGAGATGGCGCAGAACCTCACCACCGGTATGCCATTCGCGACACCCGTGTTCGACGGTGCAACGGAAGACGAAATCCGTGCCATGCTGAAGCTGGCGTTCCCGGACGACATCGCCAAGCTCAAGGGCTTGACCGAGACCCGTACCCAGGCCTACCTGTACGACGGCCGCACCGGTGACCGCTTTGAGCGTCCCACCACGGTCGGTTACATGCATTACCTGAAGCTGCACCACTTGGTGGACGACAAGATGCACGCCCGTTCGACTGGTCCGTACAGCTTGGTCACGCAACAGCCCCTGGGTGGTAAAGCCCAGTTTGGTGGTCAGCGCTTCGGTGAAATGGAAGTGTGGGCACTGGAAGCTTATGGCGCGTCTTACACCTTGCAGGAAATGCTGACGGTCAAGTCGGATGACGTACAAGGTCGTACCAAGGTCTACGAGAGCATCGTCAAGGGTGAACACTCGATCGAAGCGGGCATGCCCGAGTCGTTCAACGTGCTGGTCAAGGAAATCCGCTCCTTGGGCCTGGATATTGAGCTTGAACGCTCTTAATTGAATAGCGAAAAGTATTGCTGGGCAGCCTCCGCTCCGCTCTGTGAGCGGGAGCTGCTTTCCACCGATTAAAAGGAATTTGTCTCATGAAATCATTACTCGACCTGTTCAAGCAATTCACGCCCGACGAACATTTTGATGCGATCAAGATCGGTATGGCTTCGCCCGAAAAGATCCGCTCGTGGTCTTTTGGCGAGGTGAAAAAGCCCGAAACCATCAACTACCGCACCTTCAAGCCTGAGCGTGATGGTCTGTTTTGCGCCAAGATCTTTGGCCCCATCAAAGACTACGAATGCCTGTGCGGCAAGTACAAACGCCTGAAGCACCGTGGTGTGATCTGTGAAAAGTGCGGCGTTGAAGTCACCCAGACCAAGGTGCGTCGTGAACGCATGGGTCACATCGACCTGGCTGCACCTTGCGCCCACATCTGGTTCCTGAAGTCCCTGCCCAGCCGTTTGGGCTTGGTGCTGGACATGACCCTGCGCGACATCGAACGTGTGTTGTACTTTGAAGCATACGTGGTGACCGACCCCGGCATGACCCCGCTGAAGAAATTCAGCATCATGAGTGAGGACGACTTCGACGCCAAGTTCAAGGAATACGGCGACGAATTCCAGGCCAAGATGGGTGCTGAAGGCGTCAAGGAATTGCTGCAAAACCTCGATATTGAGAGCGAAATCGAGAAGCTGCGCAACGACCCCAGCGGCTCAGAACTCAAGATCAAGAAGAACACCAAGCGCCTCAAGTTGCTCGAAGCGTTCAAAAAATCGGGCATCAAGCCCGAGTGGATGGTGCTCGACGTGTTGCCGGTGCTGCCACCCGACCTGCGCCCGCTCGTTCCGCTGGATGGTGGCCGTTTCGCCACGTCTGACTTGAACGATCTGTACCGTCGCGTGATCAACCGCAACAGCCGTCTGCGCCGTTTGCTGGAACTCAAAGCACCTGAAATCATTGCCCGCAATGAAAAGCGCATGTTGCAAGAGTCGGTGGACAGCTTGCTGGACAACGGCCGTCGCGGCAAAGCCATGACCGGTGCCAACAAACGTGCCCTGAAGTCGCTGGCCGACATGATCAAGGGCAAGGGTGGTCGTTTCCGTCAGAACTTGCTGGGTAAACGCGTTGACTACTCTGGCCGTTCGGTGATTACCGTGGGCCCGACACTCAAGCTGCACCAGTGTGGTTTGCCCAAGCTGATGGCGCTGGAGCTGTTCAAGCCCTTCATCTTCGCGCGCCTGGAAGCCATGGGCATTGCCACCACCATCAAGGCGGCCAAGAAGGAAGTCGAAACCGGCACGCCGGTGGTTTGGGACATTCTGGAAGAGGTCATCAAAGAACACCCGGTGATGTTGAACCGTGCACCAACCCTGCACCGTTTGGGCATCCAGGCGTTTGAGCCGATCCTGATCGAAGGCAAGGCGATTCAGCTGCACCCGCTGGTGTGCGCGGCCTTCAATGCCGACTTTGACGGTGACCAGATGGCCGTTCACGTGCCTTTGTCGGTCGAAGCACAGATGGAAGCCCGCACCCTGATGCTGGCCTCCAACAACGTGCTGTTCCCGTCCAATGGCGAGCCGTCCATCGTGCCGTCTCAAGACGTGGTGCTGGGTCTGTACTACACCACCCGTGACCGCATCAACGGCAAGGGTGAAGGCCTGATCTTCTCGGATGTGAGCGAAGTCCAGCGCGCTTTTGATGCGGGTGAAGTCGAGATGAGTGCACGTATCAATGTGCGCCTGACCGAGTACACCAAGAACAAGGAAACCGGTGAACTGGTGCCTTCGACCAAGCTGTGGGAAACCACTGCTGGCCGTGCCCTGTTGTCCGAAATCCTGCCCAAGGGCCTGCCGTTTGAGTTCATCAACAAGGCGCTCAAGAAGAAGGAAATCTCCCGACTCATCAATGCCTCGTTCCGCAAGTGTGGTCTGAAGGAAACGGTGATTTTTGCCGACAAGCTGTTGCAATACGGCTTCCGTCTGGCAACCCGTGCCGGTATCTCGATCTCGATCGAAGACATGTTGGTGCCCACTGAGAAGCCGGGCATCATCGAACGTGCTGAAGCTGAGGTTAAGGAAATCGCCCAGCAATACACATCCGGTCTGGTGACTGCTGGTGAGCGCTACAACAAGGTGGTGGACATCTGGGGCAAAGCCGGTGACGAAGTGTCCAAGGTGATGATGGGGCAACTCTCCAAGGAGACCGTCATTGACCGTCATGGCAACAAGGTGCCACAAGAGTCGTTCAACTCCATCTACATGATGGCTGACTCGGGCGCCCGCGGTTCTGCAGCGCAGATCCGTCAGGTGGCCGGTATGCGGGGTCTGATGGCCAAGCCCGATGGCTCGATCATTGAAACGCCCATCACCGCGAACTTCCGCGAAGGTCTGAACGTGTTGGAGTACTTCATCTCCACCCACGGTGCGCGTAAGGGTCTGGCCGATACCGCTTTGAAAACCGCCAACTCGGGTTACCTGACCCGTCGTCTGGTGGACGTGACCCAGGATCTGGTGGTGACCGAGCAGGATTGCGGCACCCACGCCGGTTACCTGATGCGCGCCATCGTCGAAGGTGGTGAAACCATCGAGTCTTTGCGTGACCGTATCCTGGGCCGTACCGCTGCCGACGATATCCTGCATCCGGAAAACCGCTCGGTGCTGGCACCTGCGGGCACCATGCTCGATGAAGACATGATCGAGATGCTCGAAGCCGCTGGCGTCGACGAGGTCAAGGTCCGCACCGCGCTGACCTGCGAAACCCGCTTTGGTATCTGTGCCAAGTGCTACGGCCGCGATCTGGGCCGTGGTGGTCTGGTCAACGGCGGTGAAGCCGTGGGCGTGATTGCGGCGCAGTCGATCGGTGAACCCGGTACCCAGCTGACCATGCGGACCTTCCACATCGGGGGTGCGGCTTCGCGTGCGGCCATCGCGTCCAGCGTGGAAGCCAAGTCCAACGGCAACATCGGTTTCAACGCCACCATGCGTTATGTGACCAACGGCAAGGGCGACCTGGTGGTGATTTCCCGTTCCGGCGAAATCATCATCCAAGACGAACATGGTCGTGAGCGCGAACGTCACAAAGTGCCTTACGGCGCCATTTTGACGATCAAGGCCGACCAGACCATCAAGGCTGGCACGATCCTGGCCAACTGGGACCCGCTGACCCGCCCCATCATCACCGAATTCGCCGGTAAAGCGCACTTCGAGAATGTGGAAGAAGGTCTGACGGTGGCCAAGCAGGTCGATGAAGTGACCGGTTTGTCCACCCTGGTGGTGATCGACCCGAAACGCCGTGGTTCCGCCAAGGTGGTGCGTCCGCAGGTCAAGCTGATCGACGCCAATGGCAACGAAGTCAAGATCCCTGGCACCGACCACTCGGTGACCATCGGTTTTCCGATTGGTGCCCTGGTGCAGGTGCGTGACGGTCAGGACGTGGGCCCCGGCGAAGTGCTGGCACGTATCCCGGTCGAAGGTCAGAAAACCCGCGACATTACCGGCGGTCTGCCGCGCGTGGCTGAGTTGTTCGAAGCCCGTTCACCCAAGGACAAGGGTGTGCTGGCCGAGATGACCGGTACCATTTCCTTCGGCAAGGAAACCAAGGGCAAGATCCGCCTGCAGATCACCGACCCCGAAGGCAAGGTCTGGGAAGAACTCGTGCCCAAGGAAAAGAACATCCTGGTGCACGAAGGCCAGATCGTCAACAAGGGCGAGTCCGTGGTGGACGGCCCGGCTGACCCGCAAGACATCTTGCGCCTGCTGGGTGCCGAAGAACTGGCGCGTTACATCGTTGACGAAGTGCAGGACGTGTACCGCTTGCAAGGTGTGAAGATCAATGACAAGCACATTGAAGTGATCGTGCGTCAGATGCTGCGTCGCGTGGTGGTGGAAGCCGCTGGTGACTCCACCTACATCAATGGTGAACAGGTTGAACGCTCGGAAATGCTCAACACCAACGACGCCTTGCGCGCCGAAGGCAAGGTGCCTGCCGTCTTCACCAACCTGCTGCTGGGTATCACCAAGGCATCGTTGTCCACCGACTCGTTCATCTCTGCGGCGTCCTTCCAGGAAACCACCCGTGTGCTGACCGAAGCCGCCATCATGGGCAAACGCGACGAGTTGCGTGGCTTGAAGGAAAACGTGATCGTGGGTCGTCTGATCCCGGCCGGTACCGGTATGGCTTACCACGAAGCGCGCAATGTGCGTGAAAACATGGATGATGCCGAGCGTCGTGCCATTGCCGAAGCCGAAGCCGCTGAACTGGCCGGTGAAAGTGAAGCCGAGCTGGGAGAGGGCGCTGCAGCCGAATAAGCGCAACGCTCTGTAATATATAGCGCCTCACGCCCGATATATAAGGGTCTGAGGCGTTTTTTATACCTGAAATGTGATGAACGACGAACAGCGATTGCCTTTGTGGCGCCAGCTACAAGCGGTCACCCAGGTGCTGCAGGCCATCCGGCAGGGGCAGTCGGGGACGACTGCTTTGGCCGCGGTGGCGCTTGCGCTGCGGCCCGGTGTCCAGGCGCTGAGTTTTGAGGTGCTGCGCTCTCTGGGGCGTGCTCAGGCGCTGCGCAAGCTGCTGGCGTCCCGTACCCCTCCGCCTGCCGTGGATGCCTTGTTGTGTACCGCGCTGGCCTTGTTGTGGCGCCCACAAGACGCCTCCTACGATGCCTTCACGCTGGTCAACCAGACGGTGGAGTGCGCCAAACGCACGCCTGCCCTCAAGGCCCAGGCCTCTTTTGTGAATGCCTGCCTGCGGCGTTTTGTGCGTGAACGTGAGGTCTTGGTGGCGCAGACGGACCAGGACCCGGTGGCGCGCTGGAACCATCCGGCTTGGTGGATCAAGCAACTGCAATCCGATTGGCCCGACCAGTGGCAAGCCATCCTGGCGGCGGCCGACCAGCACGCACCCATGGTGCTGCGTGTGAATGCCCGCCTGGGCACACCGGCCCAGTATCTTGAAAAACTGTCTGAGGTCGGCATCCCGGCCAGCCTGATCGGAGCCTATGGTGTGGTGCTGGCCAGTGCCTGTGCAGTGCAGCACTTGCCCGGTTTTGAGCAAGGCTGGGTGTCGGTGCAGGACAGCGCAGCACAGCTGGCGGCCCCCCTGTTGTTGTCCGGTCTGATGCCGGTGGACGAACTGCGGGTGCTCGATGCCTGCGCCGCACCCGGTGGCAAAACCGCCCATCTGCTGGAGCTGAGTTCGGCCCAGGTCACCGCACTGGACGTGGATCCGCTGCGTTGTGAACGTATCCACCAGACCCTGGACCGCCTGGGCCTGCAGGCAGAGGTGGTCGCGGCAGACGCCGCCGATGTGTCTGCCTGGTGGGACGGCTCCCCGTTTGATGCGATTTTGCTGGACGCCCCTTGCTCGGCTGCGGGCATTGTTCGCAGGCATCCGGACATCCGCTGGCTGCGGCGCCAGACCGACATTGCCCAACTGGCCGCCATCCAGGCGCGTTTGCTGCACACGCTGTGGCCCCTGGTGAAACCGGGTGGCCGACTGCTGTATTGCACCTGCTCGGTGTTTCGCCAAGAAGGGGCGCAGCAGGTGGCCGCGTTTCTTGCCAACCACAGTGACGCCAAAATGCTGAGATCCCCGGGGCATTTGTTGCCTCACGGTGCGCCACAGGGGGCAACACCCGCCGACAATCCCATCGGTGACCATGATGGCTTCTATTACGCGTTATTCGACAAACAAGCGGCCTAGCGGCTGGGCTGGGCTGTTGGCGGCTGTTCTGCTGTGTTGGCTGCAGGCGTGGACGCCTGCGGCCGCTGCAAACGCCAGTGCCGCAGAGTCAGGCAGTCGACCGACTTTGACGCTGGAGCGCTCGGACAGCAGCTTGTTGTTGTCGGTCCAGCTCAAGTTTGAGCTGCCTGTGGTGGTGGAAGACGCGCTGTACAAAGGGATTCCCATCTACTTTGTGGCGCAGTCCGAACTGCTGCGCGAACGCTGGTATTGGACCAGCAAGACCATCGCCACGGCGCAGCGGCGTATGCGTTTGGCCTACCATCCCCTGACACGGCGCTGGCGACTTACCATCGGTGCCGCCGACATGAACGAAACCACCCAAGGGCTCACGCTGGGTCAAAGTTTTGAGAGTCTGGACGATGCCATGGCGGTGGTGCGCCGTATCTCGCGCTGGAAGATCGCCGAGGTGCAAGACCTCCCGCCTGGGAACAAATATCTGGTGGATTTCAGCTTTGAACTGGACACTTCACAACTGCCCCGGCCGCTGCAGATTGGCACCCTGGGGCAGTCAGATTGGATGATCGAACTGCGGCAGTCGCAGCCACTTGACCTGGAGCGTGTCAAGTGAGTGCCACTGGCGCTGAGGCATCCAGAAAATCCAAGGCGCTGCGCTGGACCATTGGTTTTGGCCTGACGGCCATGGTAGCTGTGGGTTTGGTGCTCATGTTTTTATTGACGCAAGCCACCAGCAACCGGGTCTTGTACGAGCGCAACTACCAGGTGTTGTTTGCCGTCAATGTGGTGGTAGCTGTGTTGCTGCTGCTGGCGATTGCCTGGATTGCCTGGCGGCTGGTGAAGCGCTTGCGGCAAAAGAAGTTCGGTAGCCGTTTGCTGGTCAAGCTGGCCGCCGTGTTTGCACTGGCCGGGTTTGCGCCGGGTGTCCTGATTTATGTGGTGTCTTACCAGTTTGTGTCGCGCTCCATCGAGAGCTGGTTTGACGTTGAAGTTGAAGGCGCGCTGGCTGCAGGATTGAATCTGGGCCGCACCACGCTGGAGGCTTTGTCTGCCGACTTGGAGGGGAAAACCCGCACCGCAGCAGCCCAGCTGGCTGACAAGGCTGACGTCACGGTGGCGCTGCCGCTGGAGCGTGCACGCGACGCCATGGGGGCGGATGACCTGCAACTCTGGCGTGCCTCGGGACGTCTGGTGGCTGCGGCGGGTGAATCGCGCTACCAGTTGACCCCGGAGATGCCCACGCCTCAGCAGTTTCGAGCCGCTCGCAGTCAACGTGCCATCACCTGGATCGAGGGCCTGGATGAGGGGTTGGTACCCGGTGCAACACCCGCACGAATCAAGGTTCTGGCGCTGATCAACAGTGCTGCGGTGGGCACGCTGGGCGAAGCGCGGTACTTGTTGGCGGGCAAGGTTTTGCCAACCACGCTGGTGGAGAATGCGTTGGCTGTGACCCAGGCCAACCGCGAATACCAGGAGCGGGCCCTGGCGCGTGAAGGCCTGCGTCGTATGTACATCGGCACCTTGACGCTGAGCCTGTTCATGGCGGTTTTTGGTGGTGTGTTGCTGGCGGTGGTGATGGGCAACCAGATTGCCCGGCCCTTGCTGGTGCTGGCTGATGGTGTGCGTGAGGTGGCTGCGGGTGACCTCTCGCCCAAGGCATCCTTGCGCGGCAAGGATGAACTCGATGGCCTGACCCGCTCTTTTGCCGACATGACCCAGCAGCTGCTGGAGGCACGCCAGGCGGTGCACACCAGCATGGCGCAAACCAACGCAGCACGAGCCCATTTGCAAACCATCCTGGACAACCTGACCACCGGAGTGCTGGTGTTGGCGCCGGACGGAACCATCGTCTCGTCCAACCCAGGTGCCACCCGCATTCTGAAGCTGCCGCTGGCGGTTTACGAAGGAAGACGCCTGGTTGACATCGAGGAGCTGGCAGCATTCGGTCAAGCGGTGCAGCAACAGTTCGAAGCTTTTCTGGCCTATGGCCGCGAGCGCAACCTGGACCACTGGCAACAGTCGTTCGAGCTGGGCAATACCAGTCTGGACCCGACGGGCCGCCCCAGCAACACCACCATCACCCTGATTGCACGTGGCGCCGAACTGCCTAGCAACCAAAATTTGTTGGTATTTGACGACATTTCTGAGGTGGTGTCTGCCCAGCGCGCCCAGGCCTGGGGCGAGGTGGCGCGGCGACTGGCCCATGAAATCAAGAACCCCTTGACCCCGATCCAACTCTCGGCAGAGCGCCTGGAGATGAAGCTGACCGGCAAGCTGGCCGCCACAGAACAGACCCTGTTGGCCAAGTCTGTCAAAACCATTGTTGACCAGGTGGAGGCCATGAAACGTCTGGTCAACGAGTTTCGTGACTACGCCCGTTTGCCTGCGGCGGAACTCAGAGCCCTTGACCTCAATGCACTGGTGCAAGAGGTGCTCAACCTGTATGCACCTGACCACGCCCAGGTTCCCATTCTTGCCGAGCTGGACCCAGCCTGCCTCCCTGTGCTGGGTGACCCTCAGCAGCTGCGCCAGGTGCTGCACAACCTGTTGCAAAACGCACAGGACGCCACAGTCAGTGCTGGCCGGGCCAGCCCGGAGCACCCGGTCCTGCTCCGAACCCGATGGTTGCCAGGCACGCAGCGTGTGCGTCTGAGTGTGCAGGACAGTGGCACCGGTTTTCCCGATCACATCCTCAAACGTGCCTTCGAGCCCTATGTCACCACCAAGGACAAAGGCACCGGTCTGGGGCTGGCTGTCGTGAAAAAGATAGCAGACGAGCACGGTACCCGGGTCGAAATCACCAATCGGCTGCAGGATGGGCAGGTGTTAGGTGCCCAGGTGTCGTTATCATTCAGTGTGGAACGCGCACAGACGCATCAGACGACGTAAGGCTGCACAAAGCAGGCACATTTAAGGGAAACGGCACAACATGGCAAACATTTTGGTGGTGGATGACGAACTGGGGATTCGTGATTTGTTGTGTGACATCCTCAACGACGAGGGACATACCGTCGAATTGGCCGAAAACGCTGCACAAGCGCGTGCTGCCCGGCACCGTGAGCGACCTGACTTGGTGCTTCTGGACATCTGGATGCCTGATACCGACGGCGTCACCTTGCTCAAGGAGTGGTCTGCCACCGGTGCGCTGACCATGCCGGTGATCATGATGAGTGGTCACGCCACCATCGACACAGCGGTGGAAGCCACACGTATCGGCGCGTTGGCGTTTCTTGAAAAACCCATCACCCTGCAGAAGCTTCTCAAAGCGGTGGAGCAGGGCCTGGCGCGGGGCTCACCACGCAAGCAGGCTGCGCCACTGCCCGGTCTGATGAGCCCACGTGTCGACAGCCTGATCAAGGTCAGCGAGATCGTGGGTGTAAATCATGAGGCGGTGGCCGATCTCGGTCCGCAGTCAACGCAGAATTTCATGCTCGACAAACCCTTGCGCGAAGGTCGTGACGAGTACGAAAAGGCTTACTTTGAATTCCATCTGACCAAGGAGAACGGTTCCATGACACGTGTCGCGGAAAAGACCGGTCTGGAGCGCACGCACCTCTACCGCAAGCTCAAACAGTTGGGTGTGAATCTGTCGCGTACAAAACGCAACTGAAAATCTGAGGCCTTGGCCCAGAACTGCGCATTCAAACTGCTATACTATGAGGCTTAGGCCCGGTAGCTCAGTCGGTAGAGCAGAGGATTGAAAATCCTTGTGTCGGTGGTTCGATTCCGCCCCAGGCCACCATATTGGAACCCGCATGAAACCTAGGTTTTATGCGGGTTTTCCTATTTCTACTCCCCACTTTTTTTGAAATCCATGTGCAAAATTGCTGCACACGTATGTGCATTTCTGCGACTGCTAATTGGGTGACGAGCGGCCTGTCCCCTCCAATAAAGCTGATCGAGGTGGCAGTTGCACGGTGATAAAGGTTCCTTCTGACTAAAAAAAAGCACCCTGAGGGGTGCTGTGAATGGCAAAAGGCTTGCGGTTTAGATGCTCTAGTCAGGCAACGAATGGCTTTGGCCGGTCCGGGAAGCCATCTCAACAGAAGGCGCGGGCGTCTCGTCCAGCATGGCTGCAGCAATGCTGGCCACCACGCCCGTTATCAGCGCGTTGCCCATCAGACGGGCGCGGGCGATGTCGTTCACCCCGTCCAATTGGGTGAATCCTCGGGGGAATCCGTTCAAGGCTTCAAGCTCTTCGGGCACCAAGCGGCGCAGACGACCGTTCGCACCCCGCACAACGTGCTTCGTACGTGAGGCTGAGGTTCCCCCCTCGCTCGTGATGATGGTGCGCGATGGCCGGTCCAATGCATCGGGGAAGGCCATGGCCCCCTCGGTGAAGTTGTAGGCGAAGCCGGTGGCGCTCACGCGCGGGACGGCCTTTGCACCCTTGGCGTATTCCCACTGAGAAATTGATGCGTCGGGGATGTAGAAGCTCTCAGGCACGCTCTGGGTCTGGGCCACTACGTCGCCCAAGGTCAGCGGCAGGGCCTGCCCGGTAAACGCTGTGAAGTCCTGCAGTTCGACAGCACGGACCTTGCCGGTGTAGACTCGCCCGCCAATGCACACGCCAGCGTTCGCAAACTGTGACTTGCCGCCATCGGCAGCTTGATAGCGCTCCTGGGCTGCATAGACATCTCCGCTCAGCTCGAAGCTGGTAACAGCATGGGCTAGTTGTACCGGCAATGCCTGGGCCAAGGGCGTTGCATCAACCAGCAGCTCGGACAGGTCGCCCGTGGTTGCTTGCTTCAAGCGCTGGAACTGCGCCGTGCTTTGATGCACCGCGACGATAAAGACCCGCTTGCGCCGTTGAGCAAACCCATACTCGCCACTGTTGACCACCTGCCACGACACGCCGTAGCCCAGGGACTGCAGACTTGCCAAGATGATGGCGAAGTCGCGGCCAGGGCAGGCAGACGGGCTGCTAATGAGGCGGTCCACGTTCTCCAGCAAGACCTGCTGCACAGGCTGACCAGCGGCAATGCGGGCCTGCAGCATGCGGTGTATGCCCCACCACAGTACCCCTTTTTTGCCCTCGATGCCCTCGCTCATGGCGCTGGGCTTGGCAACGCTGTAGTCCTGGCAGGGAAAGCCCGCCACCACCATGGTGGGGGCTAGGGCGTGTATGCGTGCCATTTCCGCACTGTCATCCAACACTTGCATCATGTCGCGGCACACGGGTGCAAGCCCAAACTGTGCTTCATAAACGCGGGCAGCGTGCTGGTGCTTTCCCTTGGGTTCCCATTGATTGGCGTAGACAACATTGAATGCACGGGGTAGGCCGCGTGCTTGGCGTTGCTGGTTGGCTTGCTCCAGGCCGAAATGGAAACCACCGACACCAGCGAAAAGCTCAATGACGCGATGGGTTGCGGGGGTAGTGGATGTGCTGGCTTGCGCGCAGTTGGTTTGCATGAACGTCTCCGGGTTGCATCCCGGCGACGACGTACAAAAGTGGATTGCGAAAGCAAAAACTTGTAAGACTCAGTGCGGCGTTGTGTGCCGGGCTGAGTCGTAAAGCCAATGGGTTTTAGCCTTTCTCGAAACAAAGCAAGGAAAAGTCGAAAAACTTGATCTCGCTTGCGAGATCTGACAAACAAATCGTTGGCCGCCCGCAAAAAAGTGGGGGTTTTTTATATGTGGTCGCTATACGTTTGCGTACGGTGGAGAGGGCTCAACACCACGCGCCCGTACATAGCGACAAGCGTGAGTCATGGTCGCGGCGCCGGGTGGTACAGCAAGAGGCGCGACGGGGACGGATGCGAACCGCCCATAAGTCATGCTGTGCAACGTGGGGACGCATCCCACCGTTGCGCCTGAAACGACGGGCTGGCTCCAGCATCCAAATTTCGAGGCAAACCACATCCCCCTGCAGCACCGTGCGGGTAGGGGGGTGTTTTGCCTTCTCTCAGAACTTCACCAACATCCAACAGCTGACAACCTTGGTTCTAGTTAAAAGCTGATACAAAAAACAAAACAAGGTTGGTACGTAAACCTGCTATGTATGTTTCTGCATCTAACTTTGTGTAGGTGGTTTTGGCGTCTCCCGGTCCTGCAACGAGAAAGGGTGACTCGAAGGCCACCCTTTTCGCTGTCACGACTGCGCCACTACATAGCGGGCAGCATTACGTCGGACCACAAATTGCCGTCCACCTGTTCACTGGGCACCAAGCTGCGGGATATGGGCAGCAGGGCAACGTTCACCATTTGTAACTGACCCTCGCGGATGGCATGGTCTCGGTAGGCCTGTTGAAAACTGGCAGCCATATGACGTAGTGCGTCCATGTTCGTCGCCACGACAGTCACTTGGCGCAGGGGATAGTCCGGGGTAATCATCGTCATTTTGTCCAGGTCAAGATGACGGCTGCAAAACGTGACGATGGACTTGCGCGCGTTGATGGACTTCCAGGCGTTTTCGCACTCGACCCATATGGCTTCGCCTTCTCCCAGCAAAATACCGTCGGGCTGCTTACCATCAAGCACTCTGACCGGGCTGCGGTCGGTGGAAATCTCGTGCTCCGTAATCACTTCCCAACCGTTGCGCAGGGCATCAATCAGAACCCAGTTGCTGCAAGCGCGATGCACCGGGTTGCCTAGGGCGAGGCCTTGCCCACTGCCTGCATCAACACCTTCGCGTTCGTTAAGGAAGCGAGCCCCCTTGGCGGAAAGCAGATAGACATCGCCTCCCTGTGGCAGAGCCCGCCTGATGACCATGCAGTCATCTTGCAATGCCTTTAGCGTACGACGGGCCATCGGCCATGCTTGTGAGGCATCGCCCCAAACCAGCCTGGCAATCATCCGACTTGTGAGCCAACCAAACCGATGCAGGTATCGGCACAGCGTCAGGCGGTTGCGTTCGCCGACGATGCGCTTGTCCAGTGGCGTTGCCTCGGCTTCGCAATCGAGGGATGGGGTGAGCGCAGCTTGCGCGAAGAGGGAAAGATTGTCGTTGGACATTGGTGTCTCCTTGTGTCTGTTGCGGAGCACACTCTTGTGCTCCTGCTGTGTGTAGCTACGCCTCACAGCCGCCACATTGAGGCGCCAAGCGCCTGCCTCGCAGGCACAAGGGAGACCGCCTATCACGCCCTTTCCACGCCTGGACGGTGTGCCGGTCGCTACCTGCCTAGGGGCAGGTCACGGCTGAATACCGCGCCCCCCTTGGCATCTGCGATGTCGGGGCAAGGGGAAAAGCCGTTGGCGGTGGCGGCACAAGCCCGCCCCTTAACGCGTAGCGGTCGCTACGGTCTGGCGACTCTTTTCCCCTTGCCCCGTCCTCTAGACCGGGGGGCGGGGCGATGCCCCCAGGCTTCGGCGCAGGTTCGGCTGTGCTCACCGTGCGCCTACCCGTCCGCGCTGGGGCGCGGTCGCCACTTGACCAGTGGCTCGGGCCTGGCTCCCCCAACCTGGCTTGTCGTCGCTGGAGCGACGAGCTGCACCAGGGGTTTGCGCGCAGCGATGCGCTGACCCCGCCGTCATTCCGCGGCGGTTCCCCCAAAGCCCAGAGCCCACGCGCCGCACTACACAATCCAGTCAGGGCGGAAGGCGCGGCGTGGGCGTAGCAGTATCTCGGAATCGCGTGATTCCTGAAAAATGCATTCTTCGGCCAACGTAGCATGTGACCATTTGTGCCTCATCGCGGTAGTCAGTTCTTCTGATGTGTGCTCGCGCTGGGGATGGTAGTGTTCTCCGCAACGGCTTCCTGTGTGCGACAGCTCTTCCAGAAAGTCCTCGCCCAACAGCAGGACGGAGATGGCCGTATAGGTTTCGGAGGCAATGATGAGAGGCAGAGCTCCCTCTGCGGCCTGTTTGTCTATGCTCGCTTGGAGGGCACTCAACTTGGCGAGAAAGGACTTGCCAGCGCATGTCCAGCTAACAACCAGGTCGCGCCTACGCAAATCCGCAGAAGTGTGTGCCACGGCTTTTGGGGTTACGTAGGGAAGAAGATAAGTCGCTTGGTCAAGCGCGGTGGGGAGCCAAATTACAAGCGCAGGGCTGTGATGGAGCCCGCGCGGAATCAGGGTCGCAAAGTTGCGGGAGGCTATTACAACAATCGATGGCTCATATAGTCCTTTGCTTGCTGTGCGGACAAATGTGTCGTAGCCCATGTCAAGCTGACACAGGTCTTGGGTGGCCGCAGTCCAAGGGCGGTTTTTGAGCTCTGCAATTGCAGAACGAATTTTGTCTGTCATGTGTATCTCTTCCTTTAGAAGCACCATCAAAATCGATGGCATCAAGAGATAGAGAGCGGTGTTTAAATTTGCGTACGTCTGATCGCAAAAAATCGCAGCCGTGGACCCTGTAAAAAGGGGGGAGTGGGCGCTTATGACAACTGGTTTACTCTGGAGACGACCGTCTTGCCCTTGGACAGGTGCGATACTTCCTGCTACGCAGCAGACCCCCCCTTTTCTTCAATGAATCACCTGTTTCAAGCCTTGACCGTCCGTGTGGACGAGTGGCGCAAGGCCCGATACGAGTGCCCAGACTTCCCGGCAATCGGTGAAATTCTGGATTTCGCGCTGGAAGACCCGGCTACCGACCAACTCAGGTACTTGCGCCGGGCGCAGTTCCGGGCACTTGAGACCTATTGGTATCTGCGGTTGGTGCTGAAAACCCCGCGCATTCCTGACCTGTACGCCACCCTGTTTCCGAAGCCGAAGGACCGGCGCGAGGCCATGGGCCTGACTTCGCGCGAAATCGTGGACATGATTGCCGACGATGGCTTGGACGCGGTTCTAGAGCTGCTGCAATCAGACAATGCGTTCGTCCGTAAGCACGGACTGGAGAGCCTGCGCGAGACCTTCTCGCTGGATTACCCCAGCTACATCCTGGCGTTAGCCATGGGCGCGGGCAAGACCATCCTCATGGGCTCCATCGTTGCGACCGAGTTCGCCATGGCCCTGGAGTACCCGGACGGCCCGTTTGTGCAGAACGCATTGGTCTTTGCCCCAGGCAAGACCATCCTCAGTGCCCTGCGGGAACTGGCGGACATCCCGTTTGAGCGGTTGTTGCCCGCACGCCTGCACAAGCCGTTCGCGGCCAGCCTGAAGCTCACCTTCACGCGCGACGGTGACAAGCAAATCCCCATCACCTTGGGCAGTAGCTTTAACGTCATCGTCACCAATACCGAGAAAATCCGCATTCAAAAACCCACGGTGCGCAATTCGGCACAGAGTCGGCTGTTCGCGGGCACCAAGGACGAAGAGGCGACAGCTATGGCCAATTTGCGCCTGCAAGCCATCGCCTCATTGCCGCACCTGGCCGTTTTTTCCGACGAGGCGCACCACACCTACGGCCAGAAGCTGCTGGGCAAGTGGGAGAAGGACAAGGAATCCGGCGAACTGGTGTTCAAGGACGACGGCATCAAGAAGGTGCGCCGCACCATTGACTACCTGGCGCAGGAAACCAACCTTATCGTCACCATCAACGCCACCGGCACGCCGTACTTCGAGCGGCAACCCTTACGGGACGTGGTGGTCTGGTACGGGCTGGGCGAGGGCATCCGTGACGGCGTGCTCAAAGAGCTGGCCAACGGCATCAAGGTGCTGGAGCTGGGGGACGGTGATGCTGAGTACATGGTGCAATGCGTGGTCGATGACTTCGTGACGGACTATTGGGCCGTCTCGCTGGAGACGGGGGCCCCCGCACGTCTGGCCCTGTATTTCCCAAACCTCGAAACCCGCGACGAGTTGCGACCCGCCATTGAGTCCGCGTTGCTGGCCCACGGCATCGGCCCGGACACCCTGCTGGCAGTAGACAACAAATCCAGCGAGGCGACCCGGCGCAGCTTTGAAGCCGTGGCGCGCGAACCAGCTGCACCGCACCGCGTCATGCTGCTGGTCAACATGGGCACCGAGGGGTGGAATTGCCCCAGCCTGTTTGCCTGTGCGCTGGTGCGCAAGCTCGCCACCAGCAACAACTTTGTGCTGCAGGCGGCCACCCGGTGCCTACGCCAGGTGCCAGGAAATACCAAGCCTGCCCGCGTGTACCTGACGGCCAGCAACAAAAAGACACTGGAAGACCAGTTGACCGAGACCTACGGTACCAGCCTCAAGGCGCTGGACATCCAGCAGGCCGAGCGGGTTGAAAAGACCATTCACCTGCACAAGCCGCACTTGCCAGCTTTGCTGATCAAGAAACGCGTGCTCCGCATCCAGCGCAAGGCAGTCCCCGCTGATGTAGCGCCATTGGTATTCTCCTTGCCCGATGTGTCTGCACCCGTTGGCCCTGTGGTTCAAACGTGGAGCCCGGTGCTCACCGCCAGCGGTGACACTCGCATGCAACGGCTGGATGCCGCCGACGTGCTGCTGGAGTCGTTCACTCCGGTTCTGGATTGCTACACCGCCGCCGCCAGACTGGCGGCATGCCACCACCTGCCCACCACCGAACTGCTGACCGCACTTCGCCAAGTCTACGAAACACAGGAAGTGCCTGACCACCATCTAGATGCCCTGGGGCAGCAGATTGAGGCGCAGCGTAACCAGTATGAAGAGGCATGGGACGAAATTGAGGTGGCTGTGGCGCTGGTCAAGGCCGATGGCTTCGATGTTGCCGAAGTCAACGGCAAGCCGGTCTATACCGCCCGCATCAGCTTTGACAAGAAGAACCAGCACCTCTATAAGACGGCAAACGAGACCGCCGACGCTGCACACGCCCTGCTTAACAGTTTCCACTATGAGGGCTACAACTTTGACTCCAACCCAGAGGCCGAGTTTCTGGACTGGACGCTGGGCCTGCTCCAGGCGCACCCCCACCAGATTGAAGGCCTTTGGTTCACGGGCGGCCTTACCGATGCCGGTAAGACCGACTTGCGTGCCGAGTACCTGGGCGACGATGGGCGCTGGCACACTTACACGCCGGACTTCGTGCTGCGCCGTGCAGATGGCAAGCACCTTGTGGTTGAGGTGAAAAACGACAAGCTCAGCCCGGACATTGATGCGGATTTGGCCCGCCACGCGTTGGGTGAAGCTGCCCAAACGCTGGAAGGTCGCAAGGCTGTGGCTTTGAAACGGTGGGAACAGCTCAATCCCGACCGCCTCAGTTACCACGTCATGTTTGCCAATACTGCTTTGCATGACGAGGGCAAAAAGACCGTGCTGGACTTCATCACCGCCAAAGTAATTGCCGCGCCTGCGGCCACCTGATAGACCGTTATGACTGAACAAGCCAAGACCAAGAAGAAGCCGACAGACGTGACGGTAGGCCGCGCCAAGGGGCGGCCTATGTTGAGTTGGGTAGGCAAGAAGCCGCTGGGCCGTGTCACTGCGTTCCCTGCTCAGCATGTTGAGCGATTCAGTGCGGAGGATGCCGCACACCCCTTGCCCCCGAGTTCTGCCGATTGGTCCAAGTGGCCCAAGGACTTGCCGCAAAGCGGCCTGCTGTATCACGGGGATAACAAGGAGGTTTTGGCGCACCTGCTGGCAAACGGCTTTCGAGGGCAGGTCAAGCTGATCTACATAGACCCGCCGTTTGACAGTGGGGCGGACTACGTACGCAAAGTGCAATTGCGTGGCCCCAAGGGTACGCTCAAGATTGACGGTGAAGACTATGCGCTGGGCGAGCAGGTGCAGTACACCGACATCTGGAGCAATGACAACTATCTGCAGTTCATGTATGAGCGGCTATTGATGTTGAAGGAGTTGCTCACAGAGCATGGCACGCTTTGGATTCATTGTGACTATCACCAAAGCCATCATTTGAGATGTCTTGGCGAAGAGGTATTTGGTTCCGGAAAGTTGATCACGGAAATCATTTGGAAGCGCGCCTCTCCACGAGGAAATGTTTCCATGGGGTTAAGCGTTGCAACCGACAGCATTCTTGTTTTCTCTCCGTCTGACGAACCGGAGTGGCACCCCCCGAGATTGAAATATACAGATGACTACTTGGCCAGATTCACGCAGGCGGATGCTGATGGGCGCCGCTTTACGCTGGACAATATGGTGAATCCCAACCCGAACAGACCAACCCTGACTTACGATTGGAATGGTGTTAATAGAGTCTGGCGCGTGCGAAAGGAGCGCATGCAGGAGCTTCACGATGCCGGGCGTATCCAATACACGGCAAATGGAGTAGCACGCTACAAGAGGTACCTTGATGAGTTGGAGGGCCAGCCGCTGACTACTCTCTGGGATGACATTTTTCCGATTAACTCACAGGCTGAGGAACGCGCTGACTACCCAACACAAAAGCCGGAGAAGCTAATAGAGCGGATGCTTGAAATAGCAACATCGCCAAGCGACCTCGTGCTGGATTGCTTCATTGGCTCCGGGACGACAGCAGCTGCGGCCCAAAAGCTCGGCAGACGCTGGATTGGTTGCGACATCAACAAGGGTGCAATTCAGACCACTGCCAAACGCTTGCAAGGCGTTATGCGGGAGCAAGCAGTGGTGCTATCCAGCGCATCACAAGGTGATTTAGTTGCCCGTGACGATGCACCGCCTGTGCCTTGCCAGTTGACGTTCTCCACCTGGCGCGTGAACGACTACGACTTGCACATCCAGCACAACGAGGCCGTTGAACTGGCATGCGAGCACCTGGGCATCATGCGCACCCGCACCGACCCGTACTTTGACGGTACGCGCGGCAAGATGCTGGTCAAAATCATCCCCTTGAATCATCCGCTCACGCCGCTGGACTTGGAGGCTCTGCGCTCCGAACTCAAGAACCGGCCAGAAGAAGAGCGCGACTTGTTGGTTGTGAGTCTGGGACAAGAGCACAAGGCGCGCGAATGGGTGGAGCACTACAACCACAACCGGCCTATCAACAAAATCCACTTGATTGAGTTGCGTACTGACCGCAAGGCAGGGGGCTTCATCAAGCACGAGCCGATGTCGGTGCAGGCCAGCGTTCAGCGTGAAGGTGACAAGCTGATAGTGACGATTGCCGACGTGGTATCGCCCAGCATCATCGCGCGGCTGGATTTGCAAGAGGGCATTTTCCGAGCACAGATACCGGACTGGCGTGCAGTGGTGGACTGCGTTCTCATTGACGCTGATCACGATGGAGCCGTTTTCAACGTGACCCTTGCTGACGTGCCCGAGCGAAAGCAAGACCTTGTAGCTGGACGCTATGAGTTGGCAGCGCCTCCGGTTGGGTCAGTTGTCGCCGTGAAAGTCATCGACATGTTGGGTGAAGAGCGGATTGTTTCGCTGACGGCGTAGCTCGTCCCTGGGTTGCAAACTCCGAGCGATACGGCCTGTTGGCCGTCCGGGCTTTACGTGCTGCGCACGCCGGGCCTGTAGTCCCGGCCTAACGGTAGCAATCCCTATCGCGGTGCCACTCAAGGGGGAATGTGCAACCTGTGGGCTGCGGCATGGCTTGCCCACAGTCCGCACATACCCCCGCCGCCTGCGTTGGCTCCCCCAAATCCACGCCATTGCTTTCGCAACGACGTTACCCCATTTAAGAAAGGGGCCAAAGGCCCCTTTCTTAATAGTCAAAATCATCGTCTCGTACGTCACAGAGCATCTCAAAAAAGGCGTCCTCCACCTCAGCACATGTGGCGTTTAAACGCACGTGCATGTCAGGGAAGCGCGACATGTGCTCTTCCCCCTCGGTTTTGGACAGAATCCATAGGCTGGTGCAGGTTGGCCCGCCGTAGCTAAAGCGGTCGCCGGATTGTTCAAAATAATATGTGGTGTCACCACGGGTTGTTTTCCAAGAGCTTTTCATAACGCTATTACTTCCAAAATTGTTTAAACCTGTTGCAGAGTGGCTGTCGCGAAGTGCGGTCAGTCATTCCGTGTATTGACCGGTGTTTATATTTTTTGAAATATTTTCAGAAAATTTGATGGCGGCAGGAAAACAAGCTACCAATGCGGGCGCTGCCAACTAAGGGGACTCCCCCTCACGCCGGGCAAGCGTGAAGTCTGCGACCTATCTGGCGGCCTCCCCCATCTTCCTTGCGTGCAGACCGGGTGATACCCCTGCGCCAGATCGCGCTTGCCCTTGTTACCCCCAGTTTCGCCAACGGGCAGGTTTGCATGAGATATGCAAACCAAACCCGAAAGGAATACCCCATGGAAAACCAAGCGAGCAACCAATCCATTGACCAGGCAGCAACGAACGACGAGAGCGCACCGTTCGGGTCGGTCGTTTTCGGTTACTCCAGGGCACAGGCAATTTCAGATGGTGTGCTTGTGGATGTGTCTGTGATGGCTAAGGAAGCCGGGTTCAGCGTGCCCGTGGCACTGACCAGCGCAGCCTGGTCTGATTGCGTTGAATGGGGTGACCGCGATAGCAGTCGCCAAACTCATCAAGACGAGTCTGGGCGGTTGTGGGACGTTCTCTGGATTGCGCACTTGGCCGCGCGCCTTGCGCAGGGAGGCACCGTTGCTTTCACCTTGTACCGCGTGCCACGCGGTGGCAGGGGACGCATGCCGCGCAAGGTGACATTGCACATGCATATTGGCCCCGGCGATGCAGCGGAGCCGGTCATTACAGTGATGATGCCGGGGGAGGATTGAGGTATGGGTATCTGGAATTGGCTTTTCGGCGGTGACATGCCCCCCGTCACCCCTGACATTAATCCCGCAACCGGGTTACCAATGTTGGGCGACATTGGCGGGATGGATGTCGGGGGCAATCCATACGGGTTGGACTTGCACCAGTTTGGCGACCATGGCATGCTTGACGTTGGTGGTGGTATCGATGTGGGAACAGGCACTGGAAGCGACGGGCTGTATTAACCACTGGGCCTCACGCCGTTTTTATCTTGGGCTGGGGGGGGGCCTTTTTGGTGGATTTGCTGCGAATTTCGAGCAGGGTCCGCATGCGGTCACTTTCGGTAGAGCCAAGGCGGTCTGCAACCGTGCTGATTTTTTCAAGAGCGTCAGCTTGGTAGAGAAGCTCGTCGCCAGTGTCGTCAAGGTTGTCCGCTTTTTCCTCGTTCCTGGCATGTACCAGATACAAGTCGATAAGCGCCGTTGGCAGGCTAATGGCATTTGTTAGCTTGCCGCATCCGAGGCACGCGGTCGGGAACGTCGCCTTGTCAGGGTATTCTCTTATCACTAAAATAAAATCTTTCTATGCACCTTTGATATGCTCTGGTGATTGTGGCTATGTTCAGTGCATTTAATTGTGCTACACGTACTTGATTCATATGCATGTGGTGTGAGCAAGCGCTGGGGCTGTTCACAAGGGATGCTAGGGCTAGTGTGTTGTTGGAGGGCCGGTTCCGTTTTGGGTGATGAGAATTTTTTGCATTTCAACATCTAATCCCAAGCTTGGAGCGTTTCCGAAAAAGCAACAGTTTTCTGCAAAAAAGCAATTTATTGATGCAATTTCCCTAGCGGAAGTGCAATACTGTCCAATTAGGGACCAAAGTTCAACACTAGGAGTGTGACGAATGAACGAGGAAGACTTGAAGGTAGCAGATTTTCAATCGGTGAAGTCTGCGAAGGAAGCAGCAGTAAGACATCTCAGTTTTTTTCATAATATGGACGCAAAGAGGCGAGCACCCTCTCCTCTGCACCATGAACGCAAGGCATCGGCCGGTAATCGAGTGAGACAAAGAGTGCCTAGTTAGCGTTGTGGGTGGAAGCCTAGAAACATAGGTGCAATAGTGGGGAGGGCGGTATGCTGTATAGCCAAGGTGACTATGCGCGTGAACAACTTGAAGACGAGCAGCCTGATGTTGGTCGAACTGCATTTCGAAGAGACTATGGGCGTCTTCTGCATTCACCAGCAGCGAGGCGTTTGCAAGGTAAGACGCAGCTGTTCCCTGGTCATGAATCGGACTTTTTTCGAAACAGGCTGACTCACTCCTTGGAGGTTGCTCAAATTGCAAAAGATTTGGCGATCCAGGTAAACGTGCAATGCCCGGCTTACGAGGCCAATCCAATAGATGTTGATTTGGTAGAGTTTGCTGGGCTGGCCCATGATCTCGGACACCCGCCGTTTGGCCACAATGGCGAGAAAGCTCTTGATGATTGCATGAAACAATTTGGAGGGTTTGAGGGAAATGCTCAGACACTGCGCATTCTGTCGACCGTCGAAAAAAAGGTTGTGCGTAGTCATCCATATCGTTCGCCAGAGACCCCATTCGATGATAAAGGTCGAGACGTGCGACTCGGGCTGAATTTGACCTATAGGACGCTGGCCTCTGTCCTTAAGTATGATCACGAGATAAAAACGAAGCGGGTGACCAAAGAAAAGCTTGAGAAGGGATACTACGCTTCCGAGGCAGCACTGGTTGCACGCATAAAAATGCATGTCGGGGAGCCGACAAAAGGGAAGAAGTTCAAGACTATCGAGTGTCAATTAATGGATGTGGCCGATGACATCGCTTATTCGACTTTTGACCTCGAGGATTCAATGAAAGGCGGCTTTACACATCCTCTAGCAATACTCACAAAAATACATTCAAACCAAAAATTAGTTGAAGGTATCCTCAAAAAACTCAGAAAGGAAGTCCCTGAAGCTGATTATTTCGATGTATTTGATGCATTTAAAGACCTATTCCATATGTGGGAGGGTGAAGTGCCAGAGATGGGGTATGTGATTTCAAAAAAGATTGCAAATGATGGATTTCTTCGCACGGCATTTACGTCCGAGCTTATTGGTAACTTTATGCGGGGAATTTCGGTGAATGTTAAAACTGATAGTCAAAGCAAATTTGGTCAAGTCGAAATTCGACCGGATATCAAGATAAAAATCGAAGTTCTAAAGCATTTTAATTATCTTGTTAACATTATGTCTCCCAGACTGAAAGTCGTCGAATATAGAGGGTATGAACTAGTAAAGACAATATTTAAAATGTTGACAACTGATGGTGGATATCAACTTCTTCCTGACGATGTTCAACAGATGTACCTTGGTCTGAAGGGGAAAGCTGCAAAATATCGTGTTGTTTGTGATTTTGTTGCTGGAATGACAGATAGGTACGCAATTGAGTTCTATAACCGTCTCAAAGAAACAGGCCCATCAATATATAAACCAATATGAGGCAGTGTACGGTTTCAGCTGCTCCTAAAAGCTTTGTCGTGTTGATTTTCTATATCTTGACCTTGTGGTCAAAGCTTAGTTCGTTTATGGGTGTACTCGGTGGTCGGAGCCAGGTAAATATTGCGTTCTAAAAATCTTATGATTTCCACCTAGCCGTTAGGAGGCAATGTTCGCTGTGGCGCGGACTCGCCCTATAGTTGAGATTCCACATCTCCTGACTTTGGCGGTGGTTTGGCTTGGGGTCAAGTCTCGGCAGCTACTGGCCCGATTGACTGCACTCATGGGCATCACGCCCCTTTTCCTCTGGGCGGAGGAACAGGCTTTTTGGTGGAATTGGCGCGAATTTTCAGCAGGGTGCGCATGCGGTCGCTTTCGTTGGAGCCAAGGCGGTCCGCGACCGTCCTGATTTTTTCAAGAGCGTTAGCTTGGTAGAGTAGCTCGTCGCCAGTGTCGTCAAGGTTGTCCGCTTTTTCCTCGTTCCTGGCATGTACCAGATACGAGTCGATAAGCGCCGTTGGCACCCCCATGGCCTTTGCCAGTTCGCTACTGCGCTCCTTGCGTCGACCCTCTTCCAGGGCTTCCAGTTGGGGCAAGAACCGGACGTTACGGGCCGACACGTAAATTTGCATGGACGTCGGGCTGTGGTGTCCAACCAGCGCCATGATGCGGGAGTCGTCCAGATCTGAGCTTTCGACCAGACTGGAAATGAACTCGTGCCGACCATTGTGGGTGCGCAAGCCCTTTGGCAAAAGCTCTTCCTTTTTCATGTCCCGCACTGCACCGCTGTAGGGGAGGGGTGTAATTTCACCCTCGCGGCTCAGGGTGGGAAACACCCAATCGCTTGCCCCGAACTTATCGAGCATATTGATGGTGATGTCTTCCAATTGGGCAGACAGCAACGCCATGGCGGCTTTTGTCAGTGGCACCGTGCGCGGCATGCCTTTGTATTTTGTGTTTTTGAAAACCACTCGGTGCTGATCTAAGTGGATGTCATCCCACTGGACATTGACCCATTCCCCAGGCCGTGCCCCAGTTTCTCGTACCAGCAAGGCCAGCCGCGCGACCGCACGGAAGCGGTATTTCGGATGCGCCAGAATTTTCATGAGCGCTCCCTGATGCCCGGGGGGCATGCGGTGAACGGTTGGCAATTTGCTGGGGCGCTTGATGCCAATGGCAACGTTTGCCACCACGATATGGTGTTTTCGGCAATAGTTCAGGACGGAGGACAGGGCGGCAACTTCGTTGCGGATGGTGTCCGGTGCCTTGCCGGCTTTGGTCCTTTTCACAATGAAGGCGTCAATGTCATCGGCTGTCAGACCTTTCACTGGTTTGGAGCCCAGGACCTGCAGCACGGGCTTGATGTGGGTTTCCTCAGAATTGCGGGTGTTGGGCTTTTTTTCCAGGTAGTCGCGCGTCTCCTTATAGAGTCCCCAGGCATCATCCAGAGTGATGCTGCGCGTTTTCTTTGCCGCGGTGCCGGTCGCTCCGCCCGTGTGGAGCTTTAGGGATGCTTCCGCGTCTTGGCGCGTCTCAAACACCTCATCAATCTGCAACGCTGCACGCCGGACTTGGAGCCTAAATCGGCCAGAGGGAAGCTGCTTAATGCCCATGTGCAATGCCTAAAAACTATGGTGTACAATTGCTCTGTGTGCAAACGTGTGCAATTAGACCACCCAGATACTCAATGACGGCGCGAAATCAAAAGATTTTGCACATGTCGTAGGATTGAAAATCCTTGTGTCGGTGGTTCGATTCCGCCCCAGGCCACCAGAAATGGTAAAAGCCCATCCCTGTGATGGGCTTTTCTTTGTGCCACATTGTTCCTCGATAGCTCAGTTGGTAGAGCGCCGGACTGTTAATCCGTAGGTCCCTGGTTCGAGCCCAGGTCGAGGAGCCATATTTTTTGTGATGTAAAAGAAACCGAGTGGAGTGGTAGTTCAGTTGGTTAGAATACCGGCCTGTCACGCCGGGGGTCGCGGGTTCGAGTCCCGTCCACTCCGCCAAAAGTGATGAATGCGGGAATAGCTCAGTTGGTAGAGCGATACCTTGCCAAGGTATAGGTCGAGAGTTCGAACCTCTTTTCCCGCTCCATATGTTTAAAAAGCCCGTCCTTGCGACGGGCTTTTTGCTTTCTGGCGCCAGACGTAACAAAGACCCGGCGCTGTGTCTGTGCGTGAGCCCCCTTGCTGGCGCGCGCTCAGGGATAAGTGGTCTGCGGGGGGGGCGAAGGTCATGCCCCAGTCAGGACCTTGATCGTGCGTGTGGTGGCGCACGGTGAACCCAAAAGCCTCACTCTACGATGGTCTTTTGACCTGTCCTGGAGTGCATATGAGCTATATAGATACAAACGTTCCACCGGTGTCCATCGTGACCCCGCAGTTTCTCCACCGTGAAGCGGCCGTACAACTGGAAAAAGCCGTCAAGCACCATCGTCAGGCGGCATTGCTGCACGAAGCCGGTGATGCCAGGCAAGCCGAAACACACGGCAGCATCGCCTACAACCACACGGCGCAGGCGCTGGAGGTGAGTGGACGGGCTCTGAACGTTCTGCTGTGGTAGACCTACCTGTGCCGTTGCGCACGGTTTGAGCATGTCTTGAGTCGGTGTCTGGCTTCGGTGCTGGATGGGCTTTCGGCAGATCGATAATTCCGCACCACACAAGGAGTTGTCATGCCCATATACGAATACGCCTGCGGCGATTGCGGTCACAAGTTTGAAGCCCTGGTTCGTTCAGACACCGTGCCTGAATGCCCGAATTGCCAATCCAAAGCGCTCGAGAAACAGCTGTCGGTGTTTGCCACCACAGCCTCCGGCCCAGACATGGCGGCTATGCCACCGGGCCCCTGTGGCGGCTGCCCGAACGCGGCCGGACCGGGTGGCTGTTCGCTGCATTGAATCCGCGTCCGCACGTCCATGGGCCAAACGGGGTGAACTGCCAGCGCAGAGCCAGATAGCAGACGGCTTTCTACAATAGCGTTATGACACGCCTGACCTATACCCGCGCCCAACAGCTGCCTGCCCTGCTTGAACAACGTATCTTGGTGCTTGATGGCGCCATGGGCACCATGATCCAGCGCTTCAAGCTTGACGAAACCCAATACAGGGGTGCGCGTTTCAAAGACTTCCACAAGGATGTCAAAGGCAACAACGAGCTGTTGAGCCTGACCCGCCCGGACGTGATCACCGACATCCACGAGCGGTATCTGGCCGCGGGTGCTGACATGATCGAGACCAACACCTTTGGCGCCACCCGTATCGCCCAGGCTGACTATGACATGGCGGATCTGGCCTTCGAGATGAACTTGGCGTCTGCCAAACTGGCGCGCGCCGCTTGCGACAAATTCTCGACCCCTGACAAACCGCGTTTTGTGCTGGGTGCGCTCGGCCCCACGCCCAAAACCGCCAGCATCAGCCCCGATGTGAACGACCCGGGTGCACGTAATGTGACGTTTGAGGAGCTGCGCGCCTCCTACTACGAACAGGTGGAAGCGCTGGTGCAGGGTGGGGCGGACGTGTTGTTGGTCGAAACCATTTTTGACACCCTCAACGCCAAGGCCGCATTGTTTGCCATTGACGAGTTTTTTGAGGCCAGTGGTGAACGCCTGCCGATCATGATCAGCGGTACCGTGACCGACGCCTCGGGGCGGATTCTGAGCGGCCAGACGGTGACTGCCTTCTGGCACAGCGTGCGCCATGCGCAGCCTCTGGCCATTGGTCTGAACTGTGCCCTGGGTGCCACGCTCATGCGCCCCTACATCCAGGAGTTGAACAAGGCCGCACCCGACACCTTCATCAGCTGTTACCCCAATGCCGGTTTGCCCAACCCGATGAGCGACACCGGATTTGATGAAACTCCGGATGTGACCAGCCGCCTTGTGGGTGAGTTTGCCGCAGAAGGTCTGGTCAACATTGTGGGCGGCTGCTGCGGCACCACACCCGCCCACATTGGCGCCATCCACGACAAGGTGGCGCCCATGGCTGGGCGCACGTTGCAAAAAAACGTGTTTTACAAGGAAGCGGCCTAACACGGATGGCCCCAGGCGGCCACCCCCAACGCCTTGCTGACATCAATGCTCCCCTGCGGCGAGCTGGACCAAAGACACGCTGGTCTGGCCGCCGGTCTGACTAGGCCCGCCTCCGCTCCTTTTTCACCTGATTGAACCCAAGCACAGCATGCAGTCTCTCCAAGAATTTTTGACGGCCTTTTTCAGTTTCAAGGCCTATGTGATGCTGCCCATCATCATCTTCTTCATTGCGCTGGCAGTTCGGTTGCCGCTGCGCCAGGTGGTGCTCAGCACGGTGAGCTTGGCTGCGGGTTTTGCCGGGGTGTTTATTGCCTTCAACTTCTTTGTGAGCAACATCAGCCCAGCGGTGCAGCAACTCACCAGCGTGCGCGGGCTGAGTTTCCCGGTGCTGGACGTGGGCTGGCCGCCTTTGGCTGCCATTACCTGGGCCTCGCCGCTGGCGGCTATTTCGATCCCGCTGGTGCTGGTGGCCAATTTACTCATGCTGGCTTTGGGCTGGACCCGCACCATTTACATCGACATCTGGAACTACTGGCATTTTGCGTTGATGGGTGCGCTGGTGATGTCGGTCACTGGCAGTATGGCGCTGGGCTTGTCAGCCGTGTTGGTGATTGCGGTGTTTTGTTTCAAGATGACCGAATGGACCGCGCCCGATGTGGAGCGCGAAACCGGTCTGGTGGGTATTTCGGCCTCCCCAGTCTCGGTCAACGGACTGGTGCCTTACGCCGTGTGTGTGGACTGGCTGCTGGATCGCATTCCGGTGCTCAAAAACCTGAACTACAACCCCCACAGCAAGGGTGACGAGCCGTCGGCCGGCAGTGGCCTGGACATGCTGGGTGAGCCGATGATCATTGGTGCCGTGATGGGTTTGGTTTTGGCCATAGCTGCAGGTTATGACTTGGGTGCCACGCTGGAATTGGCGGTGCACATTTCAGCGGTGATGTTCTTGTTGCCCAAGAGTGCCGGGCTGATTGGTGATGCGATGATGCCGGTGACCGTGGCCTTGCGCGACCAGGTGACGCGGTTTTTCCCACATCGCAAAAATCTGATTGTGGCGATGGACACCGGTTTTCTGATGCACCACAAATCGGTGATGGTCACCGGGCTGATTCTGATGATGCTGGCGGTGCTGATTGCGCTGGTGCTGCCTGGTAACAAAGTCTTGCCGCTAGGGGATTTGCCCAACCTGTTCTCGGTGATGTCCTTGTCGGTGCTGATTTTTCGCGGCAATGTGTTTCGCGCGGTGGTGGCCGGTGTGCCGGTCATCATCACGTTTTTGCTGATTGCTTCCAATATGGCGCCGCTCTACACCAAACTGGCCAGAGAGACACCGTCTTTTGATTCTGCCGGACTGGGCCTGATCACCGCGTTTACCGACGGCGGGCACCAGGTGCGTTTCCTGATTTATTCGCTCTACCGGGGCGAGTTGTGGGCGATGCTGTCGCTGCCTTTGTTGTTGGCGGCGATTTATATGGTGTGGTGGCGTTTTCAAAGCAGCACCCCCAAGTAAGGCGCTGATCACGCACCAATCGCCCGCTTTTGGGCGCTTGAGAGGTCTTCGTCTTTGGCTTGGGAACAGCCAATCTAAAAAATAGGATAATCGTCCCTTTTACCAACCTGCCGGAGCCCATTCATCATGGCCAAAGAATTTCGTACTGAAGCTGACCGCAAAGCGACGCCCCGTCCTGTTGCCCCCAAGGGCGTGTGCTACACCGCTGGCCACGGCCAGATGCGCAGCCTGGAGCGCGGCGTTGCCACCAACAACAAGAAAAACCCTGGCAAGCGTTGCAAAAAAGGCGGCTGATCCCTGCTTTAGCCGCTTGATGCGGCGCCAAAAAACGGCCCAAGTCGGGCCGTTTTTTTTATGCATTTTTGGCCTCTAGCCCTTATCTATAAAGGGTTGGTAGCTATGCAAAATAGAGTCTATCGGCCTTACATATTGCGCCGATATTGCCCACCCACCTCAAACAGCGCATTGGTGATCTGACCCAGGGAGCAGCAACGCACCGCGTCCATCAGCACCTCAAACACATTCTGGTTGTCGATGACGGCCTGCTGCAGGCGTTTGAGCTGGGCCGGTGCCTCGGCCGCATGGCGGGTGTGGAAGTCGGCCAGGCGACTGAGCTGGCTTTGTTTTTCTTCGTCGGTGGAGCGCGCCAGCTCCAGCTTGTCATTGACCGGGTCGCCATGCGGGTTGCGGAAGGTGTTGACACCGATGATGGGCAACTCGCCGGTGTGTTTGAGCATCTCATACGTCATCGATTCGTCCTGAATCTTGCCGCGCTGGTAGCCGGTTTCCATGGCACCGAGCACACCACCACGCTCGGTGATGCGCTCAAACTCCAGCAACACCGCTTCTTCCACCAACTCGGTCAGCTCTTCGATGATGAACGCGCCCTGTGACGGGTTCTCGTTCTTGGCCAGGCCCCATTCGCGGTTGATGATGAGCTGGATGGCCATCGCTCGGCGCACCGAGTCTTCGGTTGGTGTGGTGATGGCCTCGTCAAACGCGTTGGTGTGTAAGCTGTTGCAGTTGTCGTAGATGGCAATCAGCGCCTGCAAGGTGGTGCGGATGTCGTTGAACTGGATTTCTTGTGCGTGCAGGCTGCGCCCGCTGGTCTGTATGTGGTATTTCAGCTTCTGGCTGCGCTCGTTGGCGCCGTAGCGCTCTTTCATCGCCACCGCCCAGATGCGCCGCGCGACACGGCCCATCACCGTGTACTCGGGGTCCATGCCGTTGCTGAAGAAGAAGCTCAGGTTCGGCGCAAAGTCGTCGATGTGCATGCCGCGCGCCAGATAGGCTTCGACATAGGTGAAACCGTTGGAGAGTGTGAACGCCAACTGGCTGATCGGGTTGGCGCCGGCCTCGGCGATGTGGTAACCACTGATGCTCACGCTGTAGAAGTTGCGCACGTTGTGGTGCACAAAGTAGCTGGCGATGTCTCCCATGACCTTGAGGCTGAACTCGGTGCTGAAGATGCAGGTGTTCTGGCCCTGGTCTTCTTTGAGGATGTCGGCCTGCACCGTGCCGCGCACATTGGCCAGCACCCATTCACGTATCTTCTGCGCCTCGGTGTCGGTGGGTTCGCGGCCGTTGTCGGTGATGAACTTTTCCAGGTTCTGGTCGATAGCAGCATTCATGAACATGGCCAGGATGCTCGGTGCTGGCCCATTGATGGTCATGCTCACGCTGGTGTTGGGGCTGCACAAATCAAAACCGCCGTACAGCACTTTCAGATCGTCAATCGTTGCAATCGACACGCCCGAATTGCCGACCTTGCCGTAGATGTCCGGACGCGGATCGGGGTCGTTGCCGTAGAGCGTGACCGAGTCAAACGCGGTCGACAGGCGTTTGGCGGGCAGCCCTGAGCTGAGCAACTTGAAGCGTTTGTTGGTGCGAAACGGGTCGCCTTCCCCGGCGAACATCCGCGTCGGGTCTTCGTTCTCGCGTTTGAAGGCGAAGGTGCCGGCGGTGTAGGGGTAGCTGCCCGGCACGTTGTCGAGCATCAGCCACTTCAGGATTTCGCCGTGGTCTTCGTATTGCGGCAGACACACCTTGCGGATGGGCGTGCCGCTCAAGCTTTTGGTGGTGAGGCTGGTGCGGATTTCCTTGTCGCGGATCTTCACCACGTATTCGTCGCCCGCGTAGGCTCGCTGCATCTCGGGCCACTGGGCCAGCAGCTTGTGGGCAGCGGGGTCTTGGGTCTGCTCGCGTTGCTGGGCCAGCTTTTGGGCGGCCTCGGCCGCCGCGCTGGTGTCGTTGTCCTGCAGCATCGTTGCGGCGGCGCGCAGTTGCTGGATTTCACGCGCCAGCTTGGCTTGGGCGCGGGCATTTTTCTTGTAATCGCGCACCGTGTCGGCAATGTCGGCCAAGTAGCGGGTGCGTGCGGCGGGCACCACCGGGCTCTGGTTGGTGCTGTGGCGCACCGCCACCGTGGGCAGGTGTGAGGCACCCAGCGGCAGGCCGAGTTCAGCCAGCCGCACTTTCAGGGCCTGGTACAACGCGGTCACGCCGTCGTCGTTGAAGCGTGCCGCCATGGTGCCAAACACCGGCATCTGCTCGGGCGGCACGTTAAAGGCCTCGCGGTTGCGCTGCACCTGTTTGGCCACGTCGCGCAGTGCATCCACGGCGCCCTTGCGGTCAAACTTGTTGATGGCCACAAACTCGGCAAAGTCCAGCATGTCGATTTTTTCCAGCTGGCTGGCGGCGCCAAACTCGGGTGTCATCACATACAAAGGCACATCCACATGCGGCACGATGGCCGCGTCACCCTGGCCAATGCCCGAGGTCTCCACAATGATCAGATCGAAACCAGCCACCTTGCAGGCGGCCAGCACGTCGGGCAGGGCAGCGCTGATTTCTGAACCAAAGTCCCGGGTGGCGAGGGAACGCATGAAGACCTTGGGGCCGTTTTGCCATGGACTGATGGCGTTCATGCGGATGCGGTCACCCAGCAGCGCGCCACCACTCTTGCGCCGACTCGGGTCGATGCTGATCACCGCCACACGCAGGCTGTCACTCTGGTCAAGCCGCAGGCGGCGTATCAGCTCGTCGGTCAGGCTCGACTTGCCCGCACCACCGGTGCCGGTGATGCCCAGAACAGGTATATTTTTTGTAGCTTCTAGCCCTTGTATATCAAGGGCTAGAGCCTTAAAAGGCACTGAAAACTCGCCTTTACCTACTCCCGAGGCGTTTTCGTTCTCGAGTGCGGTGATGAGTTGTGCCAGTGCACGCCAACTGGCGTCAGTGTGGCCCTGGATAGCTTCGATCTGGGTCGGCGCGTATGCAGTGAGGTCTAGGTCACACGACTTCACCATCTGACCAATCATGCCGGCCAGGCCCATGCGCTGGCCGTCTTCGGGGCTGAAGATGTGTTGCACACCATAGGCATGCAACTCGGCAATCTCGCTGGGCACAATCACGCCGCCGCCGCCGCCAAACACCTGGATGTGCGCGCCGCCCCGGCTCTTGAGCAGGTCCACCATGTATTTGAAATACTCCACATGCCCGCCCTGGTAGGAGCTGATGGCAATGCCCTGGGCATCTTCCTGCAGCGCGGCGGTCACCACCTCGTCCACACTGCGGTTGTGGCCCAGGTGGATCACCTCGGCGCCCATGCTTTGCAGGATGCGACGCATGATGTTGATCGAGGCGTCGTGCCCGTCAAACAGGCTGGCCGCGGTGACAAAACGCACTTTGTGGGTCGGCCGGTAGTGGGCCAGGGCCTTGAGGTCGGTGGACAGGTCGGTCATGGGTGTCTCCAGTCGGGTACTTATCGTTGTAAGGTTCAAACCGCGATTTCATCGGTTTGAACTGACTTGACGTTGACGTCAACGTCAATCTGGTGCGCATGGTACTTGAAACGGTGCTTTCGCGTTACATTGCCATGTGGTCGCCAGCCACTGCCTTGAACACCCTCGGACCTGATGCCATGACACCCATCCAGCTTTTTGACACCGCCTCCAGCACCTACACCTACGTCCTGTTTGACCCGGCCAGCCGTGATGCCGTGATCATCGACCCGGTGGACACCCAGATCGCGCGTGATCTGCAGGTGTTACGCGAGCATGGCCTCAAACTGATCTGGGCGCTCGAAACCCATGCCCATGCCGACCACATCACCAGCGCAGGCCAGTTGGCCGAACTGGCGGGTGCCAAAACCACCGCACCCGCAGGCTGTGGCATCAGCACCGCGTCGGTGCAGCTGCAGGACGGGGATATGCTGGACTTTGGCGCTGAACAAATCCGCGCCCTGCACACGCCGGGCCACACCGCAGGCAGCATGAGTTTTGTCTGGCACAACCACGTCTTTACCGGTGACACCTTGCTGATCAACGGCTGTGGCCGCACCGACTTTCAGTCCGGCAGTGCGACGCAGATGTACCACAGCCTCACCGAAGTGTTGTTCAAACTGCCCGAGGACACCACCGTCTGGCCCGGGCACGATTACCAGGGCAAAACCCAATCCAGCATCGGCCAGGAAAAGGCCAGCAACCCCCGGGTGGCGGGCAAAAGCCTGGCCGAGTTTGTGGCCATCATGGACGCGCTGAAACTGCCGCCACCCCAACGCATCCAGGAAGCGGTGCCTGCCAACCTGCGCTCTGGTCTGCGCCACGACACCCCGGCGCCCGAGAGCCTGCTGCCGCGCCCGGCTGCCGGTTACGCAGGTGACGTGTCACCCACCTTGGCCTGGCAGTGGTTTGAGTCAGGTGAAGCAGTTCTGGTGGATGTGCGCACCGATGCCGAACGCGCCTGGGTTGGTTTTGTGCCGGGTGCCCTGGCGGTGGCCTGGAAACAATGGCCCGGCATGGTGATGAACCCCGACTTTGATGCGCAGTTGCAGGCCTCCGTGCCCGAAGGCCAAAAAGTGCTGTTGCTGTGCCGCAGCGGGGTGCGCTCGGTCGCAGCGGCCCAGCGTGCCACCGAGCTGGGGCTGCAGGCCTACAACATCCTCGAAGGTTTTGAAGGTGACCCGGATGAGCACGCCCAGCGCAACCGGCACGGCGGCTGGCGCTTTCATGGCCTGCCTTGGCGCCAGAGTTAGTGTCAGCTAACGCGGCTGATCTGTGTCCGGCGGTGGTGGGCTGTCAGTTTGGACTGAGCCTGTCGAAGCCCAACCCGACACAAACAGGCGCTGCTTTATTGAGCTAGCTCAACTGACACGATGTCAGGGCCTGTGGGCCTGGCCGTCGTGCCAATGGACAGCGGGTTTGTGCTGATAATCCCCGGCATGACTTTTTTGGCAATGGACGTGGGCAATACCCGCCTGAAATGGGCCCTGCATGCTGCACCCAGGCGCGACGCGCCGGTGCTGGCCCAGGGGGTGCAATTCCTCGACAACATCGAAACACTGGCTGAAGGTGACTGGTCACGCATCCCGCCGCCGCAGCATGTGTTGGGTTGCCTGGTGGCCGGTGAGGCGGTCAAACGCCGGGTCGAAGAACAGATGGAGCTGTGGGACGTGTCGGCCCAGTGGGTGGTGGCCAGCAGCGAAGAGGCTGGTGTCACCAACGGTTACGACTACCCGGCGCGCCTGGGGGCCGACCGCTGGGTGGCGATGATCGGCGCCTGGCACCGTGGCCTGGCCCAAGGCCCGGCGCGGCCGATGGTGGTGGTGATGGTCGGCACGGCCGTCACCGTGGATGCGCTGGACGCCACGGGCCGTTTTCTGGGCGGCCTGATTTTGCCCGGTCACGGCATCATGTTGCGCGCTATGGAGTCCGGCACCGCAGGCCTGAGTGTGCCGACCGGCAATGTGGTCGATTTCCCCACCAACACCAGCGACGCACTCACCAGCGGCGGCACCTTTGCGATTGTGGGTGCGGTGGATCGGATGCTGCAGCATGTGCGCAAACACTGTGGCGCCGAGCCTTTGTGTCTGATGACCGGTGGCGCCGGTTGGAAGGTGGCGCCCAGCATGACCCAGCCTTTTGAGCTGGTGGACAACCTGCTGTTTGATGGCCTGCTGGAAATGGCTGAGCGGCGCTTTGGCCACTGACCGCAGCGAATGGCTTGCCATATTTGGGGCTTTGACGCTACATTCGCCGGGTTTGGTTTTTGCCCCCACGGGCCACAAAGCCTGAACTGCAACGGAAGTTAAACCCAATGCCTCGCCATCCCGCTGAGCCCTGAGGACGGTCGGGGTACTCTGAACACTGAAGCGGAAAGTGCGCATGAAATTTCTATCTGGTTTGAGCGTCATGGCTCGGTTGACGGTGACATTTGGCGCCTTGTTGATCCTGTTGTTTGCCAGCGCCGGTCTGGCATTGTTGCAGCAACAGCAGTCCGCCCGGGCGATGGACCAACTGGTCAGCAGCGACCTGGAAAAATTACGTTTGACGGAGACCTGGAAGGCGCTGTCACAGGAAACCACCGTGCGTCTGATGGCGGTCAACCGGTCAACCGACCCCGCACTGGCGCAGCTGTTTGGTCCTGAAATTGGCCCTTTGGTCAAGGCGGTGGGCGCCATGTTCAACCAGATTCGCGAGGTGTCCACCTCTGAGGAAGAGAAAGCCTGGTTTGACGCCATGACACCCAAGCGTGAGGCCTTGCTCAAGTCTTTGGGGCAAATGGCAGAACTGCGCAAAAGTGGCGATGTGGACGGTGCTGTCAAAGCGTTTGATGAAGGCTTTGTCCCGGCCCAAAAAAGTTACAACGAACACATCGCCGCCTTTTCCGCGCTGCAACGCAGCTTGATGGATGCCAAGGTGGCAGAAGTCAAGACGCAGGCGCGTCAACGGGCCCTGTGGCAGCTGGGGATTGCTGTGGTGTTGGGTTTGCTGGGTTTGTGGATGGCCTTGGGCGTGACGCGGCACATCAAACACTCGCTCGACGCAGCGGTATCGGTGGCCCGGGCGGTTGCCGGGGGGGATTTGAGCCAACAGCCGCAAGTGCAGGGGCATGACGAGTTCGCCGAGCTGATGCGCAATATGGGTGAGATGACCAGCTCCCTGGAGCGCATCGTTTACCAGGTGCGCCAAGGCACCAACAGCATCGCCACCGCCTCCACTGAAATCTCGCAGGGCAACAACGACTTGTCACACCGGACCGAGCAGCAGGCCAGCAACGTGCAGCAGGTGGCCTCCGCCATGGACGAAATCACCCAGTCGGTGCGCCAGAATGCCGACCACGCACGACAGGCCAACACGCTCTCGCAGGAAGCCAGCCTGGTGGCGCAGCGTGGAGGCGAGGCGGTGTCCCGTGTGGTGACCACCATGAGCGAGATCAACAGCGCCTCACACCGCATCGAAGAGATCATTGCGGTGATCGATGGCATTGCTTTTCAGACCAATATCCTGGCACTCAATGCGGCGGTGGAAGCGGCACGTGCGGGTGAACAAGGGCGTGGTTTTGCGGTTGTGGCGGGCGAGGTGCGCACACTGGCGCAGAGGTCTGCGCAGGCAGCCAAGGAAATCAAGACCCTGATCTCAGACTCCAGTGACAAGGTGCGCGTGGGCAGCGAGCAGGTTGAAGGCGCCGGACGCACCATGGACGACATCATGCAAGCGGTGAAACGGGTCAGTGCCTTGGTGTCCCAGATCAGTGAAGCCACCGAAGAACAGGGGCGTGGCATAACCCATGTGGGTGACTCGGTCAGTGAAATCGATCAGATGACCCAGCAAAACGCTGCCCTGGTCGAGCAGGCCGCTGCCGCCGCAGACTCCATGCGCCGCCAGGCACAAGAGCTGGAGCAAGCGGTTTCGGTGTTTCACCTGGCATCCACCGTGGGAACCCGGCCGCTGTTGCGGTGACTTGGCTGCGGCTGCGTCAACGGTCAGGTCCCCGCGGGCCAGTTCTCTGATAGTTGAATGTCGGGATTGATGTAAAAATGGCCTCTAGCCCTTTTGCATAAAAGGCTGATAGCTACTTTTTATATAGCTCGCTGATATCGATCAGCCCAGGGGCTACCCGGCTTGGCTCAGCCAGCGCTGCGCCAGCCGTACCCAGTAGGTCGCACCCAGCGGCAACAATGCGTCGTTGAAGTCATAACTGGCGTTGTGCAACACACAGGGGCCGGCACCATGGCCCAGCTCGCGGTGGCTGCCGTCGCCGTTGGCGATGAAGGCGTAACAGCCTGGCTTTTGCAGCAGCATGTAGGAGAAGTCTTCCGCCCCCATGGTCGGCTCCTGCACCTGCACCTTGTCGGGCCCCACGATCTCGGCCATCACCTGTCGGCAAAACTCGGCCTCGGCCGCGCTGTTGATGGTGGGCGGGTAGTTGCGGTGGAAGTCGAAGTCGGCGCTCAGGCCAAACGCGGCGCACAGCTGTTCAGTCATGTCCTTCATGCGTTGTTCAATCAGGTCCAGCACCTCGAAGGAGAAGGTGCGCACCGTGCCCTGCAACTCGCAGCTGTTGGGGATCACGTTGGTGGCTTCACCGGCGTGGATCATGGTGACCGAGATCACGCCAGCGTCAATCGGTTTGATATTGCGGCTGATGATGCTCTGAAAACCCTGCACCAGTTGGCAGGCCACCGGCACCGGGTCGAGCGTGTTGTGCGGGATCGCCGCGTGGCCGCCTTTGCCGCGCACGGTGATCTTGAATTCGTTGCTCGAGGCCATCACTGGCCCTGAACTCGCGGCAAAGCTGCCGCTCTCGTAACCGGGCCAGTTGTGCAGGCCAAACACAGCCTGCATCGGAAATTGCTCAAACAGACCGTCCTTGATCATCTCGCGTGCGCCGCCGCCGCCTTCTTCGGCGGGTTGGAAGATCAGGTAGACGGTGCCGTCAAAGTCGCGGTGGCTACTGAGGTATTGGGCCGCCGCCAGCAGCATCGCGGTGTGGCCGTCGTGGCCGCAGGCGTGCATTTTGCCGGGGTGGGTGCTGGCGTGGGCAAAGGTGTTGAGCTCTTGCATCGGCAGCGCGTCCATGTCGGCACGCAGGCCCAGCGCGTGGCCACAGGCGCCGCCGTCGCGCCCGTCCAGGATGCCCACCACGCCGGTGGTGCCCAGGCCGCGGTGCACGGGGATGCCCCATTCGGTGAGTTTGGTCGCCACCAAGTCGGCGGTGCGGACTTCTTTAAAACACAGCTCCGGGTGGGCGTGGATGTCGCGTCGCAAGGTCGCAATGTTGGGGCTGTTTTGGGTGATGGCGTCGATGAGTTTCATGGCGGGCTGGGCAGGTTGCAGTTAGGCCGAAGGGCAGTGATGGCATTATGAAGCGGGTGCTGAGTCCTTCTTGTTGGTGATGCTGTTGGTGCTTGTTCCGTTGGTTCTGTTCATCCAGCGGTGTTGGTGCGCCGGGGCGGGTATGGCCAGGGGCCTCATACTGGGGTACCAGAAATCGGCCCCTGGCCATACCCGCCCCGGCTTGAACTGCGGCTTGTGAGCGCCGAGCTGGAATACCGAAACCAATGAACTGGTGCCGCCGTCGCTTTGGGGCCAGTATCTGGTTTTCAGTCTTTTTGCACACCACAACCGTTTGCAGCATGGGGGCGGACCGGGCTGGGCGCCGATTTCTGGTACCCCAGTATGAGGCGCCTGGCTCGGTCTGCCTCCATGCCACCCGCCGCCGCACGCGCTGGGCCCAAAGCCACCCTTTCTGCAAGAGACGTATCCAAAGCCGGATATGCTCTTTCACCCATTTCGCCATTCAAAAGCCTGCCATGCCCCACAGCACCACCGCCCCCCATTCCTTCCAAGTCAGAGGCGCCTGCCCCCACGACTGCCCTGACACCTGTTCCCTGCTGACCACGGTGGAAAACGGCGTGGCGATCAAGGTGCAGGGCAACCCGGCGCACCCGCACACCGGGGGCAGCCTGTGCACCAAGGTGTCGCGTTACACCGAACGCACCTACCACCCGGATCGCCTGCTGCAGCCGATGAAACGCGTTGGACCCAAAGGTTCGGGCCAGTTTGCGCCGGTGAGCTGGGATGAGGCGTTGGACGACATCGCAGCGCGCCTGAAGGTTATTGCGGCGCGTGACCCGCAGGCCATCTTGCCCTACAGCTACGCGGGCACCATGGGTCTGGTGCAGGGCGAGAGCATCGCCGGGCGTTTTTTCAACAAACTTGGCGCGTCCCAACTGGAGCGCACCATCTGCGCCGCGGCCGGTGGCGTGGGGCTGGTGCACACACTGGGTGGCAAGGTTGGTATGCGGGTCGAGTTTTTTGCGGAGTCCAAGCTGATCCTGATCTGGGGCAGCAACTCGATCACCAGCAACCTGCATTTCTGGCGCTACGCCAGCCAGGCCAAACGCGATGGCGCCAAGCTCATCTGCATCGACCCGCGCAAGAGTGAAACCGCCGACAAGTGCCATGAACATATTGCCCTCTTGCCCGGAACAGACGGGGCTTTGGCGCTATCCATCATGCAGCAGCTGATTGTTCACGACTGGCTCGACCACGACTACCTGGCGCGCCACACCCTGGGCTGGGAGCAGATGCGCGAGCGCGCCTTGGCGTGGCCGCCCGAGCGTGCCGCTGCGGTGTGTGGTATCGAGGCCGCGCAGATCGAATCGCTGGCGCGGGACTACGGCGCGTTTGCCAACAGCGACCAGGCTGCTGCCATTCGTATGAACTACGGCCTGCAGCGGGTGCATGGTGGTGGCAACGCGGTGCGCCTGATTGCCCTGTTGCCCGCGCTGATTGGTGCCTGGCGGCACCGCGCTGGGGGTGTGTTGCTGAGCAACTCAGGCGCTTTTCCGGTGCAGCGCGCGGCGCTGGAGCGGCCCGACCTGCGCGCCGGGCGGCCATCACGCACCATCAACATGGCGACCATTGGCAACGATTTGCTGCGCCCGGCCAGCCCGGAATTTGGCCCGGCGGTCGAGGCGCTGATCGTCTACAACAGCAACCCGGTGGCGATTGCCCCCGATTCAGCCAAGGTGGTGGCCGGTTTTGCGCGTGAGGACTTGTTCACCGTGGTGCTGGAGCATTTCCAGACCGACACCGCCGATTACGCCGACTATGTGTTGCCCGCCACCACCCAGCTCGAGCACTGGGACGTGCATTCTGCCTACGGCCACACAGACGCGCTGCTCAATCGCCCGGCGATTGAGCCGGTGGGCCAGGCCTGGCCCAACACCCAGATCTTTCGCGAACTCAGCCGTCGTATGGGCTTCACCGAGCCGTGTTTTACCGACAGTGACGAGGACCTGTGCCGTCAAGCCTATGGCGACAAGGTCGACTTCAACACCTTGCTGGACCAGGGTTTTGCCACGCTGCCTTTGCCTGAGGCTCCCTTTGCCCAGGGTGGGTTTCCGACACCGTCGGGCCAATGCGAGTTTTTCAGCCAGCGCCTGGCCGATCAAGGCCTGGATGGTTTGCCCGACCATGTGCCCAACCACGAGTCTGCGGGCAGTTCACAAACTTACCCGCTGGCGATGATCTCGCCACCCGCGCGTAACTTTTTGAACTCCAGCTTTGTCAATGTGGGCAGCCTGCGCCAAAGTGAAGGTGAACCGCTGCTGGAAATGCACCCAGCCGATGCCGCCGAGCGCCAGCTGCAAGACGGTGCGCTGGTGCGGGTGTTCAACACACGTGGTGAACACCGCTGCCGCCTGAGCCTGAACGCGCGTGCGCGCCCCGGTGTGGTGGTGGGCCTGGGCGTCTGGTGGCGCAAGTTCGGGCTGGATGGCCACAACGTGAACCAACTCACCAGCCAGGCGCTGACCGACCTGGGCAACGCGCCGACCTTTTACGACTGTCTGGTGGACGTGCAGGCCGCCTGAGCTTCACCCAACCAGCAGCATCGCTGCCAGCGTGGCCATCACCAGTGCAATCAGGCCGTCGAGGACCCGCCAGGCCAGCGTGGTCTGGAACAGCGTGGCCAGGTAACGGGCCCCAAAACCCAGCGCGGCAAACCAGCAGAAGCTGGCGCTGATGGCCCCAGCGCCAAAGACCCAGCGCCCCGGGTCGGGTCGCTGGTTGGCAATCGCGCCGAGTAACACCACGGTGTCCAGATACACATGCGGGTTCAAAAAGGTGAAGCCAAAACAGGCCAGCAGCGCGGTGGCCAGGGTCACTGGCGCGGCGTTGTCCAGGTGCATCTGGCTGCCCAACCAGCTGCGCCGCGCGGCCAGCGCGCCATAACTGGCCAGAAACAACGCGCCGCCATAACGCGCCCCATCCATCAACAGCGTGTTGCCGCGAATTAACACCCCGGCGCCGCCAATGCCAGCAACGATCAGCAGCGCGTCCGACAGAGCACAAAACAGCACCAGGGCCAGCACATGCTGGCGCCGGATGCCGCAGCGCAGTACATAGGCATTCTGGGAACCGATGGCCACAATCAGCGCCAGGCCGGTGGCAAAACCGCTTACAAAGTCCATGGGAAGAGGGGGCCGAGATGCCCAGGTGTTTTCAATGAAATCAGCATGTAGCCCTTGTATATTGAGGGCTAGTAGCTGCTGAAAATATAGCAATCAAGGCTTGGTCAGCAGCGCGTCTTCCAGCATGACCTTGTAGCTGTAACCCGCAGCAAAGTCCTTGTTGGTGCGCACCGTGCCCGAGACCGTGACCACATCACCGACCTGGGCCGTGGCGCGGCTGGTGACTAGCAGGTCGTGGGTCTGGGCGGCCACGCTGCCACTGCCGTCCTGCAGGTGAATCCAGTTTTTGCCCATGATCTCGGGGTTGAACTTGACCACCTGGCCACGCAGGGTGACCGCTTTGTCCTTGAGGCTGCTGGCCTGGCTGATCAGCTCGGCCACTGTGTAGGTATTGGCGCCGCTGGCTTTGGCCACCTTGATCGGGCCCAGGTTTGTTGTGGGCGCGGGCGCCATGTGCATGATGCTGGGGATCTGGACCAGGTTGCCAAACACGATGGTCTTGAAGGTCTTGTGCAGCGCCTTGCTCTCAAAGTTGGCCATCACCATCGGGTTTTCGATGCGCACCTGGCTGCCGGTTTTGACGGTCGCTTTGCCCACGGCCGCCCAGGTTTCACCGTCCTGGGTTTTGAGGCGCAGGTAGGTGTAACTCTCGACGTCTTTCACCTCCAGCACCTCACCGGTCAACAGGTTGGTCGCAGCCGGGCCGGGGCCTGCGGCCCAGCTGTTGCACAGGGTTGAGGTCGTCAAAAGGGTCAACAGGGCCAGGGTTTTGAGGGATGTCATGGCAGGTTTCCAACAACAAAAGGTGTGAGGTCGAGGGGGCTTATGTCAGCAGCGCCAGCAGTCGGGTCAGCGCATGCTGCACCGTGGCGGCCCGCACGGCGGCGCGGTCACCGGCAAAGTGTTGGCTCTCGCTGAACAGGCCGCTTGGTGTGGCCCAGCCGAACCACACGGTGCCCACCGGTTTGTCCACGCTGCCACCGCCGGGCCCGGCCACACCGGTCACGGCCACCGCCACCTGGGCGTGTGAATGGGCCAGCGCACCCGTTGCCATGGCGCGCGCCACGGGTTCACTGACCGCGCCATGTTGCGCAATCAGCTTGGCGGGCACACCCAGCAGCTCGGTCTTGGCGGCATTGGAGTAGCTCACAAAACCACGCTCAAACCACAGGCTCGAGCCCGCCAGGTCGGTGCAGGCAGCGGCAATCAGGCCACCGGTGCAGCTCTCGGCGGTGGCCAGCATCCACTGTTTCTTAGATAAGAAATCGGCCACTAGCCCGCATACAAGCTGGGCTGATGGCTCTTGATTTGAGAGTAAGTCAGGCATCACCACACCCGCCATAGCGCAATCACCAGCAGCGTACAACACGCCGCCACCAGATCGTCGAGCATGATGCCCCAGCCGGCTTTGCGCCAGGCGCCTGGGTCGGTGGCTGGGTCCACGTCATGAAACAGCTGGTCGGCCCAGGCCACCGGGCCGGGTTTGACCGCATCAAAAAACCGGAACAGGACAAACGCCGCCACCTGCGCCCACCAGCCCATCGGGCTGGCCAGCCACAGCACCAGCCAGAAGGCGACCACCTCGTCCCAGACGATGCTGCCAGGGTCCAGCACCCGCATGTTGCGCGCGGTCACGCTGCAGGCCCACCAGCCCACCAGAGTCCCCAGGCCAATCAGCAGCCCCCATTGCGGGTCGGACAGGCGGTTGTGCAGCAGCGCAAAACTGAGCCAGGCCCACAAGGTGCCAGCGGTGCCGGGCGCCTTGGGGCTTAACCCCGAGCCCAAACCCAGCGCCAGCACATGGGCCGGGTGCGCCATCATGAAACGTGCGCTGGGGGCCACGGGCGCACGCGGCGCGGCGCTGTCCTGGGTGTCATCCGGGGTGATCTGCATCACACGATTATCCCGCGTGTGTTTGGCCCCCGACCATCACGCAGGCGGGTGTGCCGGTCAATGCATTTGCCTGGACTGGGATGGTGTCTGCCCAAACAGTTTGCGGTAATCGCAGGAGAACTGGCTGACGTGCCAGAAGCCCAGGTCGGCTGCCACGTCTTGCACGCTGACGGGCTGGGCGCTGCTTTGCCGCAGCCTCCGGCGCGCGGTGTTGAGGCGGACCAGGCGAAGGTACTGCATCGGACTCATGCCCAGCACATCCTCAAAACAATACTGCAGAGTCCGGCGGCTGACAAACAGGCGCTCACACAGCTCTGGCACCGTCAGCGTCTGGTCGTGTTGCGACAGCACCAGATCGCGCGCCTTGGCCACGATGCGCTGGCGGCGCTGAAAGCTGTTGCTGACGGCGGGGTCCACCTTGCTGGTGTCCAGCAGTGCCAGCAGCGCGTTGAGTAGAAGCTGCTGGCGCCAGGCCGGGTCCGTGTAGGGGCCGTCGTGCTGCAGCAGCCCGGCCAGCCTTTGTAGCAGGCGCTGGTGAGGGTGGGGCGCCACCTGCATCACTTCGGCCTGGGCCAGCTTTGCCCAGTCGATCAAGCAGCCACCCCGCTCGGCGGCATGCTGCAAGTTGTCCTGGCGCATGACGATGCCGTAGATGACATAGTCAGACGGCGTCTGTAACTCAAACTCGCAGTGGCCCGGGCGCACCATGATGCTATGTGGGCCGACCAGTCGGCCATTGATGCGGGTCTGACCCGTCTGCACCGGCAGGCCAAACCAGAAGGTGTCGGGCCAGACGCAGCAGGACTGGTGCACCGCCTGGCTGGTGTCCTCACGAAACACCTGCATCTGGGGCAGTTGCAGCTCGGTCAGGCGGCCATGAAAGTGGCCCGGCGTGATCTGGTCGTAACTTTGTTCCCAGTCGGTCAGGTTGTGGGCGTGTTCGTCGGCATCAAAAGCCTGGATGGTGCGAATCTGGTGCGTTTTGCCCGCAATTGGCGCATCAGCGGCCAGGGGGCTGGTGGTTACACAGGAAGAGGCTGAAACCATGGTGTGTGCGTCCTCATGAGTCGGATGGTTGGGGGGCATCCCGGCGCACCGCTGCTGGCAAGACGTGTGAAGTGCATCAAGGCAACTTTGCCGAATTTCGATAACGCCAAAAAGCGGGTCTGGATAAAGATCACCACAAGCAAACCCCATGCCCACACCCTTCTTCTTCCTGCAAGCACTTTGAACTTGATTGGAGTACCCAAAAATGAATCCGTTGGACCCTTCTCACCACAGTGGCACCCATGTGCTCAAACCGGTGCTCAGCACCCTGCAACTCTGGGGTATCGCCGTGGGCCTGGTGATCTCTGGTGAATACTTTGGCTGGAGCTTTGGCTGGGCCTCGGCCGGCACGCTGGGCTTCACCGTCACCTCGCTGTTCATCGCGGCGATGTACGCCACCTTCATCTTCAGCTTCACCGAGCTGACCACCTCGATCCCGCACGCCGGTGGCCCGTTTGCCTACAGCAAACGCGCCTTTGGCCCGGTGGGTGGTTACCTTGCCGGTGCCGCCACCTTGATTGAGTTTGTGTTTGCGCCACCCGCGATTTCACTGGCGATTGGGGCTTACCTGAACGTGCAGTTTCCGGCGCTGGACCCCAAACTCGCCGCGCTCGGGGCGTATGTGGTGTTCATGACGCTCAACATCATCGGGGTCCAGATTGCCGCCACCTTTGAGCTGGCGGTGACGCTGCTCGCCATTTTTGAGCTGCTGGTGTTCATGGGCGTGGTGTCACCGGGCTTCTCGATGGCCAATTTCACCAAGGGAGGCTGGTCCGGGCAGGATGGTTTCAGCCTGGCGGCGATTCCCGGCATGTTTGCCGCAATACCGTTTGCGATCTGGTTCTTCCTGGCGATTGAAGGGGTGGCCATGGCCGCTGAAGAAGCCAAAGACCCCAAGCGCTCGATTCCGATTGCTTACATCGCGGGCATCCTGACCCTGGTGGTGCTGGCCATTGGGGTGATGGTGTTTGCCGGTGGTGCTGGCGACTGGACCAAACTCTCCAACATCAACGACCCACTGCCGCAGGCCATGAAGATGATTGTGGGTGAAAACAGCGGCTGGTTGCACATGCTGGTGTGGCTGGGCCTGTTTGGTCTGGTGGCATCGTTCCACGGCATCATTCTGGGGTATTCACGCCAGATTTATGCGCTGTCGCGTGAGGGGTATTTGCCGCCGTTTTTTGCCAAGTTACACCCACGTTTCAAGACACCCCACCGCGCGATTCTGGCTGGTGGTGTGATCGGTATTGCTGCCATCTACAGCGACGAGTTGATCAAGATTGGTGGCAACACTCTGACCGCCAACATCGTCACCATGTCGGTGTTTGGCGCGATCCTGATGTACATCATCAGCATGCTGAGCCTGTTCCAGTTGCGCCGCACCGCACCTGACATGGTGCGCCCGTTCAAGGCACCGTTTTACCCGTATTTCCCGGCCTTTGCGCTGCTGGGTGCCGCGGTGTGCATGGCTACAATGATTTATTACAACCCCTTGATTTTTGGTCTTTTTCTGGGCTTTTTGGCCATCGGTTACGGCTATTTCCTGATGACCAGCCACCACCGCAGCAAGGCCATCGCCCTGAACAGCCTGGCTGCAGATCCAACCTGAGCTTGTGACCGTGCAAAACCATCAGTACACCCACATCGTCGGAGCCAAAACCTACAGCTTTCGCGATTTGAAGGACCTGATGGCCAAGGCCACACCCGCACGCTCGGGCGACCTGCTGGCCGGTGTGGCCGCCAGCAGTGCGCAAGAGCGTGTTGTGGCCCAGATGGCCCTGGCCGATGTGCCGCTCAAGACCTTCCTGACGGACGCGCTGGTGCCGTATGAAGACGATGAAATCACCCGTCTGATTTTCGACAGCCACGATGCCCAGGCTTTTGCCTCGATCAGCCACCTGACGGTGGGTGACTTTCGCAACTGGCTGCTGGGTGACGAGGTCGACAGTGCGGTGCTTTCGGCGCTGGCGCCAGGTATTACCCCCGAAATGGCAGCCGCGGTTTCCAAAATCATGCGCAACCAGGACCTGATCCTGGTTGCCAAAAAATGCCGTGTGGTCACGCGGTTCCGCAACACCATCGGCCTGCCTGGTCGCATGGCCACACGCCTGCAACCAAATCACCCGACCGACGATGCCACCGGCATTGCCGCCAGCCTGCTTGACGGCTTGCTCTACGGCAGTGGTGACGCGGTGATTGGCATCAACCCCGCCACCGACAACGTGCCGCAAGTCATCAAACTGGTGACGATGATGAGCGACATCATCGCGCAATACCAGATTCCGACCCAGTCCTGCGTGCTCACGCATGTGACCAACACCATCGAAGCCATCCGCCGCGGTGCGCCGGTGGACCTGGTGTTCCAGTCGATTGGTGGCACCGAGGCCACCAACCGCAGCTTCGGTGTCAACCTGGATGTGTTGGCCGAGGCGCGCAGCGCCGCCTTGTCCTTGCAGCGCGGCACGGTCGGTGACAACGTGATGTATTTCGAAACCGGCCAGGGCAGCGCCCTGTCGGCCAACGCCCACCATGGTCTGGACCAGCAAACCTGCGAGGCGCGTGCCTATGCGGTGGCGCGCCACTTCAAGCCGCTCTTGGTCAACACCGTGGTCGGTTTCATCGGGCCGGAGTATTTGTTTGACGGCAAACAGATCATGCGCGCCGGGCTCGAAGACCATTTCTGCGCCAAGCTGCTGGGCCTGCCGATGGGGTGTGACGTCTGTTACACCAACCACGCCGAGGCCGACCAGAACGACATGGACGTGTTGCTGACCCTGCTGGGTGTGGCCGGTTGCAACTTTGTCATGGGTATTCCCGGCTCGGACGACATCATGCTCAACTACCAGACCACCTCGTTCCACGACGCGCTCTATGTGCGCCGGGTGCTGGGGCTCCAACCCGCGCCCGAGTTCGAGGCCTGGTTGCAGAAGATGCAGATCTTCAGCGCGGATGAACACTTCCGGCTCAACGCGACCCTGCCTGCCGCGTTCCAGAAGGCGTTGCTGCGCCTGAACTGAAGCGACCTGACGATGAATGATCCGAAACCTCCTGTCACGACCAACTCCTGGGCTGCGCTGCGCCAGTTCACCGATGCGCGTATTGCGCTGGGGCGCGCGGGTGTCAGCCTGCCCACGACCGCGCACCTGGAGTTTCAGCTGGCCCACGCCCAGGCGCGTGATGCGGTGCACCTGGCGCTCGATGTGACCACGCTGGCGCAGACGCTTGATGCGGCATTGCGCAACCCGGTGGCGTCTTGCCAAGTTCTGCACAGCGCCGCCACCGATCGCCAGCACTACCTGCAGCGCCCGGATCTGGGGCGCAGGCTGGATGCGGCCTCCCGCGAGCGCCTGACCGCCTTGCCACGACCGGCATTCGCGTCATCCGTCGAGCGCACCTATGACCTTGCCGTGGTGGTTGTGGATGGTTTGTCGGCGCTGGCCATCAGCCAGAACGCTGTGCCTTTTCTGACCCAGATGTTTGAGCGCCTTGTGCCCCAGCAGCTGACCATCGCCCCGGTGTGTCTCGTCGAGCAGGGCCGCGTCGCAATTGGCGACGAGGTGGCAGAACTGCTGGGTGCCCAGGCCGTGCTGGTGCTCATTGGTGAGCGCCCGGGCTTGAGTTCGCCCGACAGCATGGGCCTGTACCTGACTTGGCAACCCCGTGTGGGCCTGACGGACGCCAATCGCAACTGCATCTCCAATGTGCGCCCGGCCGGTCTGGGTTATGCAGAGGCGGCTCACAAGCTGGTTTATCTGCTGACGCAGGCGCGCCATCGCCAGTTGTCCGGGGTGGACCTCAAGGACGAAACCGGCGCTGAACAGACGCTGCTGACCGGTGCCACCAAGAATTTCCTGCTCTGAGGCTTGGCTACTGTTTGTTCTGCTATTTCTACAGTAGCTGTTTGTGCTTGTGTTAGCTGGGCTGCAGGCTAATTTGGCTCAAAACAAGGCGTCAGAGCCTAGCTGAGCGATTAGGATGCTGCGTCTGCCATAGCATTTGCACCGCACCATGCCCATTTCGCGCGCCTGCCCCTCTTGCCACGACCCGATGTACACCCACACCTTGGCCAGTGTGGCCGGGGGCCATCTGGAGCTGGACCTGTGTTTTGCCTGCCGTGGCCTCTGGTTTGACCCGCAAGAGAACCTCAAACTCAGCCCGGCTGCGGTGGTGGAGCTGTTCAAGCTGTTGCACGCGCACCGTCATGAAGGCGCCAAGGCGCTGCCGCAACAGCTGAGCTGCCCGCACTGTCGCCGCGCCCTGGTGCAGGGGTTTGATGTGGTCAAAAGTGGCCGCTACATCACCCACCGCTGCCCACAGCGGCATGGCCGCTTCAGCAGCTTTGCAGCGTTCATGATCGAAAAAGGCTTTGTGCGGCAACTTAGCACCGCTGAAATCAACGACATGGCGCAGCGCCTGAAAGTGATCAACTGCAGCAACTGCGGCGCGCCGGTCGACCTGCGCACCGACCACGCCTGCCCCTATTGCCGAAGCGCTTTGTCGTTGCTGGACCCGCAGGCGGTAGAGCGGGCGCTGGTGGGCTACGAATCTGCCGCCCGGGCGCAAGGGGGTGTCCAGCTGCCGCAGTTGGCCGATGCGTTGGTGATGCTGGAGCGCGACCGCCAGCAGGCCGCACGCGATGCCAAAGCCAATCAGAGTGGCCGCCTGGTGTTGGGGGACGACGGCCCATCGCTGGACTTGTGGGCCGCCGGGCTGGCTCTGGTGTGGGCGGTGTTGAACTGAGTGGGCTGCTTGGTCGCTACATATGCAACAGTTTCTGAGCAATTGTTGCATTTGTTTCTGTTGGAAACATTCCCCATGCTAGTATTTTCCTTAGGGTAAAAAAACTGGGGGATGTGTGAATAAATACAGACTTTTGACACTTTTATTGTTGTGTGTGTTGGCTGCCAATGTCTCAGCTATCGAACGCATCGAGGCCGCGATGGGGTCCCGGACCTCCATCAAGGCTTTTTCGGATGCAGAGGGAAAACAGGAATTGGTACCGGTCTCCATCAAAGACGTCTTAGTCTCTCCTGAGGTCTATGAAATCTCTGACCAGGGCTTTGTTCGGGTCAAGGTGAATGGTCAGCAAGTCTGGCTGGACCGCAAACAGCTGAAGATCAAACCTGAGACCCTGGAAGCCAGCTGCCTGACGGTGAACCAGGCCAATGCCAAGCTGGTCTCTGGTGGCATTCGTGGTGCCAACGAAGGCTGTAAATAGTCCAATTCAGAAAACCGCTTGGCTTGGTGCTGAGTTGAGGGAGGATGGTTCATGTGTTTGATGGCTGGAAAACAGTTTTTGCGCGATACAACAAGGGTCTTGGTGTTGTCAGCGGCGTGCACCACGCTGGCGGTGCACGCGGAATGGAATCCTCCTGATCCGTCCGCCGCGCCAGCCAGTGCCCCTGCAACCGGGGGATCCTTTTTTGGCGGGATTGGTGGATTTTTCAGTGGTCTTGGCAAAGGGGTGAGCAATGTGGTGACAGGGACACGTGATACCCCCATGATCACGGATCTGAAACCCGGTGTGTACGAGAAATCCAACGAAGCGATAGGGGAACAAAAAGACATTGATGAAGCGCGCATCACACGCGGCATTTTGTCGGTGCCAAGCTTCACCAAGTACGCCAACCGTATTTTGGTCAAATTAAAAACTGCCAGCCAAGTTGATCAGGTTCCTGGGCAGGTGTTGCTCGTCGCCAACGAACAACTGGACGCCTATTCTTCTGCCGACGGCAACATCTACCTGTCTGCCGGGTATCTGCGCTCTCTCAAATCCGAAGACCAGCTCGCAGCACTTCTGGCGCACGAGTTGTCGCATGTCTTGTTGCGTCACCATGACAGCAATGCCATCAGTCGTACCCAGAAACAGTTGTCGACTCTGGTAGCTTCGGGCATGGCGGTGCGTAATGCGCTGGAAAAAGTCAACTCGGGAACCACCACGCAAGCCTTCACCCCATCACAAACCGATGCGTTGAAAAAGATGGAGTTGCTCATCAAGCTCAACGATGGTGCCCTTGGCCCGGCCTGGGGTCGACGGCAGGAAACCGAGGCTGACCAGTTGGGCATGGATTTGATGATCAAGGCCGGTTACAGCTATGCGGACGGCATGTTGGGCTGGTTGGCGCTGGTTGCCAAGTGGGATGCCGAGCAAGCCACCAAACACGCGGAGGACTTCAAGCTTCAGCAAGAAGCCATGAAAACGCTGATGGAGGCGGGCAAGTTTGACCAGGGGATCCAGCAGGGACTCAACTTTGCCGTCAACGATGTGCTGGGGCAGCTGAAGGCCAGCCACGACAGCGGTGACAAGCGCGAGGAGGCCATCGACGACTATTTTGTCAAGGCGTACAAAGAAAAGGTGCCCCAGGTGGCGTTGACGGCTAAGCCGTTGGAGGCGGTCAAGGCAGCACCCGATGTCAAAGCCGTGATCGACGGGTACCGCGAGGCCTATTTGGCCAGGACATTGGTGCAGCAGCGTCAGTTTGACGATGCTTTGCGCAAGTTGACGCCCTTGGTCAGCAAAAAATCCGTGATTGCCTCGCACGCTTTGCCCAACCAGCTGCTGTATGAAGCGTACCGAGGCAAGGGGAAAAAGATCGAGGCCGAGTCCTATCTGAGACGCAGCTTCCAGGCCCCAGACAGTGTCTGGGAAACGTATGACTCCGCAGCCACCTATTTCAAGGACCAGGGCAAAAGCCAAGACATCCTCAAGGTGGGGCAGTCCGCTTTCAACCGCTTCTCCGGGGCGCCCTCGGCCTACCCCAAGCTGATTGCACTGTACCGGCGCAACGGCTTGGTCAAGGAAGCCGAAAGTGTGCGCAACGAATGCGTTTTCAAGCAGGCAGACCGGCGTGATGAGTGCGTCAGTGCCGCCAACGGCAATTGACACCGATGTCCGCCGTCGTGCTGCCTCCCCATTTGTCCTGGCGCCGTTCTGTCTGGGTGGTGTTTGTCACCGTGTTGACCGGCTTGTTTCTGGCCTGGTTGTCGGACCGTTTGCTCATTGACGAGTTGGTCAAACGTGGACTCACCAAAATCTATGCACCAACCCTGACACTCTTTTACCCTGCTACAGGGCAAAAGCGTGTGACCGTTCTCACGATAGATGACAGTGACTTGAAGGAATATGGTCTGAATTGGCCGGTGCCTCTGGACTACTACCAGCGTTTGATCGATCACTTGCTCAAACACCAGCCCAAGGCCATCTTTCTGGATGTGCTGTTTCTGGATGACAAACCCCAAAAGGAACTGGATAGTCTGGCACAGGCCGCATGTCGGGCCACCCAGGCTGGTGTCCCGTTTTTCCTGGCAACCTTTGCCAACACATCACTGACCTCCAGATCCGAAGCGTTTCTGTTCAACCAGAAAGTGGATGGTCAGCCATGTGTTGTCCCCGTCCTGTCGAACATTTCACCGGATGCACTGGACCAGACGCAATGGTCTTACCCCCTGGTTTTTGAGTCCGAGCAAATCACGCAGCAGCGGGAAAAGGCGCAATTGCCGTTGACGTGTTCCAGCGCACCCGCGTCGGTAGCCTTGACCTTGTACCGGCGCTTTTTCAGACCCGAATGCCCTGCGGATGTGGGCACACCCCTGGCATTGATCTGGGGGGCCAAGGCGGCGCCCACCAATGTGCAGACGATGGTGGGGCGATCGGAGCCGGGTGCGGCGTTGACACCCGTCTGTCGTGATCAATGGCATGGCTGGGAGATCATTCCTGGGGCCAAGATGCTGGTTGGGTGGTTCTCGCGCGAGAAAAGGCTGGATGTCTGTCCTTACAACCAGGTGTTGCCCGCACGCAGCTTCAAGGGGCATGGGTTTTCACCCGAGGAATTGCATGAGGCAGTGGCCGACAAGATGGTCATGATCGGTGCCGATTTGAAGGCGGTGGGTGACAACATTGTTTCGCCGGTCCATGGCCGTTTGCCGGGTGTTCACGTCCACGCGATGGCTTTGGACAACCTGATTTCCTTTGAGGGGCAGTACAAACAAGGTGGTGAATTCAACCCCAAGGAGTTGTGGCACTCGACGACGAACTTGTTCATCGCTGTCAGTGTGATTTTGATCTCAGCTGTGATGGTGTTCTGGAAGAGGTTCAAACTCCTCAAGATCGAAAGCGCCAACCAATCAGACCAGTTGCAAGCATTGACCCCCAGAGACGCCGGTCTGCTTCAACATCGCTCTGGGCAAGCTGCCGAGCAGCATTTGCAGATGGCCCGTTTTCGACGTGGTTGGTTAGCTCGGCTGATGTTCTTGCTGTATTTTTTGGTGCTATGGGTATCGAAAGTTCCCAGAGGGCATGCCACAGACTTGCAGCGCTACAAGGGCCGCTTGAGCCTGGTCGGCGCGCTGATCTACCTCCTGTCTGCGCTGCTTCTCTTGTTCTGGGGTTACGTGGTCTGCAGGCAAGGCCCGTTGGTGATCATTGAATATGTGTTGTTTGCCGCCGGTGTGCATTTTTTCCATCTTGGGGAGACCTTGGCCGATCGCATCAGTCAATGGTGGTTGGCGCTGCAGGCCGATGAGCCTTGGCTGCTGTGGGCGCACTTGGGGAAAGTGTCAGACCAGCACGTAGATCACTAGCGCGTGCCAGAACCGACGCAGGGTGCTCAGGTCGGGGTGAGGGCGCGGGCTGCGCCCAAGGACTCAGGCGAAGTGGTCAAACGACGCGTAGTGATTGGGCAAGGTTTGGCCCTGGCTGTCCACCAGTTGCAGTCCGCACTCTGCACGGATCTGACCAATGCGCGTCACCGGTGTCAAGCTATCCTGCCCGGCTTGGGCCACCGCCGCCCGCTGTGCCGAAGGGGCAGTGAACAACAGCTCGTAGTCGTCGCCGCCTGCCAGTGCCAGGCTGCGCCATTGTTCTGTGGATATTTTTAAGTCAAATTGGCCCGTAGCCCTTTTGCTATCAGGGTAGGAGGCTACCAATTTGATGGCAGTGTCGGCCTCGATACATGCGCCCATGCCAGAACATTCCAGGATATGACCCAGGTCACCGAGCAGGCCGTCGCTGACATCGATGGCGGCGGTGGCCACCCCACACAGCGCCTGGCCCAGCGCCACCCGTGGTGCGGGGGTCTCGAGCCTGGCGCGGGCCGTGGCCAGCAGCTCGGGTGGCAGGTCGATCTGGCCCAGCAAGGTATTGAGCGCCAGCCGCGCGTCACCCAGTGTGCCACTCACATAAATGTCGTCACCCGCTTGGGCGCCTGAGCGCAGCAGGGCCTGTGAGCGGCCGTTGACCACTGGCACCTCACCAAACACGGTGATGCAGATGTTCAGTGGCCCGGCGGTGGTGTCGCCGCCAATCAGCTCGCAGCCGTGGGCATCGGCCAAGGCCAACAGGCCTTCGGCAAACGCGGCCAGCCAGGGCTCGTTCACCTCGGGCAAAGACAGCGCCAGGGTGAACGCCAGCGGCCGGGCGCCGCAGGCGGCCAGGTCACTCAGGTTCACCGCGAGTGATTTGTGGCCCAGGGTGCGCGGGTTCACATCGGCAAAAAAATGGCGGCCTGACACCAGCATGTCACTCGATATCGCCATCTGGGTGCCTGGGCGCGGTTGCATCAGGGCGCAGTCGTCACCGACACCGAGCACAGCCTGGCGCACCGGGCGTTTGAAATAACGTGCAATCAGGTCGAACTCACCCATGGTTGTCATCGTGTCCGGGTGTGTGGTGGGTGGCGGGCTCGTGCGACGCGGCTGCAGGCGTCGTGGGCTCGGACTGCGTGGTGGCCACTGGCTCGGGCACGGGCAGGAAAAAACTGCGCAGCTGATGGCGCAGCCTGTGGCGCAGGGCGGCGTAAATGGCGCTGCGTTGCACGCCGCTGACGTTGTGTGCCCGCAAGGCGAGCAAAAAGGCCAGGTAAAAACTCACCGCCACGTTGAGCACACCGGTGCAGGCCACTGCTGCCAGGCACCACCAAAAAGCGGGCATGTAGAAAATGCCCGCCCCCAGGCTGGAGGCTGCGGCCGCCAGTTGCCCGGTGGACAGGGTCACGTGGCGCACTTCCAGGCCCAGCCCGACAAAGCCGGCAAAGGCCGGCACCAGACCCAGCATCAGGCCCAGTGAGATGTTGGCGGTCAGGCCCGAGATGTTGTTGCGCATGAAACTGGCCCAGCGGTCGGCGCGGACCACACCCAGCACCGCCGTGATCCGCGGGTTGTAACGCAGGGCCGAGTCCAGGCGTTGCAGCACAAACCAGTTCTCGGTCCAGCCCGCGATGATGCTCGACGCAAACAGCAGCACCCCGGTGCCCGCCGCAAACAGCGCGGTTGGGCCCAGCAGGGTCAGGTCGTGCAAGACATGGTGTGCCGTGGCCGCGTCGATCATCGGGCGGCCCAGGGTCAGCCACAACACGGTGCTGATCAGCAGCACATAAGGGGCCACCATGGCCAGATTGCCCACAATGGCCGCGACCTGCGAGCGCATCAAATGCGCCACCTCGTCAATAAAACCTTCAATGGCACCGGGACGGCCCAGGTCCTTGAGTTTGGCGGCCATGGCCGGTGCCGTCATCGCGGGTTGTTTGGTGGCCACCGTCCAATGCATCAGCTGGATCAGCACAAAACTCAGGGCGTAGTTCATACCCGCAAAAAAGCCACCCCAGAAGGCCGACAGCCCCATGGAGAGCACCACAAATTTCATCATCGTGGTGATCGACATCACCGCACCACCACCGGCCGCGTCACGCAGCATTTGGGTGTATTCGGCGCGGGTGCGCGTGATGTAGTGTTCCCCGGTCTCCGAACTGCGTTCGGCTACCTTGGACGCCAGCATCGAGGAGTTGGCCGCAATCAGGGCGCGCACACTCAGGCGGTCTTGCCCAACACTGACCAGATGCCCCAGCAGCTGGGCGGTGTGTTGTTGGGGTGTGGCTGAAAACAGGCAGTCCAGCAGGGCGCGGATGCGCAGCGCACGTTCGCGCAGCTGGCGCAGCTGGAACACCAGGTTGACCGAGATGCCGTGGGCATCCAGATGGGTGTAGACCGAGGCCGCCGCATGGCGGCATTCATCGAGCTGTTTCTGGAAATGCTGCAGGGCCTGTTGGCAGTTGGCCGTGGCCTGCTGCGGGTTCTGGCGCCAGGTGACTTCCAGCGCCTCCAGGTCGGCGGCCAGGGCGTGGAACGGGCCAGACTGGCGCGCCAGCGCACTCATGCGCAGGCGCAGCTCGGGCGAAAAACCAGTGGCGCGGATTTGCCCGGTGCAAAAATGCAGCGCCTCCATCAGGGTGGCTTGCCAAGCCGTGGGCGCCGGGCTGCCCGGCTCCGGGTTGGCAAACAGCGGGTGTTGCCAGGCCGTGCGTTTGGGGGCCGGCTCGGGCCCGGTTTGCAACAGATCGGCCAGTCGCGCCAGCAGATGGGCATCCAGGCTGCTGATCCACTCGGCATCAAAGGGGTGGTGCAGTACCAGCGCAAACAGGGTTGAGGCGTCGTTGGTCTCGGGGGTGCCGGGCAGCAGCTTCAGGCGTATGCGTTCGGCCAGTTCGCTGGCAAAGGCGCTGCGCGAGGCAAAGCCGTGGTCGGCCAGCAAGGCGGTGGCGTCCACCGTCTCGAGCAGGGTTTGCCACCACTGTTGCAACAGCGCCCGTGTGCTCTGGCGCTGTTGCAGCGCATCCAGCAGCAGCGCCAGTCTGGCGTGGGTGGTGGCCACCGAGCTGGCGTCACCCCGCAGCCACTCTGCCAGGCGGATCAGCCACAGGTGGCGTTGGACCAGGGGGACGTTCGGGTCGAGTTGCGCCAGCAGTTCGGGCAGGTCAATCGGGCGTGTCATCGGTGGTCAGTGCAAAGTGCGGCTGCCACCACTGGCACTCAGGGCATCCAGCACAAACATCGGCACGTCCACCTCAAACTTTTCACCATCTTCGGCCACACAAAAGAAGCTGCCGTGCATGGTGCCGGTGGGTGTGTTCAGGCGGGTGCCGCTGGTGTATTCAAACGACTCACCGGGCTGCAGCAGCGGTTGGCGTCCCACCACGCCCAGGCCTTTGACCTTCTCGTGGTGGCCGTCGGCGTCGTTCACATTCCAGGTACGCGAAATCAGCTGCGCTGCCACCGTGCCGGTGTTGCGCACCGTGATGCTGTAGGCAAAAAAGTACAGCCCTTGCTCAGGGTCGGACTGTTCGGGCAGGTAACGTGGCTTGACCTGGACGTGGAACTGGTAGGTGGGTGTGCTGGACATGGTGGGATGCTATCGTGAAATCCAGGCCCCAGCCTCCAGGCCCGGATATTCCACTGTAACGGATTGAAAAATAGGCCTCCATCCCAATTCGATAAAGGGTAAGTCGCTATTTATTCAGGAGCTACCAGTCGACCAGGCTCAGGCCCACACTCAGCACCGTGCGGCGGCGGTTGTAGTCAATCAGCGAATCGCCGTAACCCGAGAACAGCTGGGTGTGAAAGCGCAGGCCATTGGGCTGGCTGCTGTTGCCGGAGCTGCCTCCCAGGCGGCGCAGCCACTCCAGCTTGACTGAGCCGTTGGCCTGCTCGCGCAGCGAGTGGCGCAGTGTCAGGCCCAGGGTGTTTTGGGTGTCCACATTCCACAGCCCGGTGAGTTCGGCGCGGCCAATGGTGTCGCTGATTTCCGGGTTGTCGTCAGAGGCCTCGTTTTCGGGCAGCCGGTACCACAGTTTGCCCAGCACTTGGAACTCCGAGCTTTGTTCCAGCCCGGCCATCACAATCGCGCGGTTCCAGCTGCGTGAGAGTGGCAGCGGCTGGCCGTTGGACTGGTGGTTGAGGGACAGGCCGGTGTAGCGCAGCCGCCAGCCGCCCGGCAGGTTCAGGTCAGTGGGGTAGATGTAGATCAGCTCGGGCTCGTGGTCGGTGGTGCGAAACGGGCGAGACAGATCACCGCTGAAGATCTGCCAGTTGGACTGCTGGCTGTAGCCAAACCACAGCGAGTCGCGCTTGAGCGGCTGATCCTGGGTTAGCAGGCCCTGGGCAATCTTGGTGCGCACCGAGAGGCTGATGCGTGTTTCGGTGGTGTTGTAGTCGGTGGCGCTGGTGGCGCGGTGGTTGGCCAACGAGGAATCGGGCTGGGTGTTGACGCTGTTGGCGCCGATCACCGACAGACTGATCGGTTTGTACCCACGGATGCCGAAGGTGCCGCAGTCGCTGCCGGTCTCCAGCTCCCAGAAACGCGACAGTTCCGAAAAACGTGTGTTCTTGCAGTTGTGCTCCTCTGGTGCGGTCATGGTGATGACCACGGCCGGTGGCTGTGGCGCCGGTGCCGCTGGTGTGCCGCTGTCGGCCGCCAGGTTGTTGGCTGAGGCAGCCTCGGTACGGGGCGCCCGCGCCGTGGCCTGCTGCGCCGCCCATTGGTCATAACAGCGCAGGCGGGCGTCGTTGTCCCCGCTCAGGGCGCTGCATTGCTGCCAGTCGCTTGCCGGATTTGTGATGGCATTCTGGGCTGTAGCCCAGGTGGAAAGGGTGCTGAATGCTATCAGTAGTGGAGCGATTGAGGGTTTCATGGCGGGCAGCGTGGTGGTCAAACCGGCGCCGGGTAAGTGACTGGTGAGCGGGGCAAGGCCCGCTATTTTGCCTTGCGGGCGTGACGTTGCACTGGCAGCAGCCCGGACATGGCTTGAGCGACAACCGCGACAGGTGCTGGCACCGAGGTGGTTGCGTGTTGCCCACCAGACAGACCCGCAGGCGGCGCAGCATTAAGTTGGCGGGTGTGTCTGGCGTTGGCGCACATGGCGCACGGCGCACCACATCAACCAATCAAGGAATCTGCACTATGAACACAACATCCAATGCCTATCTGGTGGGCGGTGGCATCGGCTCGCTGGCAGCGGCCGCCTTTCTGATCCGCGACGGTGGCTGGTCCGGCGCCAACGTCACGATCCTGGAGGCCGGCCCTTTGATGGGCGGCAGCCTGGACGGTGCGGGTGACGCCGAACGTGGTTACTCGATGCGCGGTGGGCGCATGCTGACCACCGACAACTACGAGTGCACCTGGGCGTTGTTCAAGTCGATCCCGTCGCTGACCCAGCCGGGTCAGAGTGTGTTTGACGAAACCATGGCCTTCAACGAGACACATGTCTCCCACGACATGGCCCGCCTGGTGGACAAACGTGGTGCCAAGCTGCCGGTGAGTTCCATGGGGTTTTCGATGCAGGATCGGCTGGAGCTGCTCAGGCTCAGCAGCGCGGACGAGGCCGATCTGGGTGCCAGCCGCATCACCGACCACCTGTCGTCTGCGTTTTTCGAGACACCGTTCTGGTTCATGTGGTCCACCACCTTTGCCTTCCAGCCCTGGCACAGTGCGGTGGAGTTCCGGCGTTATCTGCACCGGTTCTTGCTGGAGTTTTCGCGCATCGAGACCTTGGCCGGTGTCAAACGCACAATTTACAACCAGTATGACTCGCTGGTGTTGCCGCTGCAGCATTGGCTGTTGGGGCAGGGCGTGCGGCTGATGGGCGACTGCACGGTGACCGGCTTGGACCACAGCCTTGACAACGACGAGTTGGTGGTGATTGCCCTGCATTGTGTGGTGAACGGCGAGCCGGAAATCCGCGCCATCGAAGCGGGTGATCTGGTGTTGGTGCAAAACGGCTCGATGACCGATGCCTCCAGCCTGGGCTCGATGACACAGGCGCCACCCAAGCAGGGCAAAGCCATTGACGGCGGCTGGGCCTTGTGGGAGAAGCTTGCGTTTGAGCGGCCTGCCTTGGGCAACCCGGCGGTCTTCAACAGCTGCGTGGCGCAGTCGTACTGGGCGTCGTTCACCGTCACACTGAAGGACACGCATTTTTTTGACCAGATGCAGCGTTTCAGTGGCAACGAGGCTGGCACCGGTGGACTGGTGACCTTCAAGGACTCGAACTGGCTGATGTCCATCGTGCTGGCGCACCAGCCGCATTTCATCAACCAGCCTGCGGATGTGCAGGTGTTCTGGGGTTATGGGCTGTTTCCCGACCGCGTCGGCAACTTTGTCGCCAAACCCATGGCCGACTGCACCGGGGCCGAGATTCTGCAGGAGCTGTGTGGCCACCTGCTGTTTGACGTGGACACGGTGGCTACCGCCAATTGCATCCCGTGTCGCATGCCCTTCATCACCAGCATGTTCATGCCACGTTCGCCGGGTGACCGGCCGCTGCCGGTACCACCACACACCCGCAACCTGGCCTTTGTCAGCCAGTTTGTCGAGCTGCCGCTGGACACGGTGTTCACCGTGGAGTATTCGGTGCGGGTGGCGCAAATGGCGGTCTACCAGCTCTTGGGCCTGAGCTTGCCCATCCCTGCCGTCACACCACACGACAAGTCACTGCACGCACGGTTTGAAGCGCTGCTCAAAGCTTTGAAGTAATCTTGGCAGGCAGTAGCCCAATGTGCATCACCCAACCTGGATGGCCCTATGACGCAGACCCGACGCTTGCCCACCTATTACCTTTCCCACGGCGGCGGCCCCTGGCCGTGGATGGCCGAGCAGCTGGCCGGGGCTTATGGCCCACTGGCCGCCTCGCTGCAGGCCATGCCAGGCCAGCTGGGGGGCAGACCGAAGGCGCTACTGGTGATCTCCGGCCATTGGGAAGAGTCGGCGTTCACCCTCATGAGCTGCCCCAAGCCGCCGATGATTTATGACTACTACGGCTTTCCGCCCCACACCTACCAGATTCAGTACCCGGCACCGGGTGCGCCCGAGCTGGCGCAGCAAGTGCAGGCGCTGATCCAGGGCGCCGGGTTCACCGCCCGGTTGGACCCGCAGCGCGGGTATGACCACGGGACCTTCACCCCGCTGGCGGTGATCTACCCCAATGCCGATGTGCCGGTGCTGCAGCTGTCGATGCGTGTGGGTTACGACCCACAGGAGCACATCACGCTGGGGCAGGCCTTGGCGCCGCTGCGCGACGAAGGGGTGCTGATCCTGGGCAGTGGCCTGAGTTACCACAACCTGCGTGAGCTGGGGCCGGTGGGTCGGGCACCATCTGCCGCGTTTGACCAGTGGCTGCAGCAGACTCTGGTGGCATCCAGCCCGCAAGAGCGCATCCGTCGCCTGCTCGACTGGGAGGCCGCGCCTGGCGCGCGCCGCGCCCACCCGCAGGAAGACCATCTGATTCCGCTGATGGTGGCGGTGGGCGCCGCGGGTGAGGACCCGGGCCGCTGTGTCTACCACCAGGACGACTTTTTTGGCAGCATCACTGCCTCCAGCTTCATGTTTGGTGCCTGATACGCCGCACCGGTGCGCTGGCGTACCGACGCCAGCTGCTTGCAGCGCCTACAAACAGGGTTGAACCCGCCGCGCCAGCCATCTCGGCTGGTCAGGATTCATTCCTCTCACCTCAAAGGCGCTCCATCATGAAAACACCCCTCTCCCTCCTCACGCTCGCCCTGGTGGCAGCGTTTGCCATCCACGGTCCAGCCATCGCCCAGGTCGCGGGTGGTAGCACCACCACCGGCATCAGCGTGGTGGAGTCCACCCAGGTCGCCCTGGGTTGGAGTGTCAAGAAAACCCTGCTGGGCAAAACCATCTACAACGAGGCAGACCAGAAGGTGGGCAAGGTGCAGGACATCATCATTGCGCCCGACAGATCGGTGTCCTACATCATCGTGGGCGCCGGTGGCTTCATCGGCATGGGGCGGCATGACGTGGCCGTCCCGGTCACACAGATCCAGGACCAGAGTGGTAAGCTGGTCATGGCAGGTGCCAGTGTGGACCTGATCAAGGCGATGCCCCAGTTTGACTACGCCAACGACACCGCCCGGCGCGACCAGTTTGTGGCCGCTGCCGAGAAAGACATCACCCGCGGCAGAGCCAAGCTGGTGGCGCTGGAGAAGCAGGCGGGTGCCGCCAGCGCCGATGCCAAAGCCAAGATCGATCTGAACATCACGGCCCTGCAACTTGATGTGAAGTCGGCCGAGGCCAAACTGTCCGAACTCAACCAGGCGGCGGCCAACCGCTGGCGCGAATTTGAAATCGGCGTGAGTGACGCCACAGCCCGTCTGCGTGCCTCCATCGACCGCAGCAGAAGCTGAGTGACGTCATGCGCCCCCCGGCCCGTTGGCCTGTGCTGGCGCGGGCTGGATGTTGGCGCTGGTTGATGGATTTTTTGAGGTCTAGCCCTTTGACAGATTGCCCTGTGTGCTACATATAAAGTAGTGTTGTCAGCGGCTGATGCCACCCACAACCCCGTGGCACGGGGTTGTGCAGGTGCGTGTGCTGGCGCTCAGTTTGGCAGGGGTGTGCCAGCCATCAGGTCGTATTGGACAAAGTATTTGCGCGCAATCACGACCAGCTCGTTTTCTGAGGGATGGCCCACCACCTCGTAGCCGACGATGTGTTTGGCCGTCTGCGGCCGGTGTTTGTCGACAAAGTGCCGGAAATCCGCCAGCCCCTGGCGCCCGCCGGTGATCAGCACCCGGGTGACACCTTCCAACGCGTCACAGACATGACCAAAGAACTCGTGCTCGGAGCGCACGCTGCTGGCGTGCTGGCGCGTCAGGTGTTGATGCTCGTGCAGCGTGTTCTCCTGGGCGTGTTCGGTGCCAAATTGCACCACCTGGGCGTTGTGGTGGTCAACAAAGACCACGGCGTGAAAGAGGCTCATGTCAATGACTCCGTTCATAAAGGGTTTGGCAGGATGTGCAGCGCAGCGCCTGCGGCTCCAGCTGCAGGCGCTCGAAAGCAATCGACGAATGGCAGTCAAGACACAGGCCATAGTCGGCGTCGTGAATGCGCAGCAGGGCTTGCGTGACGGCGCTGAATTCGTGGCTGTTGATGTCTGCCACAGCGGCCTCGACTTCCTCTTCACCCGAGCGCTGTGGTGCATCGTGCAGGTCTTGTTGCAAGGTCTGGTAGGCGTGCTGGGCCTGTGTCAAATCTTCGAGCCGGGTACCACTGTGCTGCTCCAAAGACGTCAGGCGCAATCGCAACACGTCCATCAAGGCGTTGCGCTGCTGCGGGGAGATCGACTGGCGTATGGACATTGTCTGGCACCCAAGCTTGTGAAGGAATCTGACCTTAGCTCGAGCCGCAGGGGGTGATCTGTGCGATGGCGTACAGAGCTCATTCCGGTGTCACCTCGCTGGCCCAAACGGTGAACCCGCTCAAGGTGTTGGGGCCAAAGGTGCTGGCCAATGCCACGTCGCAGGCGTCGCGCCCGCGCGCCATCAGCACACGTCCGATGCGTGGTGTGTTGTTGCGCGCGTCAAAGGTGTACCAGCGGTCACCCAGGTAGGCCTCGAACCAGCCAGCAAAGTCCATCGGGCTGGGCACCTCCGGGATTCGGATGTCACCCAGGTAGCCGGTGCAGTAACGTGCGGGGATGTTCATGCAGCGGCAAAACGCGATCGCCAGGTGGGCATAGTCGCGGCACACGCCCTGACCTTCGTTGTAGGCCTCCCAGGCGGTGCGGGTGCGCCGGGCATGGTGGTAGCCGAACTCGATGCGCTGGTGCACAAAGTCACAAATCGCCTGCACCCGCGCCCAGCCGGTGGGGCCGTGGCCAAAGTGATGCCAGGCAATTTCGGACAGCTGGTCGGTCTCGCAGTAACGGCTGCCCAGCAAATACACCAGGGTGGACTCAGGCAGCAGCTCCACCGGCGTCTGGGTGGCCCAGGGGGCCACCACGTCGGGCTCGCCACTGTCGTTGACCAGGGCGTCGGTGCTCAGCACAAACCGGCCGGGTGGCGCCACGATGCGGCTGCACCAGTTGCCAAACAGGTCGCGGTAGGCTGTCACTGGCACCGCCGGGCTGGTGAACAACAGGTCCGGGCGCACCAGATCGGGCGCGCGGGAATGGTGGATGCTCAGCGCCAGAATCATCGGCGTTGGTGCCGGGCAGTCGTAGATCATCTCGAAGCCAACGCGCATCTGCAGCCGGGGTGTCTGGCCGGTGGTGGCTGGTACCAGGGTTTGAAAAGGGGCGCGCCGTTCGTAGGTCATGGTGATCTGGTGGTGAAGGTTGGGGTGGGGGGAGTCGGTTCTCAGGAACTCACACGATAGGCGCCTTGGCGTCAAGGGTCTGTGTGCTGGCACACAGACCGGTCTGTCGTGGAGGCCGCCGCCCGGCACCAAGCGCTGTGTTGGACGGCATACAGACTTTTGGCGGTGCCCGGCGTAAGCTGTTTGGCTCCAGTGGTTGTCAGGATACCCATCAATGCACAAGGCACTCACCCAGGGTTTCAGCCGTTTTCTGCGCCGCCGGGGTGCCAAGCGGCACTTTGAGCGGCGGCCCACGCCGGGTGTCCGAAGCCCGCAGCGTGTTGGGCCTGCTGCGGCGCCTGTTGTCCCGGGGGTGGGGTCCGACCTGCTGTCGGCCGCAGCGGGTGAACCCGCTGACGTGCTGGCCCGGTGGCAATCGCGGGCCGACGGTCTGGACACGGCCGAGGCCACCCGCCGCCTGCAACGCGACGGCCCCAACGATGTGGCGCATGAAGCCCCGGTGCCCGAGTGGCTACATCTGTGGCGCTGTTACCTCAACCCGTTCAACCTGCTGCTCACCGCGCTGGCGGTGTTGTCCTTTTTGAGTGCCGACGCCAAAGCCACGGTGGTCATCAGCGTGATGGTGGTGTTGAGCACGGTGATTCGTTTTGTGCAGGAGGGCCGCTCACACCGGGCGGCTGAAGGCCTGCGCGCCATGGTGAGCAACACCGCCACCGTGCTGCGCCGCCAGCCGGGCAGCACCAGTGCGGCGGTGCCGCAGGAGATCGCGCAGCGTGAGCTGGTGGCTGGGGATGTGGTCACCCTGTCCGCTGGTGACATGATCCCGGCAGACTGCCGTGTGCTCAGCGCGCGCGACCTGTTTGTGGCGCAGTCGGCCATGACCGGTGAGTCGCTGCCGGTGGAGAAGTTTGCCCAGGCCAGTGCTGCTGCTGCTGCTGCTGCTGCTGCTGGCGCTGCTGGCGCTGCGCCGGTCGGCCTGCTGGAGCAGCGCAACCTGGTGTTTTTGGGCACCAACGTGGTCTCTGGCGCCGCCACCGCGCTGGTGGTGGCCACCGGCGGGCGCAGTTACTTTGGCACCCTGGCCAGCAGCGTGACGGCCACCGAGACGGCGCCGAACGCGTTCCAGGCCGGCATCAACAGCGTGAGCTGGTTGCTGATCCGTTTTGCCTTGGCCATGGTGCCGCTGGTGTTTGTGGTGAATGGCTTCACCAAGGGCGACTGGTTGCAGGCGTTTTTGTTCGCCTTGTCGGTGGCCGTGGGGCTGACACCCGAGATGTTGCCGATGATTGTGACCAGCACCTTGTCCAAAGGCGCGGTGCTGCTGGCGCGCAAAAAAGTGGTGGTCAAGCGGCTCGATGCGATCCAGAACTTTGGTGCCATGGACATTTTGTGCACCGACAAAACCGGCACGCTGACGCAGGACAAGATCGCGCTGGCGCGCCATGCCGACGCCTTCGGGCAGGACACCAACGAGGTGCTGAACTTTGCTTTCCTGAACAGTTTCTACCAGACCGGCCTGAAAAACCTGCTGGACCACGCTGTGCTCGACCATGTGGAGCTGGCCGCCGAGCTCAAGCTCAAGGAGGCGTATCACAAGGTCGACGAGATCCCGTTTGACTTTGAGCGGCGTCGCATGTCGGTGGTGGTGGCGAATCTGGTGGATGGCCAGGAGCGCCAGCACGAACTGATCTGCAAGGGTGCGGTCGAAGAGGTGCTGGCGATTTGTACCCAAGTGCGGTTGCCGGACCCGCTGGACGCCAGCCTGGACGGTGAGCGGACCATGCCCACCCAGCCGCTGGACGCTGCTCTGCTGACTCAGACACGGGCGGTGACCGACGCGTTGGGATCGGAAGGTTTGCGCGTGGTGGCGGTGGCTGTCAAAACCCTGCCGCCGGACCAAACCACCTATTCGGTGCGCGATGAAGCGGGGCTGACGCTGATTGGTTACATCGCTTTTCTGGACCCGCCCAAGGAATCCGCCGCACCGGCGCTGAAAAAACTCGCCGCACACGGCATCACCGTCAAGGTGCTGACCGGGGACAACGAACTGGTGACCGAACGGGTCTGCCGCGAGGTCGGTTTGCCTGCCTCCCAGGTGGTGCTGGGCGCACAGCTCGATGGCCTCAGCGACGACGCACTCAAGGTACTGGCCGAGCAACATGGCATCTTTGCCAAACTCTCGCCCCTGCACAAGGAGCGCATCGTGCGGGCGCTGCGGGCCAACGGCCATGTGGTCGGTTTCATGGGCGACGGTATCAACGACGCGCCCGCCTTGCGCGCAGCCGACATCGGCATCTCGGTCGATTCGGCGGTGGACATTGGCAAAGAAGCGGCCGACATCATCCTGATGGAAAAAAGCCTGCTGGTGCTTGACGACGGTGTGGTCGAGGGCCGTAGCACCTTTTGCAACATGCTGAAATACATCCGTATGACGGCCAGCAGCAACTTTGGCAATGTGCTCAGTGTGCTGGTGGCCAGCGCCTTTTTGCCGTTTTTACCGATGTTGCCGCTGCAGTTGCTGGTGCAAAACCTGCTGTACGACATTGCCCAGACCGGCATCCCGTTTGACAACGTGGACGCCGAGTTGGTGAAGAAGCCCTTGAAGTGGAACCCGTCGGACATTGGCCGTTTTATGCTGTTTTTCGGGCCAATCAGCTCGCTGTTTGACGTGTTGACCTTTGCCGTGATGTGGTGGGTGTTCCAGGCCAATACCGTCGCGCAGCAAACCCTGTTCCAGTCGGGCTGGTTTGTGGTGGGCTTGCTGACCCAGACCCTGGTGGTGCACATGGTGCGCACACCCAAACTGCCGTTTATTCAGAGCCATGCCTCTGCACCGCTGATGGCCATGACGCTGGCGATTGTGGCGGTGGGCCTGTGGCTGCCGATGGGGCCGCTGGCGAGTTATTTCAAGTTGCAGGCGTTGCCTGTCGCTTATTACGGCTGGCTGGTGGTTATCCTGCTGGGTTACTTCAGCCTGACCACGCTGATGAAGCGCTTTTACATCCGGCGCTACGGTTGGCAATAGGCCGACTACCGCACCTGCGCCCGTGCCGCCGCGCCATCGGCAGCCTTCTGGGCAAACTCGGCGCGCAAGGCCTTGAGTTTGGCGCGCGGGTCTTCTTTGACGGTGTTCTGGTCCAGGCCCATTTCTTCAATAAAGCGGCTGGGTTGAGCCTGCACCATCTCGCGGCCCTTTTTGCGTTTGCGGGTCCAGCTCACCGCCAGGCTGCGCTGGGCGCGGGTGATGCCCACGTACATCAGGCGGCGTTCTTCCTGCAGGTGGGTGGTCAGTGATTCGTTGGCGGCCTCCATGGCCTGGGCTTTCTGCAACGCGCTGGTCGGCCCGGCCGGTTCGGCGTCGGGGTTGTCGCGCAACTTGAAGGGCAGCATGCCCTCGGTCACCCCCACCAGCACCACATGCGGCCACTCCAGCCCCTTGGAGGCGTGCAGGGTGGATAGTGTGACCACGTTCTGGTCTTTTTCCTGCTCGGAAATGGTCGACAACAAGGACACGGTCTGCGCCACCTCCAGCAGCGACTTGACCTCACCCACCGCGTTCACACCCGAGGCGTCGTCGATCTGCCCGCCACAGCGCCCGCTCATCCAGTCGATGAAGTCGAGCACATTGCTCCAGCGGGCGTTGGCCACCTGTTCACTGTCTTCTCCGTCGTACAGGTATTGCTCGTAACCGATGTCCTTGAGCCAATCCATCAGAAAGGTTTTGGCGGCCTCGACGCCCAAGGTGTGGCGCGCGCGGAACTCCAGGTCGTTGACCTCGCGGCCAAACTCGTGCAGGCTGCCCAACGCTTTGCCCGAGATCACGCTGCTCAGGCTCGATGAGAACAAGGCGCCAAACATGCTGAGTTTGTAGCGGGACGCAAAGTCGCCCAGGTGCCCCAGTGTCTGGTGGCCAATGCCACGTTTGGGTGTGGTCACCGCGCGCAAAAACGCCGGGTCGTCGTTGTTGTTGATCCACAGCCGAAACCAGGCGCACAGGTCTTTCACCTCGGCCCGGTCAAAGAAGCTGGTGCCGCCCGACACCTTGTACGGGATCTGCGCCTTGCGCAAGGCTTTCTCGAACGGTTTGGCCTGGTGGTTGGCGCGGTACAACACCGCAAAGTCGCGCCATTCCTTGAACTGCGGCCCGGCGTGAGGCAGGCCGTTGGCGCGCAGGCTCTGGATACGCGCCACCGCGCGCTCGGCCTCGTGTTCTTCGCTGTCGGCATCGACCACCCGCACCGGCTCACCTTCGCCGAGCTCGCTGAACAGCGTCTTGGGGAAGAGCTTGGGGTTGGGGCCAATCACGTTGTTGGCCGCGCGCAGGATGGCCGAGGTGGAGCGGTAGTTTTGCTCCAGCTTGATGACCTTGAGGTTGGGGAAGTCGATCGGTAACTTTTTCAAGTTGTCGAGCGTGGCACCGCGCCAGCCGTAGATCGACTGGTCATCGTCCCCCACGGCGGTGAAGCGGGCCTGTTCGGGGCCGTTGCCACCCACCAGCAGTTTGAGCATCTCGTACTGCGTGGCATTGGTGTCCTGGTACTCGTCCACCAGGAAATGACCCGCTAGCCCTTGCCACTTCTGCCTGACCTGCTCGTGTTGTTGTAGCAGCTTGAGCGGCAGGCCAATCAGGTCGTCAAAGTCCACCGCCTGGAACGCGGTGAGCCGTTCTTCGTAGTGCGCCATCACGCGGGCAATGATGCGCTCGTTGTCGTTGTTGGCGGCGGCCAGCGCACTGGCCGAGTTCATGCCCTGGTTCTTCCACAGGCTGATGGTCCATTGCCAGCTGCGGGCGGTGGCGGCGTCGACACTGCCACCAGCGTCTTTGAGGATGCTGGTGACATCGTCGCTGTCCAAAATCGAGAACTGCGGTTTGAGCCCCAGCACCGCGCCGTCTTCACGCAGCAGCCGCACACCCAGCGCGTGAAAGGTGCAGATCACCACGTCTTTGGCCGCGCGACCAATCAGCCCCTTGGCGCGCTCGCGCATTTCGGCGGCCGCCTTGTTGGTGAAGGTGATCGCAAAAATGCGTTTGGCTTGCACGCCGGACTGGATCAGCCGACCAATCTTGTGCGTGATCACCCGCGTTTTGCCCGAACCCGCCCCGGCCAGCACCAGGCAGGGGCCGTGCAGGTAGTTCACCGCTTCTTGCTGGGCGAGGTTGAGACCGCTGGGGGTGGGGCTGGACATGGAGGAGGAGATACGCGCAAAGGGGGCGAATCATACCCAGCCGAGGCATGCCCCCGGGTTTTTGGGCCTGTTTGGTCCCGCTGTCAACCGCGTTGGCAGTGAGAGGACGGGTCAGGCGCGTTTTTTTACAGAAGCCTGACAAAGCTCAATTGCGAGTGGCTATCAACCAGCTACCCTTGGCGCTCGATATTTTGAAAAACACACGATCCTTGTGATCGCAAAGGAAAAGCATGCACCCCTGGTTGACGTATACCGTGTTTGGCGTGGTGGCCGCCTTGGCCAGTATTGCGCTGTTCTTTTTCACCCTGACACGAGGGGCGTTGCTGGTGCGTGGTGCCTTGGGGCGCTTGCAGCAGGAAGCAGCCCATGTCTACCCCATCTACTCCAACATGCGCCTGATCCGGTTGGTGGACTACCAGCCCATCATTGCTGGCATCCTGCTGTTCCAGTACAGCCGCTTGGTGTCCATCATCACCCACAGCCTCAAACGCACGGATTTGACCGGCCAGCAGGTGCTGATCACCTCCTGCGCCTTTGGCAACGTGATGCCGCGTGTGGTCAAGGCGGCGGTGCAGGCCGGGGCGGCCAAGGTGTTGGTGGCTGACATCATCCAGAACGAACTCGACCACGCCAAGAGCAAGTTGCTGGACTACACCGGCAAGATCACGTACCAGAAGGACGACGCCATCGCCATGAACCAGGCCGACGCCTCGGTCAGTGCCAATGTCATGTTTTTCCTGCTGCACGAGCTGCCACACCACCTCAAGATCGAGGCCTTGGCCGAGGCGATGCGGGTGCTCACCCCAGGTGGCAAGCTCTACCTGGCCGAGTTCCACCGCCCGCGCCCCTGGCTGCTGCGCGCCCTGAGCTGGACCTATTTCAAGGTGTTTGAGCCCTATGGCCTGGCGCTGTGGAGCACCCACGACCCGGTGAACCTACTGCACGAGATGCCCGGCGTCAGCTGCGAGCGGCATGTGGTGTTTTTTGGCAACTTCCAGGTGATTGTGGCCACCAAAGCGGCCTGACCCTGCCGCATCGGGGGCGGATGCCCCCAGCTCCTCGGGTGACACCGGGTTGATGCATCAAAACCCCTTCAAGCCCTTATTCAATAAGGGCTTGTTGCTTTTAAATCAGCAGTGGATCGACATCAATCGCCCAGCGCAGCAGGCCTTTGCACTGCGGCTGGCTGCGCATGGCGTGCAGGGTCGGTTGCCAGGCGTTCAAAAAGCGTTGCAAGGCCGCACGCGAGGGGCTTTCCAGCAGCATCTGGGCGCGCTCCACATTGGCCACACGCTGGATGCTCATCGGCACCGCCGGGTACAGCGTGATGTGTTCACGCCAGGGTGCCAACTCAGTCAGACCCTCGCAGGCGCTGCTGGCGCTGTTCAAGAAAGCCTGCGCCGCTTCCTGCGTGCGGGCGTCGGCGCGCACCAGCGCCTGGAAGCTGAACGGTGGCATGCCCGCCTGTTGGCGCTCCACCAGCTGCGAGGCGGCAAAGGCCGGGTAATCATGCTGTTTGAGCGTTTCATACAGCGGGTGTGTCGGGTGAAAGGTCTGCACCCACATCTCGCTGCGGCTGGTGTTGCTGGCGTCGCGCCCGGCCCGGCCTGCCGCCTGCATCAGCAGGCCAAACAGGCGCTCGGGGGAACGGAAGTCGCTCGAGAACAACGCACCGTCGGGGTTGATCGCCGCCACCAGGGTGATGCGGCGAAAGTCGTGGCCCTTGGCAATCATCTGGGTGCCCACCAGCACATCGACCTCGCCCGAATGCACCTGCGCCAGCTGGCTTTCCAGCGAACCCTTGAGTTTGGTGGTGTCGGCGTCGATGCGGGCAATCCGCACCGCGCTGCCGTCGGGGCGGCTCATGCCGCTGAGCAACAGAGCCAGCTGTTCCTCCAGCCGCTCGGTGCCACGCCCGACCGGGGCGATGTCCAGGCTGCCGCAGTCCGGGCAGGCGCGTGGCACCCGTTCGGTGAAACCGCAGTGGTGGCAGCGCAGCGTGCGGTCGATCTTGTGAAAAACGCGAAAGGCGCTGCAATGCGGGCAGGCGCTTTTCCAGTCGCAGTCGGCACAGTTCAGCACCGGGGCGTAACCGCGCCGGTTCAGGAACACCATGCTTTGTTCACCGCGCGTGATGCGCTGGCCAATCGCGTCGAGCAGCGGCGGCGAGATCACTGAGCCCTTGGGCTGGTGGTTCATGTCCACACGCCGCACCAGGGGAAGGATGGCATTGGCGCCAACCCTGCTCGGCATCTCCAGCCGCATGTAACGCCCGCCTTCGGCCGCCGGGCGGCTGTGGTACCAGCTCTCCAGCGAGGGTGTGGCCGAACCCAGCAGCACCTTGGCGCCCTCCAGCTTGCCGCGGTACACCGCCAGGTCGCGCGCCGAATAACGGGCACCGTCCTGGCTTTTGTAACTCGGGTCATGCTCTTCATCGACCACGATCAGTACCAGGTGCGGCATCGAGGCAAACACCGCCATGCGGGTGCCCAGCACAATGCGTGCGTTGCCGCTGTGCGCCGCCAGCCAGCTCGCCAGGCGCTGCGCCGGGGTCAGGCCGCTGTGCATCGACACCACCGCGTCCTCACCATACTGGGCGCAAAAACGGGCTTTGAAACGCTCTTCGAGCTGCGGCGTGAGGTTGATCTCGGGCACCATCACCAGCACCTGGCTGCCGTCCGAGCTTGCCAGCACATCGGCGGCGCAGCGCATGAACACCTCGGTCTTGCCGCTGCCGGTGGCACCAAACAGCAAAAACGGCCCGGTATTAGCGTCAAATTGGCCAATAGCCCTTGTCTGCTCTGGGGTCAGTGCTACCAATTCAGGAATATCCTGAGGCGGGGTGGCGTCTGTGGCGGGTGCGGCCTGCGCCTTGAGCTGGCTCTTGGCCTTCTTTTTGAGTTTGCGCGCCAGCTGCAGGCTGCTGATGTCACGCAACTGCGGCGGCAGCGCGGCCAGCGCCACCTCACCGGCCGAGCGCTGGTAATAACTCGCGGCAAAGTGGATCAGGGTTCGCCAGTGGACACTCAGCGGCGCCAGCGCGTCCAGCACCGCAGCAACTGGCCGCAGTTTGCTGGGGTCCAGCGGCGGCGTGTCCTCGCTGATGGGGTGCTGCTCCCACACCACCCCGAGCAGCTCACGCTGGCCCAGCGGCACCCGCACCAGGGTGCCCGGGGGCAGGGCATGCTCACTGGTGTAACTCAGGGCACCGGCCATCTGGCTGTGTGCCGGGGTGTGGACCAGCACCGACACCAGGGTGGCGGCGACTGGCTCAGCTTGGGAGGGGGTGTTCAAGTGAACTTGCGAAATTCGCCTTAAGTCGTTGATTCTGCGAGGGTTTAAAGTTCATCCAAGTTTTCTGTGGATAACTTTGTTGATAGCTCGTCGATAGAGGCTGCCGGGCCTTGTAAATCAAGGGTTTTGTTAGCCTGCCCAAAAAACATGCAAAATTCAAAACCCTTTAAAATCAACTACTTACAACTGCTATGCGTTTGATAGTGTACTTGATAGGTGGGCTCGTGACCCGCACTGTGGTTCACCAATTTTGTGCATAAGTGGCAATTTTTTTTGCTGGAAACTGCCAAAAACAGGCCAAAAAGTGCTAGCCAGCCGCCAGCGACTCAACTAGCAGGCGCCACGCATCAGGCGTGAATGTTTGTGCACCGCTTCAACCAAGGCCGCCACATGTTCGGGTGGGGTGTGCTGGCTGATGCCGTGGCCCAGGTTGAAGATGTGGGTCGGGCCAAAGCCGGGTCCGCTGTGCGGTGTGCCAAAGGCGTTGAGCACCTTGATGACCTCGGCCTCAATCTTTTCGGGTGGTGCAAACAACACGTTCGGGTCCAGGTTGCCTTGCAGCGCCTTGCTGCCACCCGCAATGATGCGGGCCTTGGTCAGGTTGGCGGTCCAGTCCAGGCCGAGTGCGTTGCAGTCCAGTTGCTCCATCTCATCCAGCCACAGGGCGCCGCCTTTGGTGAACACAATGCTCGGGATGGTGGCGCCAGCCCAGGTTTTGTGCAATTTGGCCAGCACACGGCGGGTGTAGGCCAGGCTGAATTCCTGGAACGCGCCGTCAGCCAGCACACCACCCCAGCTGTCAAACACCATCACCGCCTGCGCACCGGCTTCGATCTGGGTGTTGAGGTACAGCGCCACCGCGTCGGCGTTGATTTCCAGAATCTTGTGCATCAGGTCCGGGCGGCTGTACATCATGGTTTTGACCAGGCGGTAGTCGTCACTGCCAGCGCCTTCGACCATGTAGCAGGCCAGCGTCCACGGGCTGCCGGAAAAACCGATCAGCGGCACGCGGCCATTGAGCGCTTTGCGGATCGAGGTGACCGCGTCAAACACATACTGCAGCTTGGCCATGTCGGGCACTTCAAGCTTGGCCACAGCGGCTTCGTCACGCACCGAGTGGGCAAACTTGGGGCCTTCACCCAGCGCAAATGACAGACCCAGGCCCATCGCGTCGGGCACGGTCAGGATGTCGCTGAACAAAATCGCGGCGTCAATGGGGAACCGGTCCAGCGGTTGCAGCGTGACTTCGGTGGCGTAGTCCACATTGGTGGCCAAGCCCATGAAACTGCCGGCCTTGGCGCGGGTGGCACGGTATTCCGGCAGGAAACGCCCGGCCTGACGCATCATCCACATGGGCGTGTAGTCAGTCGCCTGGCGCAAACAGGCACGCAAAAAAGTGTCGTTCTGGAGGGGGGCGAAGGAGGGTGTGGATGTGGTAGTCATGTCTGAATTGTCGCATTGTGTCGTGGCAGGTTGACACATGTAAACTCAAATTTGCCTTGATTCTTGATCTGGCGCAAGTGGCCAGCTCACCGTGACACACAGGCCGCCCAGGCTGGAGGGCGTGGCCAGAACCTGCGCCCGGTAGACCTCTGCAATGCGCCGCACGATGGACCAGCCCAGCCCGCTGCCCTGTTGTCCGCTGCCCAGCCCCCGGAAAAAACGCTCCCCCAGGCGCGCCAGATCGGCCGCGGGCAAGCCCGGGCCACTGTCGTTGACTTCCAGGTGCACCAAGCCCGCGCTGGTGTGCACACGCAGGCTGACCTGGGCGCCATCGGGGCTGTAGCGCAGCGCGTTGTCGAGCAGATTGCGGATCAGCACCCCGGTGAGCATCTCGTCGGCGCTGATCGGGCCGGTGGCGCTGGTGTCCAGCGTCAGCACCTGCTTGCGGGCCAGCGCGCCGGGGGCCAGATCGGCAGCCACACGCTGGGCAATCTGGCACACATCCACCCGAACACCCTGCGGCGGGTGGCCGGCGGTTTCCAGCCGTGACAGTGTCAACAACTGGGCCACCAGGTGGGTGGCGCGGTCACACCCGGCCAGTGTCTGGCGCAGCGCCTGGTCCCGCTCGGCCACGTTGGACCCGGCGCCCAGCGCCACCTGGGCCTGGGCGCGGATCGCGGCAATGGGGGTGCGCAACTCATGGGCGGCGTCGGCGGTGAAGCGTCGTTCAGCCACCATCATCTGGCCAATACGCGCCAGCAAGCTGTTGAGGGAGGACACCACCGGCGCCATCTCGCTCGGGGTGTCGGTGATGACCAGCGGCGCCACACTCTGCGGCTGGCGCTGGGCGAGCGCCTGGCTCAGGGTGCGCAAGGGGGTCAGGCTGCGGCGTACCGCCAGCCAGCCCAGCAGCGCCAGCACCGGCAGGGCCACCAGCAAGGGCATCAGCAGCGACTGCATCATCGCCCACAGGATCGACCGGCGCGAGCGCAACTGCTCTCCCACAAACACCTGCACATCGCCCTCCTTGCCCTGGGCGCCAAACACACGCCAGGGGCCTGCCCCGGGCAGTACCACCGTGGCAAAACCACGCAGCTGCGGCGACATCGGTGTGTCGGGGGCGGAGCCGGAGTGCAGCGTTAACTTGCCATCGTGAAACACCTGGAACGCCACCCGCGTGGCGTATTTGTGCAAGGTGGGGGCGTCCGGGTGCTCGTCATCGCCGAAGGTGTGGCGGCGATGGGGTCTGTGGCTGCGCTCGGCGGCATCGGCGTCGGTCTGCTGGGCCACCAGCAGCGCGGCTGACTGCGCCAGGTGGGCGTCGAGCAACTCGTCGAGTTCATGGCGGGTATCGACCCAGGTCAACACCGCCGCCGACACCCACACCCCAAAAATCAGCAGCAGCAACAGCACCAGCAGGCGCGCCTGCAGTGAGGCCAGCCGCTTGAACAGGCTCATGCTGCGGGCGCCACCGGCGTGTCTTTGGGGGGCATCAGGGTGTAGCCGACACCACGCACGGTCTGGATCAGCTCGGCCTGCAGTTTTTTGCGCAGGTGGTGGATGTGCACCTCCACCGCGTTGCTTTCCACCTCATAACCCCAGCTGTAGAGCTGCTGCTCCAGCTGTTCGCGTGACATGACCCGCTCGGCGTTGAGCATCAACACATGCAAGAGGTCAAACTCACGCATCGACAAACCCACGGCTTGCCCGGACAACGTGACCGTGCGTGCCGCCAGATTCACCTGCAGTGCACCACAACTCAGCAGATCTTGTGTGTGGCCGTGGGCGCGGCGCACCAGCGAGCGAAGGCGTGCGCCCAGCTCAAACAGGTCCACCGGCTTGACCACATAGTCGTCGGCGCCACCGTCCAGCCCCTTGATGCGGTCGGGCACCGCGTCACGCGCGGTCAGGATCAGGATCGGCAGGGTGATCTTCTGGCGCCGCACCGACTGCAGCACCTCCATGCCATCTTTGAGCGGCAGGCCCAGGTCCAGCACGGCGGCCTGGTGTTTGTCGTAGCCGATTTCGCGCTCTGCGGCCAAGCCGTCACGCACCCAGTCCACCAGAAAACCCTGCTGGCGCAGCCCGGTGCGCAGGCCGTCGCCCAACAGGGGGTCGTCTTCAGCAAGCAGGATACGCATGGTGTGGGTCGGACGTTTGTGGGGCCCCCATCGTAGCCGCTGGGCGTGCAGACGCGGGGGCCTGGTTTTCATGACGGGCGGCTCTTGGTGCTGGGCTGGGGCACTTGCATGGCACCGTCTTCAAAGGTGCCAGCGTCGGCATCACTGTGGCAGGCGGCGCAGTTGGCCTTGCTTTTGACCAGTGGGTTGGCCCAGTCGGCGGCTGAAATCTCACGGTGTTTCCTGATCCAGTACGGTGTGTCGGTGATGCGCTGCGGGGCTGCCTCGGGCGGGATGGACTGCCCGATCTTGTAGGCGGCTTCGGTTGCCTGCTGCTCGGCGGCGTTGTCCACCATAAAGGCCAGCACCGCCTGGGTGGTGGGGTCGTCCAGCGCCAGGTCGGAGCCAAAGTGCTGGTCCTGCTCGGCCATCATCTTCTGCCAGGAGCGTGCAGGCAGCAGTGAGGGGTGAAACATCCCATGGCAACTGCCACATTCCTCGCGCCACACAGCGTTGTCGGCCAGGGTGGGGCCCACAAACGGCACCTGGCGCACCACGGTCTGGCCGGTCAGTGCCGCCCATTGGTTGTGTAACGCATACGCAAACCACCAGCCGCCAAAACCCAGCACCAGCAGCAACATCACCCAGGCCACCCGCTTGTGCGGCTGGCCCGCCGGGGTGTCCGGGCTGGCCAGCTTGTGGCCGTCAACCATCGAGCGCGCCAGGTTCTCCCGGTGCACCCGGCTTTCCATCAGCACACCGGTGATGTGCACGCCCACCAGCGCCAGCATCACGATGGCGGCCAGCTCATGCACCTGCTGGAACCCGTCCCCCTGGGCAAAGCTGAACCAGCCCGCCGCCGGGCCATGGCGTTCCTGAGCGCCCAGCAGCAAGATGCCGGTCACACCAATCACCAAGGTGAGCGCCAGAAACAGGTAGACCGCCAGGCTGCCGGTCGGGTTGTGGCCCACATAACGGGCCGCGCGGCCCGCCATCACCTCTTTCAGATAGGCCAAGCCACGCGAGGGGCTCAGCGCAAAACTGGCGAAACGCGAAAAGTGCGAACCGGCAAAACCCCACAGCACCCGAAAAACCACCAGCCCCAGCATCAGGTAACCACAAAACACGTGAACGGCCAGCCACGGGTCTGACTCGGCGGTGAGCCAGGCCACTGCAAAACTGCCGGCCAGCGTCCAGTGGAACAAGCGGGTCGGAAAGTCCCAGATCAGCGTTGGCTGCAAAGGTGTGTTACCAGGGCTCATTTGGGAATACGGACGGTGTCCTCGTCAAACTCGCCTTTGTCGGCGTCACGGTGGCAAGCGATGCAGTTGGACTGGCTCTTGACCGAGGCCCGTTTCCACACGGCCGGGTCAATTTCTTTGGCGCGGTGTTTGGAGGTGTACCAGCCGCTTTCGGTGATCTTGAGCGGCGCGGTGTTGGCCGTCCAGCGGTTGGAGGCGTGTTTGACCAGGTAGTTGGTGATCTCCAGCGTGTCAGCGGGGGACAACGAGGCGTCGGTTCCAAAGTGTTGGTCCAGCTCGCCCATCATCTTTTGCCAGGACGCTGCGGGCAACAAACCGGGGGGGAACGCCAGGTGGCAGCTGCTGCATTCGGCCTGCCATTTGGCATTGTTTTGCGCCGGCATCACCGGGCGGCCCCGGTCTTCACCGTTGTATTTGGCCTGGGCGCTCAGGCTGCTGACGGCCAGCGTGAAGATGGCTGCGACTGTCCAGAGTGGGTGGTGTGGCATCGTGCTCCCTTCCTTCTTATTTGACCGACAACACATAACTCATGAAGTCGCCTTTTTCCTGCGTGGTACAGGCCCGGCCCAGCGCGTCGTTGCAGTTGCGTTTGAACCACTTCTCGACCTTGGCCGCGTCGGTGAAACGCTGCGGGTTCACGCTGGGCGCCATCGGTTCGATGACCTTGTTGGACTTGGCGTGTTGACCGGCGTTTTTGGGGGAATCGGAGTGGCAGGACGAACACGACAACTGGTTCGGCCCCTGGGTGCTGTAGAGCTTTTGCCCGGCAGCGGCGCTGAAGTCCTTGAACGCGGGGTTCTCGGTTTTGGCCTGGGCTTTGTAGCTGTCCAGGATCGGGTTGGCGTTGGCCAGCAGCGGCAGGGCAACTGCCAGGCTGGTGAACAGCGTGCGGATGTGGTGTTGGAATTTCATGCTTGACCCTCAGTGATGAACTGGGGACAAGCTTAAAAAGGGCGTCTTAAGAAAGTCTTATTGGGTGGGGTGCTGATCGGATCAGGAGCATGTATGAAATATAAAAATCATAGCTGCATGCCCTTTTGATATGAGGGCTACAGGCTGATTTCTTATGAATGGCGTGATGTGCGCCTGTGTCGCGTTTTGCGATCAAAAACTCAGTCGTCCAAGGCCCCGCTGATCTAGGCTCTTTCTGACTGATAAGTTGCCCAGGCATGCTCCACCAATGCACGCATGTTCGCATCCTCTGCCAAAGGATGCTTATCAAGGTCCTTCAATGTCTCTTCATAAAGCTCTCGGCCACCATTCACTGGTGCTCGCAGTGCCGCAGCAAAGTCTCCTTCGGCTGCGGTCGTGTTGCCAAGCAAACATTGCACATAAGCCCGGTTGCCCAGCAGCATGCCGTTGGGCTGGATGCAGCGTGCCGCGCCATCGTTCAGATTGGCCAAAGCAGCTTGCAATAGCAATTGCGCCGCCGGTTCGTTGGGCCCCCCAAGCGTTTTAGCCATCAGCAAACGGCCAAAGCCTGCACCGTTTGCGGCGCGTGCGACCTGCTCGCGCAGCGCAGGCTCGGTTGCCTCACCAAAGCGGCGCAGCACCTCGTCATAGGTCGCAATGGCAGCCTCGTACTGGTTCAGGTGGCCTTGGGCTGTGCCCTTGTTGACTAAGGCCCGTGCGACCTGCTCGATCAGCGCAGGCTCGGTTGCCTCATCAAAGCGGCGCAGCACCTCGTCATAGGTGGCAATTTCGGCTTCGTGCTGGTTCAGTTTGGCTTGGGAGATGCCGCGATTGAATAGCACCTGCGCGACATTGGTGGCGCCGGCATTCGGCACATTTGAGGCTTTGGCCCAGAAATAGGCCGCATCATCCAATTTCCCAGCAGAGTAGGCAGCGAAAGCGCGAGTGTTCCAGTCGTCGAAAGAGTAGCTGTCTTCGTTGATGTTTTTCAACTCACTGTCACGACTCGCGAGCGCTTGGGATTGGTCGTTATTCATGGCGGTGACTGACCCAATTTTGTTAATGTGCTCTTGTAGGGTGCGGCTTGCCTCCTCTGCTTCTTGCTTAAATTTAGCTTCGTGCTCAATGACGCTCTGTTTAGTCTGATCCATTTGCCCATGCACTTGGGCAGCTTTTTTTTCTAGCGTTTCAATTTGCGCGTTGAGATTGGTTGTATTGGATTTAAGCCATTCTTCCGCGCTGTTTTTTGCAGCATCAGTCGCTGCTTGTTTGGCATCAGATTGGGCATTGCGGTACCCTAGAAGCCCAACCGACACCAGTAGCACCGTGATGGCAATGCCCAGCACGGAAATTACCATGCCAAAGCGATCAACGCTTTGTCCTAGCTGCGCCAGTTGGTCATCTACGCGCTTGTCCACGGCGGCGATTTGTTGGCGAACCGCCTCAATGTCTTTGGACTGAAGCTCTTTTTGAGCTTCCCACTTGCTTTGTTGCAGTTCCTTGAACGCGTTCAGTTCGTTATCCGATGCAACTGACGAGGTGGTAGCTGCTTGCGCTATGGCTGCGCTCGCTAGCAATAGGCTCATGGCCAACAGTCGTTTCATCAGATGCGCTCCCTTTATCTCTTCTTGAACAGCGGTCGAGGGCAATAGTTGCGCTCTGGATGCTAACAAATTGGGAGTTCAGAACTGTGGCGGCAAAGGGTGTCGCAGTGGTGGAGTGATGTCGAAAACGTTAGTTTGATTGGGGCTCAGATGTGGGTGGCAGGTAGGATGTTTGAGTAGATGGAGGGCTACCACTTGACTGCCTGGAAATGGGTATTGGCGACTGACTTTTCCGCTGCAATACCCGCCCCCCGTCTCTGACCAACTCCCTTTTTCACCCAAAGGGATTGAGCAGGGGAAAGTGACAACCCGCCTGCTTTTGCCGATTACCCAGCCCAACCACCAGCTGTGGGTCTAAACGCCAGCGCAAGCGTCACTGGGTTTTAAGGTGTTTAGCACGTCATGTGCTGATAGCCCTCGTTATTGTTGACGAGGCTGCTATCAATGCAGTGGCAATTGGCATGGTCAGCACTGACCATGCCACGTTGACTGCGTTTACTTTCCAAACAACTGGCTGACGTGTTGCCACAAACGCAGCATCAGACCCGCGCGTTCCACATCGGCCAGCGCGACCAGCGGGGTTTCGCCGATGGGCTTGCCGTTGGAGGTGGCGACCACCTTGCCGACCACCGCACCCTTGGTCAGCGGTGCCTCCAGGTCCGACTTGAGTTCCACCGCCGTTTGCACTTGCTGGCCGCGTGGCACGGTCAACATCCACGGTGTGGCCAGGCCTGCGTCGACCGTGTCTGCCTTGCCGAAGCTGAGCTTGGCCTTGGTGACCACGGTGTTGGGTTGAATCGGGGTGGCCTTCTCGAAAGTGCTGTAGCCCCAACCCAGCAGGGTTCGCGTCTGATCAGCCCGCGCCTGCGCGCTTTGGGTGTTGAGGATCACCGAGATCAGGCGCATGTTGTTGCGCTTGGCTGAGGTGACCAGGCAGTAGCCGGCGGCGTCCGTGTGGCCCGTCTTCAGCCCGTCCACGGACGGGTCGGTGTAGAGCAGGGCGTTGCGGTTGCCTTGTTTGATGCCGTTGTACTTGAACTCGCGTTCCGCGTAGATCGGGTAGTAGTCCACGCTGTCGCGGATGATGGCGCGCGCCAGGATCGCGAGGTCACGCGCCGACGACTTGTGGTCCGGGTCGGGCAGGCCGGTGGGGTTCATGAAATGGGTGTGGGTCATGCCCAGGCGCTGGGCTTCGGCATTCATCAGCTTGGCAAAACCCTCTTCGGAGCCGGCCATGTGCTCGGCAATCGCCTTGGATGCGTCGTTGCCCGACTGGATGATGATGCCGCGCAGGATATCGATCACCGTCGCCTGGCTGTTGAGTGGCAGGTACATACACGACTCGGTGCTGGAGCCTCGGCACCAGGCGTTCTCACTGACCGAGACCAGGTCGGTTGGTTTGAGCTTGCCGGTGCGTAACGCTTGCTCGACGATGTAGCTGGTCATCATCTTGGTCAGTGAGGCGGGTGGCAGTGCTTCGTCAGCGTTGGCCGAGGCGAGCACCTCGCCAGAGTCGAAGTCCATCAACAGCCACGCTTTGGCGGGCAGTGCGGGCGGCGTGCCTGCCAAGGTGTTGTCTGCAGCCAGTGGCGGCAGGGCGTTTGCGGCAGCGGCGACCTTTTTGGTGGCGGTGGCTTTGGTGGCGTGAGCTGCGGGTTTGGTCGCTTTGTGTGTTGCCGCGAAGCTGGCAGAGCCAGGAAACATGGAGCCAGCAGCGATGGCGAGGACGATAGGGAGAAGGGAAAAAGTCTTGTTTTTCATGGTGTTTTCAGGAGGAGCGAGCATTGTCGCGGATCAATGTGAAGCGTTGAGGGGGCACAACGGCCCTCAGGACGGAGGTTTTTGGGGGCTGATCACGGCAAAACAGCTGGGAGAAGGCACCTGTGAGCGCTGCGCGTGGGGACGAGGGCAGTGCTCAAGCAGGCAGTGTAAAAATTCGTAACATGGGTGTCGTCGTCAAGCGGGCGCTTTCGACAGCTAGGCTGGCGTGTGTGCAGGGGGAGATCACAAGCCCACCATCGCGCCGCGCACATCGGCCACCGACAAGATCTCAGACAACACCACCGGCGTTTTGCCGGGCTGGTACATCACATAGACCGGCACGCCGTTGCGCCCGAGTGCCGCTAGCGCGGTGGTGATGGCCGGGTCGCGGCGGGTCCAGTCGGCGCGTAACAGCACTACCTTTTTGGCTTCCAGGTCGGCCAGCAGTTCGATGTTGGCCAGGGTGGTTTTTTTGTTGTACTGGCAGGTCACACACCAGGCGGCGGTGAAATCCACAAACACGGGTGAACCACTGGCCAGCAGTTCGTCCACCTTGCCGGGCGCCCAAGCCTGCCACCGGCTGTTGGCGCTGGTGTTGGCGGTGCTGGTGGGCTCCGCAAAATGCACGACATTTTTGCCAATAGCCCAGGTCAAAGCTAGCAAGATCACTATCGATACAGCAGCAACTGGCAGGCGTGCAGCACCACGCAGCGTGAACGCCCAGATCACCAGCGCCAGGCTTACCAGCAGCGCCAGCAGGGCGCCTGCGCCGTCAATGCCTGTTTGTTGGCCCAGCACCCACACCAGCCAGACTACGGTGGCAAACATCGGGAAGGCCATGGCGCGGCGGAAGGTGTCCATCCAGGGGCCGGGGCGGGGCAGTTTGCGCGCCAGCGCGGGTGACCAGCTCGCCGCCAGATACGGCAGCGCCATGCCCACACCCAGGGCCGCAAACAGCAGCAGCGCCTGCAAGGGCGGCAAAGCCAGCGCCAACCCGAGCGACGCCCCCATGAACGGCGCGGTGCAGGGGGAGGCAATCGCCACCGCCAGCACGCCGGAGAGGAAGGCGTTGACGGCAGGGTTTCTGGACTGCAGCGTGGCCAGACGGCTGGGTAGCAGCTGGCCAAACTCAAACAGCCCGGCCAGGTTCAGCCCGATCAGTGTGAACAGCGCTGCCAGCGCCGCCACCACGGCGGGGGACTGCAGCTGAAAGCCCCAGCCGAGTTGTTCACCCGCGCTGCGCAGCACCAGCATCAGCGCGCCCAGCGCCAGGAATGACAGCACCACCCCGGCGCTGTAGGCCAGGCCGCTCACCCGATGGCCGTGCCGGTCGTCTGCGTGGCGGGTGAAACCCACCACCTTGATCGCCAGCACCGGGAACACACAGGGCATCAGGTTCAGCAACATCCCCCCAAGCAGCGCGCCCAAGAGTGCCAGCCAGAAGCTGGTGGGCACGCTGGGTGTGGCAGGAACGGCGGTCAGCGTTGGGTTCAGCAGAGCGGGCGTTGTTGCGGCCTGGCCGGGTGGCGGGTTGGCGGGCCAGGTGCCTTGAATCGGTGCGGAGGTGGCAAAACCGCTGCGTTGCCCAGCCACATCAGCCACCAGTACCAGTGGCAGCGCTGTGGGGCTGTCGCTGCGGTGGGGTGAGATCGGCAGGCTGGCGGTCCAGGTTGCACCGGTCCAGGCTTGCGTCCAGACGGCGCCAGCGTCCACCAGTTCGGGGACTTCGGGGAACAGTTCGAGCTTCTGGCCTTGCAGCGCGGCGGGCAGACCTGTGACGCTCAGCTTGAGCTGCTGGCCTTCGATGCTGATCTGGCTTTGGCCAGCCAGTGGTTTGGGGCTGGCTTGGAAACTGGCCTCAAACACACCTGCGTTGAGCGCTGTAGAGCTTTTGGTGGGCAGGCGCAGCACAAATTCACCGTCCTGCGGCACACATTCAAGTTTGCAGACCAGCCAGCTGGCCTGTAACTTGACTTCCAATTCCGAAGAAAGCAGCGAGGGTTTGAAATCGGGCGTGATGGTCAGCGGCACCGGCAGCAGCACCGTGCCGTTGAAGCCATAGGTCACCAGGTTGCCGGTCGGCAGGATTTTGGGTGTGGGCCAGGCAATGTCGCCAGCCAGCACACCGGTGGGCAAAGTCCAGCTCAGGCTGGTGGGCTGGCCCGAGTCGCCGGAATTCTTCCAGTAGGTGTGCCAATGTGGCTGGTGGGCCAGTTGCAGGCCAACCCAGACGGTTTTGCCGGGGTCCACGCCATCGGGCGCGTAGGCCATCAGTTCGGCGCGCACCTGTTCGGTGGTGACCACGTTTGTGATGCTTTTTGGTGCCTGAGCCCAGGTAGGTAAAGGGCTGATAGCTATGAATAAAACAGCAATCAGCCAGCGGGTCAGGTACTTTGGAAACGTCATAAGACTCTCAGAGTCGGGTGGCGGCGCAGAGTTCCGGGGCGGGGTCAATACGGGTTCTCGAACCCCAGGCGCGCCATGATCTCGCTTTCGCGCAGCTCCATCACTTGGGCGTCCTCGTCCTCGTCGTGGTCCCAGCCCTGGGCGTGCAAGGCGCCGTGCACCAGCAGGTGCGCGTAGTGTTCTTCCAGGGTCTTGTTCTGCTCTTTGGCTTCTTTGGCCACCACCGGGGCGCACAACACCAGGTCGGCGGTGACGATGGGTTCCTGGGTGTAGTCAAAGGTCAGCACATTGGTGGCGTAGTCTTTTTGCCGGTAGTCGCGGTTCAGGGCCTGGCCCTCGTCGGCGTCAACAATGCGCACGGTGATTTCGGCGTCGTCTTGCAGCGCGTGGCGAATCCATTTGGTGACCTTGTGGCGCGGCAGCGCAGCGCGGTGTAACTCGGCATCAGCCAGCTTGCCAAATTGCAGGGACAGGGTGAGTTGGTTCATGGTGTGTTGGGGCGGGTTTGTCTAAGAAATTGGCCTCTGGCCCTGATGGCATAAGGGTTGGTTGCTATCAATAAGTTGTGTGGCCTATCACGGTGCCGCTTTGCGATTGCGGGTACGTGGTGCCGGCACCACCGATGTGGGCAGGATGTCGGCATCCACACGGGGGTGCGGGTTAAAACGGCCCGGTGCGTCGTAGGCGTCCACAATGCGGGCCACCAGCGGGTGGCGCACCACGTCCTGGCTGGTCAGTCGGCACATGGCGATGCCGTCCACACCACGCAAGACGCGTTCGGCGTCGATCAGGCCGCTGAGCTGGTCGGCAGGCAGGTCGATCTGGCTCACGTCGCCCGTCACTACCGCCTTGGAGCCAAAACCGATACGAGTCAGGAACATCTTCATCTGCTCGGGCGTGGTGTTTTGCGCCTCGTCCAGGATCACAAACGCGGTATTGAGCGTGCGCCCGCGCATGAAGGCCAGTGGCGCAATCTCAATCGTCTGGCGCTCAAAAGCTTTTTGCACCGCCTCAAAACCCATCAGGTCATACAGCGCGTCGTACAGCGGGCGCAGGTAGGGGTCGATCTTTTGCGCCAGGTCACCGGGCAGGTAGCCCAGGCGTTCACCGGCCTCGACCGCCGGGCGCGTCAGCACAATGCGCTGCACCGTGCTGCGCTGCAGGGCGTCCACCGCCATGGCCACCGCCAGGTAGGTTTTGCCGGTGCCGGCCGGGCCGATGCCAAAGGTGATGTCGCAGCTGGCGATGCAGTCCAGGTAATGCGCCTGGTTCATCGAGCGCGGTTTCAGATCGGCGCGGCGGGTTTTGAGGGATGGGCCGTCGGCACCATTCACGTCGCCGTCGCCCGAGAGCATCAGCTGCACCGTGCGTGGCTCAATCGGGCGTGCTGCCATCTCGTACAACGCTTGCAGCATCTCCATCGCACGCTGGGCGTGGATCTTGAGGCCTTCCACCTTGAACTGCTCGTGCCGGTGTGCAATACGCACCTGCAGCGCGGTCTCGATGGTGCGCAGGTGCGCGTCCATCGGGCCACACAGGTGGCTCAGGCGCGTGTTGTTGAGGGGCGAAAACAGGTGGCGAAGGATCACGTTGATAATTCTCTGAATAGGGGCGGCGGTTTCACCGCTCCGTGGGGTTGGGCCAACATGCCGTGGCTGGCGGCTGGGTTGTTGGGCCTGCCTGCGTGGGTCGATTTTCCGTCAGACCCAAAGACTTTTTGATGATAGGTAAAAAATGATAGGCAAGCTCACCGGAACGCTGGACAACAAAAACCCGCCCGAGGTCATCATCGACTGCCACGGCGTCGGTTACGAGGTGCTGGTGCCCATGAGCACCTTCTACAACCTGCCCGAGATTGGCGCCAAGGTCACGCTGCTGACCCATTTTGTGGTGCGTGAAGATGCGCAAATTTTGTATGGCTTTGCCAACACGGCCGAGCGTGAGGCGTTTCGCCAGCTGATCAAGATCAGTGGTGTCGGGCCACGCACCGCGCTCTCGGTGCTGTCGGGCATGAGTGTGACCGAACTCTCACAAGCCATCACCCTGCAGGAAGCTGGGCGCCTGATCAAGGTGCCGGGCATCGGCAAAAAAACCGCCGAACGTCTGTTGTTGGAGCTCAAAGGCAAACTCGGGCCAGACATCGGTGTGGTGGCCAGTGTGGCCAGTGACGCCCAGGCCGACATCCTGCAGGCCCTGCTGGCGCTGGGCTACAGCGACCGCGAAGCCGCCGCTGCCCTCAAAGCCCTGCCGCAGGACGTGGGCGTGAGTGATGGCATCAAGCTGGCGCTCAAAAGCCTGGCGAAATAAAACCGCCAGCCCGCGCTACATGGCGCTGCGCACTGGCCGGTTGTTGAGCGGTTGCACCGGGCGGGCGTTGTTGGGGTAGAGCTGCTGGAACAGGCGCAGCTGCGCCTGACTGACCTGGCTGGGTTGTTTGAGCACCATCCACAACACCCCTTCGGTACACGGTGGGGTGGTCAGTGAGCCCATGAACTGGTAATACCGCTGGTCTTTGGGCAGCAGTTCACTCACGTCAATCAGCCCGGCAGGGGTACGCACTGTGTCATTCACATCCAAGGGCATGTAGGTCCAGACCTTGTCGAGCAGTGGGCTGGCCTCACCCGGCTCCAGCAGCACCGCCACCACCGCCAGTTGGCCCTCGGCATTGCGGTGCACCAGGTGCACCACCATCGCAAAGTTGCGGTAGTTGACCTGTTCTTCGGACGGGGTGTGGAAGTGAAACTGCAGCAGTGTGTAGGTGCTGCCGCGCACGGTCAGGGTGTTGTTGCCCTGCAGGTTGACCTGGATGGTGTGGCCGTTGTTGACCACCACCGCGTTGGAGGGTTGGTAGTTGAACTGCAGGGCTTCGGCCGGCCCTTGCAGGGTGGCGGTGTCGTCGATGTTGATCGGTGACTGGCGCTGGCCTGCCGCGCAGGTGCTGAACTCTGGCTGCAGCTTGCTCCAGGCCTGTGGCCCGGTGGTGCCCGAATAACTCCAGTGCACCTCGCCATGGCCGCTGTCAGCTTTGTCGTGTGCAGCTGCTGGTGAGGTGTGGCCGGTCAGCGCGGCGGCCTTGGCCCGGATGTACTCGCGACTGTCGCGTGGGTTGATCACCGGCCCGTGCGCCACCGGGGCAGGGCGTCCGACCACAGCGGGCGGGCGCACCACGGCAGCCGGTGCGGCGGGCTCGGGCATGACAACTTCTTCTGCTTTGGCGCGGCTGCTGGCGGCGGCAGGTGTTGTTGATCGGGTGGGGCTGCTGGTTTTGGGCGCGGGTTCGGGTTTGTCCGAGATCACCAAGGTCAGTTTTTTGCGGTCAATCAGTTTGTCGCGCAGGGCTTTTTTGATGTCCTGTCCCAGGTCGACCGGTTCGGCCTCGGCGCTCGCTTCCACCGGGGCCGAGACTCTCTTGGCCGGGGTCTTGGCGGCGGTGGTCGGTTTGGCGCTGTGGTCGGTGGTGTCGGCCGCGTGGCTTACCGACCAGCCACCGGCACACATCAAGCCACCCAGCATCAGCGCCCAGGCCAGGCGCGACCCACGGGCGTGAAACCGGCTGGCGGCCAACACCAGGCTGTGTGGTCTGGGCTGCTGCAGTGTGGGGGGTGTGTTCATGTCAAATCCCGGGCTGATTGACGGCGATGAAAAGAGGGCATGGCATGTTATCGGCAGAGTTGGCCCAGGTATTGAGCGCTATAGTGCCTGTTTTGCCCAGAAACCGAGCCCGCAGTGAGTATCCAAACCGACGATTTTGCCCCGGCGCCCGCCAAACGGGTGGTGTCCAACGCGCCCGCCTCACCCAACGAGGAGGCGATTGAGCGCGCCCTGCGCCCCAAGTTGCTGGACGACTATGTGGGCCAGGTCAAGGCGCGCGAGCAGCTGGAGATTTTTATCAGCGCTGCCAAAAAACGCGACGAGGCGCTGGACCATGTGCTGCTGTTTGGCCCGCCCGGCCTGGGCAAAACCACGCTGAGCCACATCATCGCCGCCGAATTGGGCGTCAATCTGCGGCAAACCAGCGGCCCGGTGCTCGAAAAACCCAAGGATTTGGCGGCGCTGCTGACCAATCTGGAAAAAAACGATGTGCTCTTCATCGACGAGATCCACCGCCTGAGCCCGGTGGTTGAGGAAATCCTCTACCCCGCGCTGGAGGACTACAAGATCGACATCATGATTGGGGAAGGCCCGGCGGCGCGCAGCATCAAGCTCGACCTGCAACCCTTCACCCTGGTGGGAGCCACCACCCGTGCCGGCATGTTGACCAACCCGCTGCGGGACCGTTTTGGCATCGTGGCGCGGCTGGAGTTCTACACGTCTGAGGAGCTGGCGCGCATTGTTAAACGCAGCGCCGGCCTGCTCAATGTGCCGACCAACCCAGAGGGCGGTTTCGAGATTGCCCGGCGCAGCCGTGGCACACCGCGCATCGCCAACCGGCTGCTGCGCCGGGTGCGCGACTATGCTGACGTCAAAGGCGTGGGTGAGATCACGCTCGACATTGCCAACCGCGCACTGGCCATGCTGGACGTGGACCCGCAAGGCTTCGATTTGATGGACCGTAAGTTGTTGGAGGCGGTGATCCACCGCTTTGACGGTGGCCCGGTGGGGCTGGACAACATCGCCGCCAGCATCGGTGAAGAGCGTGAAACGATTGAAGACGTGATCGAACCCTACCTGATCCAGCAGGGCTACCTGCAACGCACCCCGCGCGGCCGTATCGCAACCCTGGCCGCCTACCGGCATCTGGGCGTGACGCCCCCCGCGAATCAGGCTGGTGGGGTGGACATGTTCAGTGTCTGAGCCGGGCTTGGCTGGTCCACGGGTTTTATAGAAGAAATTGGCCTCTAGCCCTTTTGAGATAAGGGCTGAAAGCTATCGCTTAGATAGTGTTTGGCGAGGTGACGAATGGCTGCGCCAGGTGGCTGCTTCAGACAACGGGTTCGCAGCGAACCTCGGATTTCACCGAATTGGCGATGTAACAGGCCTCGTGTGCCTCATGGTGCAAGGCTTCAATCTGCGCGCGGGTTGGTTGCTTCTCGCCAGAAAAGCTGACGGCCGGGCGCAAGGTCACCACCGTCATGGCCAACTTGCCCTGCTCGTTTTGGGACATCACACCCACTGCCGAGTCATGGTAGCGGTCCACACAGAAGCGCTTTTTGGCCGCGATCGACAGAAACCACAACATGTGGCAGCTCGCCAGCGAGGCGACAAAAGCCTCTTCCGGATCGATGGCCGCTGCATCCGACATCGGTAGTGGCACCACATGGGGCGAGGAGGACCCCGCCACCTCCACGCCGCCATCAAAACGCAGCAGGTGTTTGCGGCTGTAGCGGTTGTCCAGGAAGTCCTGGCCCTCGCGCTGCCACACGATGTCGGCGGTGTACTGTGCCATGTGAGATTCTCCTGGTGCTGCTGAAAAAGTGTGTCCCAAAAAGCCGGTGAGATTGTCCACAACGGGTGCACAAGGTCAGCGTGCCGTGGCCGGTGGGGCGCACCAACCACGGGGCTCAATGCTGATGCGCCGCATCCTTGGGCATCTCCGCGTGGTTCGTGGGTTTGTGGCCTGCCGGTATCGGCTTGGCCTGTAGACGTGTGAACCGGGCCTGCAGCGGGGCTTGCCCAGGCACGGGGGCAATTGACACCACGGCCTGGGTGCCCGGTTTGGGGCGCTGCGCCAGGCTGCCTGCCAGGGCGTTGTCGCCCTGGGGGCTCAGGCTGACCTGGGTGCGGTGGGTGCCGCTCACGAAGCTGACCGAACCGCTGGCCTGGGTGGTGTTGATGTTCTGGCCCAGGTGGTCGGTCACATACACCTGAACCGTCACCCCCTGGCCTGCCATCGCAACAGGCGCCACCACCAGCTCGAAGTGGTAGATGCCTGCCATGCGTAATTGCCCACCGTGGGCAGAGACCATCGCGTCCAGCGTGGCCTCGTCATGCGCCCAGGCGGGGCTGCCAAGGGTGCTGGCGGCCCACGCCGCCGCGACGCACAAGGGGGCAAATCTGGAAAGCTGCATGGTCGGTCCTTGGTTCACAAAGAAGGATGGAGTCTGGCCAGGTTAAATGAGTTCCGTGTCAGCCTGTTGCTGGGCCAGGCTGCTTTGCCGGTTTGTATCAGGATTTGGCCTTCAGCCCAGATCTTTCCTGGGGTTGCAGCTATGGTTTTAGTCGGTTTCAGGTGGCGCCGTTGTGGCGTTTGGTGTGGGCTGCCGTGTGGGTTATTGTGAACAACGCGCTACCGTTCAGGTTCCGGGCCGCCCCTTGGCTGGTTTTCGCACCGACACTATCCCCCTTTTTGGCACAAATCATGCAAGACCTCACCCATGGACACGCCCCACCCACAACCTCCTGAGCGCCACACTGTGTTTGATGACACACAAGGCATTTTTACCGGCACCTTGTTTGTGTCACTCGCCTTGTTGATGTTCAACCAGGCCGGTTTGCTGACCGGGGGCACGGCCGGTCTGGCCTTTGTTCTGCACTACGCCACCGGCGTGAGTTTTGGCAAACTGTTTTTTGTGGTGAACCTGCCGTTTTACTGGTTTTCCTGGACGCGTATGGGGCGTGAGTTCACGCTCAAGACCTTTCTGGCGATTGCCTTGTTGTCGCTGATGACCGAGTGGTCGCCCCAGGTGTTTGAGATTGGCCAGATCCACCCCTTGTACGCGGCCATTGTGGGTGGTTTGCTGCTGGGCTCGGGCTGCCTGTTTCTGGCGCGCCACCGGGCCAGCCTGGGTGGTGCCACCATCGTCACGCTGTACCTGCAAAAAGCCCATGGCATTCGCGCGGGCAAGGTGCAAATGATCGTGGACTCGGTGGTGGTGCTGCTGGCGCTGCTGGTGGTGACGCCGCAGCGGGTGGCCTATTCGGTGCTGGCGGCGGTGCTGATGAGCCTGTTTTTGTGGGTCAACCACAAGCCGGGGCGTTATTCGGTGACCTGAGGTCCGGGCCCCGGCTGGGCCTATTTGCCGTAGACGTCAAAGCTGAAGTACTTGGCCGCAATTGTTTTGTAGCTGCCGTTGGTGTGGATGGCTTTGATGGCGGCGTTGACCTGCGCCAACAGCTTGGTGTCGCTCTTGCGCATGCCAATGCCGGTGCCGTAGCCCAGGATCACCGGGTCCTTGAGTTCATAGGGGGCAAACTCAAAGGGTTTGCCTTCGGGCTTGTCCAGAAAACCCATCTGCATCTCCACCAGGTTGCCCACCAGCGCGTCCACCCGACCGGCGGCCAGGTCCAGGTAACTGTCCTGGGTGGAGTCGTAGCGGGTCACGGTGGCACCGGCCTTGGCATAGTATTTGTCGGCAAAGTCGGCTTCAGTGGTGCTTTTTTGCACACCCACGCGTTTGCCGGCCAGGGCCTTGGGTGAGCCGTCCAGGCCGCTGCCGCGTTTGATGATCACGCGGTAGGGGATGTCGGTGATCTTGTCGCTGAAGTTGATGGTCTTGCGCCGTGCATCGGTCACCGTCATGCCCGACAGGATCATGTCGAACTTCTTGGCCATCAGGGATGGGATGATGCCGTCCCAGGGCGATTCGACAAACACACAGCGGCGTTTCATCTCGGCGCACAAGGCGTTGGCCAGGTCAACTTCAAAACCGACAATGTTGCCGTCGGGGCTTTTGTATTCAAACGGCTCGTAGGTGGCATCGGTGCCAATACGCAGTTCGGGCAGTTCGGCCGCCTGGGAGGCCAGTGCACAGCTCAGGCCCATCAGCACCAGATAGTGACGCAGTTTCATGACAGTGTTTCCTTGGGTAGTTCAGCAACAAAGAGGACGGCAGCGCAGGTACGCGCCAGGATGGCCGTCGCAAGAATGCTGCCAATGTCGCTGGGAAACAAGGCTTCTATCCCCAAAGGGGTAGGGTTTCAGGCGGCCGGTGGGCCGCCTGGATGCTGCTTGGCTTTAGCTGATGCTTTCGTCACGCACGGCCTGATCCAGGTGGCTGGTGTCGGCCCAGCCCACCAGGGTGAGCCCGTCGGGGGTCCACAGCAGGCGGTTGATGGCGGCGTTGCCCAGTTCCCAGGCGCGTGGGGCTTGCAGGCCCTGCCCGGTGGCCAGCCGGTACAACATGTCCATCACACCACCGTGCGCCACCACAATGATCTGCCCGCCGATGTGTTGCGCTGCCAGGCCGCTGACCGTGGCCAACACCCGCTCGCGCAGCGCCACCAGGGATTCACCGCCTGGCGGGGCCCATAGCGGTTCGCGTTGGCGCCATTGCCGAGACATGTCGGGCCAGCTGGCCTCGATCTCGGCATAGGTCAGGCCTTCAAACTGGCCGAACCCGCGCTCGCGCAGACCCACGTGAGGGCTGGGTGGGCAGCCCGTCACCTCGGCGATGGCCTGGGCGGTTTGCCAGGCGCGCAACAGGTCGCTGGCGTAGAGGGCGTCCACCACTTCGTCACCGAGCGCTTGCGCCACCCGTGTGGCCTGCCACAGGCCCACATCGTTGAGGCGAATGTCCAGCTGGCCCTGAATGCGCTTGTCCACGTTCCAGTCAGTTTCACCGTGGCGGATGGCAATGATGCGGGTGACTTGCATGGGGCAGTGTGGATGGATAGCTGCTATAAAAAATGGAGCTATTTTGGCTTTGTATGCAAGGGCGAATGCCTATTTTTGCTTATGAGATTGTAAGTCTCTGGCGGTCCAGCGGCATGCTGGCTGTGTCAGGCAACTGGGTCATGAAGTGTTCAAACGCTTGCACACCCAGGCCCGGGGTGCACAGGAAGCCCTGGAACGACTCACAGCCCAGGCTGGCCAGGTAGTCGCGCTGGGCTTCGGTCTCAACCCCTTCGGCGACCACCTTCAATTTGAGCCCGCGCGCCATACCGATGGTGGCGCTGACGATGGCGCGGTCACCCTCGTCGTCGGGCAGGCCGGTGACAAAGGAGCGGTCGATCTTGAGTTTGGAGATCGGAAAACGCTTCAGATACGCCAGGCTGGAGTAACCGGTGCCAAAGTCATCAATCGACAGCGCCACGCCCAGGTCGGCCAGGGCGTGCAGGCGGGCCATGGTCTCGTTGGCATCGCGGATCAGGATCGACTCGGTGAGTTCGAGTTCCAGCAGCTGCGGCGCCAGCCCGGCGGTACGAATCACAGCCGCCACCGTCTCGACAAAATCGGCCTGGTGGAACTGCAGCGCCGACACATTGATCGACACTGTGACGGGTGTGCCCCGCTTTTGCCACACGCTGGCCTGGCGCACCGCCTCTTCCAGCACCCAGGTGCCCAAGGTGGTGATGAAACCTGACTCTTCGGCCAGCGGTATGAACATGCTGGGTGGCACCTCACCGAGTTCGTCGTCGGTCCAGCGGACCAGCGCCTCGGCGCCCTGCAGGCTGCCGTTGGCCAGTGAAATCTGCGGTTGGTAATGCAGCCGGAACAGGCCCTTGTCCATGGCCTGGCGCATGGCGTGGTCCATTTTCAGGTGTGACAGCAGGTTGACATTCATCTGCGGTTGGTAAAACCGGAAGCTGCCTCGGCCACGCGACTTGACCAGGTACATCGCGGTGTCGGCACATTTGATCAGGGTGTCGAGCGTTTTGCCGTCCTCCGGGTACAGCGCTACACCGATGCTGCAACCCACTGAAAACGACATGTCGTCGATCTGGAAGGCCTCCACCATCGCGTCCAGGATGCGCTGCGCCAGCACCTCGGCACCGCGGGCGTCGAGCTCCTGCAGGAAGATCACAAACTCGTCACCTCCCAGGCGGCACAGGGTGTCGGTCTCACGCAGGCAGTTCTTGATCCGCTGTGCCACATCCACCAGCACTCGGTCACCAAAGGTGTGGCCCATCGAGTCGTTGATGTTCTTGAAGCGGTCCAGGTCGATGAAAAACACACCACATTCGCAGCCATTGCGCTCGGCCACGCGCAACGCAAAACCGGCACGCTGCGACAGCAGCAGGCGGTTGGGCAGGCCGGTCAGGGCGTCGTGGTAGGCCAGCTGTTCGATGCGTTTTTGCGCCGCATGTTCTTCGGTCAGGTCACGGAAAAAGCAGATGGTGTGTGACACCTGGCCGTGGTCGTCGCGCAGCAGCACCCAGGAGACATGGACCGCGCAGGTCGACAGGTCTGACTTGCGAAGGCAGAGCTGGCCGCGCCAGAGCCCGTGTTCGAGCAGCTTGCTGTGGGCGTCGGCGACCACCTCGGCGTGTTGCGGGTCAAAAAAGAGGTCGCTCGGGGTGGCCCCCTGCAGCTTGTCCTGCGCTCCCTTGGTCAGGGTTTCGCAGGCCGGGTTGACTGCCAGAATACGCAGCTCCTGGTTGGTGATGAAAATCGCCTCCAGGCTGGACTCGAAAACCTTGGCCGCCAGTTTGAGCTGGGATTCGGTCTGCAGGCTCTGGGTGATGTCCCGAAACGAAAACACCCGCCCGGTGGCTTGGCCACGGCTGTACTGCGACTGGGTGACCCGCTCCAGCACGCGGCCGCTGTGGAGCACCAGGATGTCGGAGGTTTCCAGCAAGGGGTTGTTGTTGATCTCTTGCAGGCGTTGCTGGTAGTGCGCAGGGTCGCTGACCTGGCTGGCCAGATGGGCGTACAGGGCCTTGTCGTCGCGGTGCAGCAGCATCGCCTCGGGCACCGACCACAGTTTGGCAAAGTGCCGGTTGTAGTTGCGGATCACACCGTCAAGGTCACTCACCAGGATGGCGTCGGCGGTGGACTCCAGCGTGGCACGCAACTCGGCCACACGTTTCTCCAGCTCGTTTTCGGTGTGGCGCTGCTGGCGCAGGTCGCGCAGGCCCACCAAGTAGACCGAGCGGTCAGCCTCCGGCCAGACCAGGCTGACACGCCGCTCCACGGCCACCGCCACCCCATCGGCGCCACGCAACAGGGTTTCTGAATGGATGCTGTCGACCAGCCCCTGGGCCACGTCTTCCCAGAAGAACTGGTCTTCGGGGGATGCGGCCAGTTCGATGACGGGTTTGCCCAGCATCTGGTCCCGGCTCAGGCCCAGCAAGTCACAGCCGGCCTGGTTCACCGCCAGAATGCGCAAATCCACCGGGTCTACCAGCCAGACCGATTCCAGCAGCCCTTCGATCAGGGGCTTCCAGGAGATGCGTTTCATGCTGCTGTTCCTTCCAATGCGGGGTCCACGGCGCGCTCAAAAAAGTAGCAAATGCGTTGGCGCGGTGACAGGTAATCCAATGCAGCACGCGGCAGGCTGCTGGGTTTGAGACTGCGTTTGATGCCCAGTTCAGGCATGCTTTCCAGGTCCAGCAACAGGGCTTCGTGTTTGGGAACCTGTGGGTCAAAAATGAAAATCCGTGGTTTGAGAGGCCGGGCCGAATTGACCGAGACCACGGTGGCAAAACGCTCATCACTGAGCTGCACCACCGAGCCCGGCGGGTACACCCCCATCATGCGGATGAAGGTGCGCAGCACGGTGGTATCAAAGCGCGGCCGGTACTGGGCAAAAATCAGTGCCAGCGCTTCATGCGGGGTGATGGCAGCGGCGGGACGGCTCGGGTTGCACAAGCCCTCGTAGCGGTTGACCAGCGCCAGAATCTTGGCCAGCTTCGACATCGATTCGCCCTGGATGCGTTTGGGAAAACCGCTGCCGTCTGCCATCTCGTGGTGCTGGGCGATGGCAACCAGGGCGGCGGGCGGCAGCTCCAGTCGTTTGCCCAGAATGACGCCAAGGGCCACGTGTTCCTGGTAAGCCTTGTTCTCGTGGGCCGAAAAACTGTCCTCCAGCCAGCGCACCCGATCCGGCAATTCGGATTTGCCAATGTCATGGAAAAACGCGGCCAGCCCAAGGTCGGTCAGCTCCGATGCGCTCAGGCCCAGCTGCTTGCCCAGCAGCAGGGCGATCACGCTGACGTTGACCGGGTGCAGCGCCAGCTTGTCACCCATGCTGTCGGAGAGCAGGCGGATGGCAGACTCACCCGAGCTCAACATGTCGGTCACAAACCCATCGACCATACCCCGGCATTGCGTCATCACTTCCCTGGGGTTGCTGTGCACCTGTTCCAGGGCTTGTTTGTACTGGCGCACGGTCTGGCCAAAGCGGCGTTCACAGGCCATTTGCTCGCGTTCCTGGGTAGCCAGCTGCTGGCGCCTTTGTTCGGCCTCCAGTTGGCGCAAGGCCAGCTCC